>JASLHI010000047.1 GCA_030149815.1 Aquirhabdus sp. | reverse complement strand
ATTACCCTTACTTTCAACTTTCAGATCAATTTTATGGCGATTTTGATGCGCCTTAAGAATTTCGCTGCCGACCAATTGCGCTGCGCGCGTCGCCATCACCACCATTGGTTCCATTTACCGTCACTCTTTTTGGCTTGTCATAAAGCGGAGTATTCTAACGTAAATCATATCGACTGGGCTAGAAAAGCATTAAAAAATGCTGAGAATCATCGGAACACGTAAGATGAGCTCCGCAAGAGAATATTAATCCTCCAACACTTTTTCACAAAACCTTTTCACAAAAATCATGGACTGAATTTGCGATTCCAGCAGCATCCAGACCCTCATCTTTTAACAGATCGCTATGTTCACCATGTGACAAGAATTGATCGGACAAACCGAGATTCAGCACAGGTTTAAGGATAAAAAGCTGATGCAATGCTTCATTAACCGCACTACCCGCACCACCCATAACTACATGTTCTTCAATCGTCACAAAAGCATGATGTGTCTTGGCAAGACGTTGCAGTACGTCCAGATCGAGGGGTTTAATAAAACGCATATTGACCACAGTAACACCAAGTCCAGACAACGCAAGTTGCTGCGCAGCATCCAGAGTTGCCATCACACGACTACCAAAAGCAAGTAAAGCTATCTTTTTGCTACTCTGCTCATTCAATGAAAGTAGCAACTCCGACTGACCGATTGGCAAAGCTGTAAACGCCTCAGCAACCTCACTCCCCACACCCGCACCACGCGGATAGCGTACCGCCGCTGGACCTTGATGTTGGTAAGCGGTATACAACATTTGACGACATTCGTTTTCGTCTTTTGGCGCCATCAAAATCAAATTCGGTAGTGTTCGCATAAACGCATAATCAAATGTACCCGCATGCGTTGCACCATCTTCACCCACCAAACCTGCACGATCAATACCAAAAGTCACATCGAGATTTTGCAAGCAAATATCGTGAACTAATTGATCATAGCCGCGCTGTAAAAACGTAGAGTAAATCGCAACAACAGGCTTCACACCCTCACAGGCCATACCAGCAGCCAAAGTCAGTGCATGCTGTTCAGCAATCGCAACATCAAAAAAACGCTCAGGATAACGTTTTGCAAATTCAACCATCCCAGAACCTTCACACATTGCAGGCGTGATGGCGAGTAAGCGAGAATCTAACGCTGCTTGGTCACACAAAAATTGACCAAAAATATCTGAATATTTAATCGGCTTATGCGATGCATGCTTGGTACTGACTGCGCCTAATTTACTCGCACCTAATTTCGCAATCGCGTGATAGCCAATCTGATCCTGCTCTGCAGGTGTAAATCCTTTGCCCTTCGTTGTATAAACATGCAACAAACGGCAACCTTTACGATCCTTGAGTACATTCATAACCCTTAAAAGTTCAGGCAGATCATGTCCATCAACAGGTCCAAAATATTCAAAACCAATCGCTTTAAATAAATTATCAGTATTGGTCTGAATATGATCTAGAGTCGGTTTTCGTGCGCGGAACTGCCAATCTGGGCGCTGGCGAACTTCTGGTGAACCATCATCATTGACATGAACATATTCACCGTTTTGCCACAAGTTTGATAAATGATGTGCCAAACCACCAACACTACCTGAAATCGACATATCGTTGTCATTCAGAATGACCAGTAGATCGGCTTGATGCTCCACAGCATCATTCATCGCCTCAAATGCCATACCAGCAGTCATCGCGCCATCGCCAATCACGCATGCAACACGTGCAGGCCCAACACCATCTATTTTTATCCCACTTTTAAACTGATAGCGTTGCGCTAATGCCATGCCTAATGCGGCAGAAATAGAAGTCGATGAATGTCCAACACCAAAGGTATCAAACTCAGATTCATCCCGTGCAGGAAAAGCAGCCAAACCATGTTTACTGCGAATTGTTGTGAGCTGTTCGCGTCGCCCAGTCAGCACCTTATGCGGATAAGCTTGATGTCCAACATCCCAAACCAACCGATCACGCGGAGTATCTAAAACCGTATGCAAAGCAACTGTCAACTCAACAACACCTAAATTTGCACCAAAATGCCCACCACTTTGTCCAGCGGCATACAACAAATACGCGCGCAGCTCATCAGCCAAGGTTTGTAGCTCGGACAAGTTTAGTGTTTTGAGTTGCGCTGGAGACTCAATCTCATCTAATAACGGCGTATCAGGGCGCAAGGTTGGAATCTGGGTATACATCATAGCGTTTAGATCGCCAAAACTAAGGTGGAAAATACTAAAGTCGAAAAATAATCAAAACAAGTATCGCATGTTTAATACTGTTTCTTCATGCCTGCTCACGACATAACCCTTTTCAGAGCATGGCAATAGGTCAATCAAGTAAATCCGTTCACCTCATCCCTACACCAAATAATGACTAAAGACATTATAAAGAAAAATTCACAAACATATTAACAAAGATGTATCATTCCTGATGAGCTTTCAGAATTTATTTCACAAAAACAACAATATCAAAGCAATAACGTTCAATACAAATATCAAAATGCACCCCACAACCAAATAAGGCAACGTCACATCTGTACACAAGCTAGGGTATACTATAAGACCATTACTTGAATTACAGAGTGAATAATGCCTGTTGAGTTTATTGCCACATCGAAACTCCCCACAAAACATGGTGACTTTGACATTTCGGTATTTCAAGACCCTGAAACAGAGCAAGAACATATTGCGCTTTCAATTGGGTTATCAACATCCTCACAGGCCCAAACCGCTGAATCAGCATTAGCACAGACCGAAACAATCGAGCCAACACTCGTGCGTATTCACTCTGAATGTCTGACAGGTGATGCGTTTGGCTCATTACGTTGCGATTGCGGTCCACAACTGAATACCACGCTCGAACTCCTCGCAAAAAAAGGTCGCGGCGTACTTCTTTACCTCCGTCAGGAAGGACGTGGGATTGGCTTACCGAATAAAATTCGCGCATACGCCCTACAAGATCAGGGGCATGATACGCTGGATGCAAATCTACTGTTAGGTTTACCTGCTGATGCACGCACTTATGAAATGTGCCAAGTCATGCTCACACACTTAGGGATTCAACGAGTCAATCTCATTACAAATAATCCTGCAAAAATTGAAGCATTAACAGCTTTAGGCTTAGATGTTGTGGAAAGAACGCCTCTCCATGTCGGCGAAAACCCGCACAACGCTGCATATCTTGAAACCAAACAAAGCCGCATGCGACATCTTCGTGGATAAAAACTCCCCCCCTCAGACCCTCTGGAAAGAATTGCCATTTTTCCTACTATTCGGGGCTCCACTGATCGCATTTATTGCATTCTCAAGTACCGAAGTATTTTGGGTATCTAGTGCGTATGATGGCTGGCGAATTTTTGAAATTATTTTACTGATATTTCTCAGCATATATATTTTCTTTAGTTCTCATCAAATCACTACTTTATCTAAACATACTATCCAATATCTAGGCTATGGATTATTTTTAGCTATCGGAATGATCTTCATTAGCGCACTAAATTCACAACATCCAGGTCGCTCATTTTCTGATGCAGCACTGTATAGCTTGCTAGCTTTAGGTGTTTTAGCACAAGCACAATTATTACGACAAAAAATCCATTTAGCACCAAAAATTGCTGCGATAATTTCAGTTCTACCCATACTAACTACTCTTTTCTTATTTATTGGCATTACGCAAACCATTCAAACCTCTCAATTAAATGATTGGCATCAATCATTTAATAATATTCGTATGCTTGATGATGCTTTATTACCATGTTTATTTTTGCTATGGCAACGACCTGCATGGCTCTCCACAAATCCATCTAAATCTTTTGTATTTAATTTGATTACGACACTTACGGTCTATACTCTTTCTATTACTTATTTTTTAGTATTTTTCTTCGATGGCGCACGTGCTAGCTTTCTTTCGATTTTTATTGGATTGTTCTTTATTGCGTATTTACGCCGTGATCAATGGAAAAACTTACAACTACCTTCTGTTTCATTTCTTGCATCTGGTTCAATTTACTTAGTATTAATACATTCTTTTCCAGCTTTAATTTACATGCCATTAGCACGTACAGATAGCTCTGATCGCAATCTTTTATGGCAAAAAGCTTGGGATCTATGGCTATCTAGCCCTTTATTCGGTATCGGCGGCGATAATTATGTGCTAGCTCAGCCTTGGCGAATTAGCGGACATCCACACAATATTTTCATTCAACTAATTAGTGAATGGGGCATTGGCGGATTACTTGCACTACTTTGTTTAACTCCTACCGTCATCCTCATCTTCCGATATGTAAAAGTGTTACCAGCTTTTGCTTTCGCTGCTACAGTTGCAATAGTTATGGATGCTTCAATATCAGGTTTATTAGTCTACCCGCTGAGTCAAATACTTGGCCTTTGGTCACTAGCATGGTTAATTGCATCACTACCAACACAAGCATCAAATGAATTTGGAAGCATTACTCAAAGCAAGCAATCATCTAAACTTAAATTAACAGCTATGCCTTTGTATAAAATAGGAATAAAGTTTATCGCAATTTTAGCTATCATGATGATGCTTGCAACTCATGGTAAAGATATAATTTGCGTTCACTGTGAAAGTGTTGATGCATTTAGTGCACCACGATTCTGGCTGCAAGGACGTGCGATGCACCTTACTCCCAGCACACAAGCTGCCGTAATGTCACAATAGTTTAATTTTCGCCTAATTACATATTTAAAACATCCAAATAGAGAAGAGAATGAACACCAATAGTAGTAATGACGACCCAACACAAAACGACATCGCACGCGTACGTGCATTTTTACTTGATCTACAAAGGCGTATTTGTAACGCACTCGATCTGGAAGAACAGCAAAGTGGTGGGACGGCACGATTTGTTGCGGATGGCTGGGAACGACCTGAAGGCGGTGGTGGGCGCTCTTGTGTTCTGCAAGGTGGAAATGTGATTGAAAAAGGCGGCGTCATGTTTTCACATATTGATGTGAAACATTTACCTGCATCAGCCACCGCACGTCACCCACAGATTGAAGGCGCAACAGCACAAGCGCTTGGAGTTTCTCTGGTTATTCACCCGAAAAATCCACACGTTCCCACAACTCATGCCAATATCCGTTTATTCGTTGCTCAAAAAGAAGGCATGGAACCCGTGTGGTGGATGGGCGGCGGTTTTGACTTAACACCATACTACCCTGTAGAAGAAGACTGCATTGCTTGGCATCAAGCCGCATTTGATGTATGCGTACCCTTTGGCGAATCGGTCTATCCCGAATACAAAAAATGGTGTGATGACTATTTCTACCTCAAACATCGTGATGAACAACGTGGCATCGGTGGTTTATTTTACGACGATCTAAATGCATGGGGCTTTGAGCGTTGTTTTGATTTTATGCAAAGTGTGGGTAATGGCTTTCTCGCAACCTATATTCCAATTGTACAAAAACGGAAAAATACACCATACACCGAAGCACAGCGTGAGTTCCAACTCTATCGACGTGGACGTTATGTAGAATACAACCTCATCTACGATCGTGGCACGCTGTTTGGTTTACAAACAGGCGGACGTATTGAGTCAATTCTTGTTAGTCTGCCAAATCTAGTCAGTTGGCATTATCGACCAGAATGGGCAGAAGGTTCTCCAGAAGAACGCCTCACGTCTTACTTCCTCAAACCCCGTGATTGGTTGAACTTAAACAAAGCCTAAAACTCTGGAACTAAATATTAATGACCGTTGCAAAAAAGTTCGCAGTCATCGGTAATCCGATTGCCCATAGCCGATCACCTGAAATTCATCAGGCTTTTGGCAAACAGACTGGGATTGAGTTGAGTTATGAACGGATCCTTGCCCCGCTTGATCAATTCGATATCATCGTCAGAGATTTTTTTGCTCAAGGTGGCAATGGACTAAATATTACGTTACCGTTTAAAGAACTAGCATATAGTATTTGTACCCCCACTGATCGGGCTCTGGCAGCACAAGCCGTTAATACTCTATGGATGAATGGTGATGCTTTAATAGGCGATAATACTGATGGGGCTGGATTAGCTCAAGATTTACAAAGACTTGGTTGGCTGAAATATTGTAATCGCATTCTCATTCTTGGAGCGGGCGGTGCTACTCGTGGCGTTATTTTGCCATTATTTCAAGCTGGTGTTAAAGAAATTGAAATAGCAAATCGTACAATTGATCGTGCCAATGACTTAGCAGAAATTTTATATACAACAAGTGCGGTATTAGAACGCTTAGTATCAGAAGGTCTTATTGATAAAAGTAAAGTTGCTGAAATTCTTCAATACAAAAAATATAAATCTACTATAAATGAAAATGACTTAACTATTACAAATTATGATGATTTCTCAAAAATACCAATAAAATCAAATGACTTAAAAAACATTTCTGGGCATTTTGATTTAATTATCAATGCAACATCAGCTAGCCTTTCTGGAGAAGGTATCGTACTTCCCGACAATCTCACCTTCAACTACGCCTATGAAATGGCATACGGCAAACCATCTAGTTTTATAGATCAAGCCAAACAACGCGGTGTTCCGACTGCAGATGGTTTAGGAATGCTCATTGGGCAAGCTGCTGAAGCATTTTATGTCTGGAATGGCGTGAGACCTGATCTGACTAACTTTGTCCTTTAATCACGCTCCCTCAAAAAACTCACGACAATTGCGATCCATTTTTACAATTTCACATCACTATTTGCCAGAATTCGAGGATGGATATCTGGCAAATGGTTACTTTCATGACTATGATCATTGGCATAGAATTTAATAAATCGACTCAAACTATCATTAGTCAGCCATAAAGCGATATAGATCACATATCGCCAAAAAATGCAATGGCTCAAAAATCTCATTTTCTATCATAATTCATTATACAAAAAGATACATTGGGGTTTATTATTCGACCCAGCGAAATTTTCATCGCATCTTATTTCTTCCTTAACGGGGTTACTTATGCCAGCTTATAAAGCTCCTCTTCGCGACATTCGTTTCTTGATGAAC
>JASLHI010000046.1 GCA_030149815.1 Aquirhabdus sp. | reverse complement strand
ATATACTTGTACAAGATGAAGTTTTTAAGGCTAAAGCAACTCAATTTGTAAACGATAAAATTAGCTCTAAATCTATTTATGTTGCACAGACACAAATTGACCCCAAAACTCGAATGATTGATGTCACACTCATGGGAGATTTTTTAAACACGAGTCAGCTCAATAGACTCAAAGACATGCTCAAAATTGAAGGGGTAGCGAATACTGAATTAAGAGTGCATCAAGCTGCAAATCATGACATTGATGTCAATGCTTTAAGGTCTGGTTTATTAAGTGACTTAACGCAAACTGAATCACAAAAAGATCAGCAAATTCAGGTTTTAGAAAACCTATTGAACAAACAGCAACAGAAACAATCAAAGGAATTTGATCTCACACAAAATATTAAGCAAATCTCTCAGGAAATGATGATTTTATTTCCTCAAGTTGAAAGAGTTTGGCTATCTCAAGGTTTTACATGGGATAAGGACACAAAAACTCTCAGTGAGCAAACATATATTTTAAATGTTCTAACGAAACGTCCGCTTAAAAATGCAGAACAAGTCAAAATATCACAATGGTTTACTGAACGTATACCAAACAAAAAAGTTGATGTTATTTTTGCAAAATCAGCATAGTCGTAGATAATGTGCCAGCGATGATGAGCTAAAAACCATCGTAGCTGGCTACCATTTAGAGATATTATCCAAATCT
Organism: Aquirhabdus sp.; assembly: GCA_030149815.1. GTDB lineage: Bacteria > Pseudomonadota > Gammaproteobacteria > Pseudomonadales > Moraxellaceae > Aquirhabdus. The sequence goes on along the minus strand of JASLHI010000046.1, from coordinate 64,981 downwards.
GATTTTTTTTGTTCTACCCACTCAGTGCCATTCTGAGTCACCTCCTGCTTCCAAAACGGCGCATCATTTTTCAAAAAATCCATTAAAAACTGCACTGCATCAAATGCAGCTTGTCGATGCTGACTTGCTACAACGACACCCACAATATTGTCGCCCAGTGCCATTTTTCCCACACGATGAACCACAACAACGCCTAACAATGACCAACGTTGACAGGCATTGATGATATGCTGATGTAAAACACGCTCCGTCATTCCCGCATAATGCTCCAGAACTAAGCCCGTCACATCTTGATGATCCCCAGACTCACGGACTTGGCCCAAAAAGGTCACAACCGCACCCGCTGCACCAAATCTCAAGCCTAAAGTATTAAATCTCTGATCTAAGTCAGAAGCGCTAAAAGGCTCATTTAAGATCGCAATATCAATAGGTATATTAATCTGCTCATGATCAGGAATTTTAGACATTTCAGCCTTCCAATTATCCGCCTGTCACAGGAGGAAAAAATGCTACCTCATCACCAGACGAAACCAACTGGCCAGACTGCGCAAATTCCTGATTAATCGCAACAACAATCGGTTGCGGTAAGTCTTCAAAAACTGGATATTCAGCTGCAAGTAAGGTTTGAAATTCATACAAAGTTACCGATTGATTGAGTGCAAAGTTAACTTCACTGACACCCATCTTCTCTCGCAATTTTGCAAAAAATAGAACTTTTACAGTCATTAATTGGATGCTCCATAAGATTTTGGATCAGTATGTTGATCAACACTCTTATCAAAATCACGTCGACCACCCGCTTTTTTGATCAATTGAATCGCTCCAATGACCATGTCTTGATCGACCGCTTTACACATATCATAAAGTGTCAAACCTGCCACACTGACCGCTGTCAATGCTTCCATCTCAACACCTGTTTGACCTGTTGTACGACATGTTGCCTGTATTTTCACCCCAGAAATGGGAGTATCAACGAGCTCTAAATCCACTGCAACTTTAGTTAAGGGCAATGGATGACACAGGGGAATTAATGATGAAGTTTGTTTTGCTGCCATGATTCCTGCAATACGAGCTGTCGCTAAGACATCACCTTTTGGCAATGCCTGATCTCTTAATAAGGCGAGTGTTTCTGGCTGTAATTGAATGAAACCCGTCGCGACTGCGGTGCGCTGCGTCGTCACTTTATCTGAAACATCAACCATGTGTGCTGCACCTTGTGCATCTAGATGAGTCAACGTTGAATTAGGTGTAGATCGAGAGGTTGTTTTTTTGTTAGACGTCATGAATTAGCCCTATTACGACTCGCTGGAGACTAAAGTTAACAACATCGGTCAACATCCATATGCAGATCAGAATGGAGAATTTAGTCGTAATCCCGTATCATAGCACCTGTAAAAAGTTTGCTCTTGAATGTTTTTAAACGTGCAACGCACCATGAACACATTTTAGTCTCTTTTATACCGTTTTTTGATCATATTGTCTTTGGAATCAACGATGCATTGGACTCCACATGTAACCGTCGCCACGATTGTTCAGCAAAATATTACTGGACAAGGTTCAGATGCTCGGTTTTTGTTAGTCGAAGAAATGAGCATTAATCTCCCTCATTTGGTGATTAACCAACCTGCTGGTCATGTCGAAGCCAATGAAACACTCGTTGAAGCTGCAATTCGTGAAACATTAGAAGAAACCGGTTATACCGTTTCCATTGATAGCGTATTAGGCATTTATACCTATACACCACCTGATGATCCGACCTGTACTTATTATCGGATTTGCTTCTTTGCCAATGTCGAATCTTTTGATGCTGCTCGCACTCTAGATACAGGTATTGTCCGTACAGTATGGCTGACGCTGGATGAACTCAAAGCCACAAACCGTGCGCGCTCACCTCTTGTCATTCGCTGTATTGAAGATGCTTTGACTGGACAACGCTTTCCACTCTCCATGATTTTTGAACAACCACGCAATACAGGCGAATAATCATGTCAACATTCGCCGATATCTCCACAGAAGCAGCATTACAAGCTTATTCAGACAATCAACAAAAATTCGTCATGGTCGGTATGTCTGGCGGTGTTGATTCGTCTGTATCCGCTGCACTCTTGATGGAACAAGGCTATCGCGTCGAAGGCCTGTTCATGAAGAATTGGGAAGATGACGATGGTACCGAATATTGCACAGCGATGCGTGATCTCGCCGATGCACAAAGCGTTTGCGATAAATTAGGGATTCCATTGCATACGGCTAATTTTGCGATGGAGTACTGGGATCGTGTGTTTGAACACTTCCTCAAAGAATACCAAGCTGGGCGCACACCGAATCCAGATATTTTATGCAACAAAGAAATCAAATTCCGCGCATTTTTAGATTATGCACTGACCTTGGGCGCGGATTATATTGCGACAGGTCACTACACACGTCGCGGTGAAATTTTCCAAAATCACTCAGGTGAAAATGTCGCCCAGCTCTTGCGTGGTTTAGATCATAACAAAGATCAAAGCTATTTCCTTCATGCCGTACATGGTCGTGAAATCGCTAAAACTTTATTCCCTGTGGGCGAATTAATCAAACCCCAAGTCAGAGCTAAAGCAGAGGATCTAGGACTTTCAACCGCTGCTAAAAAAGATTCAACAGGCATTTGCTTCATTGGCGAACGTCGTTTCAAAGATTTCCTTCAACAATATTTGCCAGCTCAAAAAGGCGAAATTGTGACAGATGAAGGTCGCATTATTGGTCAACACGATGGCTTGATGTATTACACACTTGGACAACGTGGTGGTATTGGCGTCGGGGGATTAAAAGACCAAGCCGAAGGTGCATGGTTTGTATTGGCAAAAGATCTCAGTAAAAATCAATTGATCGTCGGTCAAGGTCACGATCATCCGTTGATGTTAAGTACAACTTTGTGGTCAGAACCAATCGACTGGGTATCAGGCGATGTTCCGATAAGCACAAGTCAGCCACTACGCTGCACCGCAAAATCACGCTATCGCCAAGCTGATCAAGCGTGCACCGTGTACATGGATGATGTGAACCAAGGCGCAGTGAAAGTTATCTTTGATGAACTCCAACGTGCAGTCACGCCAGGACAAAGCGTTGTGTTTTATCAGGACGACGTCTGCTTAGGCGGTGGTGTCATTCGTGCTACTGATGCAGGACAACACATCAGCGCACCGCAAAGCAATTTACAAGCGAAAGCCTAATGAATGGATTTAACCCAGATCCAAATGCGCCAACACCGCGCCAGCTCAGACTACTTGCACTTGCAGCAATTTTTCAAGCTACAGGACTGGCATATGCTTTTGCATCTCAAGGTGCTGCTGCATTAAATGGGCATCAAGCTGCGATGGATATCCTGCTCAAACTCGCATTATCTGAGGAAAAAGATCCCATCAAACGACTGGGAAATATTGATGATTTACAGTTGGGTATGAAACTTTTAGAAAGTTATTTATTTTCATATAAAGCAGCAAGTTCATTACCGAAATCAATTCGTCCTTCAGAACCGACACGTTATGCCTTTGCCTTATTTCAGATTGAACGCAAAGTTTATCGCCGCCCTAAATTAGTCAGTTATATTGCTGAGCAGCAAAATATTTTGAACCAGCGCGTTGCATTTTTTGACCAGCGTTATCGTAATCCTTCGATTTTAGCGGGCATGGCATCAACGTATTTAAATACAGCTGGCACACTCCGCTCACGTTTAAAAGTCAAAGGTCAACAAGCAACACTCACAGACGCAACCAATGTCGATTGCATTCGTGCTTGCCTGTTTGCAGGAATGCAAGCTGCACATCTTTGGAATAGCCTTGGCGGTCGCCCTTGGCAATTATTTTTTGGACGGAGTGCAATGCTAGAAGACATTCGAAAGCTGGCCACAATCCGTCACAAGATGAAAAAATCATAACTGAAACATAAACCTAACCCATTCAATACCCGATTATTTTGCACTTGGAATAGAACGATATGCTAAACACTCTCACAGCTCTCTCCCCACTCGACGGCCGTTATGCCAATAAATGTGATGCTCTGCGCCCTTATCTTTCTGAATTTGGTCTAATCGCAGCACGCGTCAAAGTCGAAGTGCGTTGGTTACAGTCTTTGGCAAATCATCCACAAATTTCTGAACTTACGCCTTTCTCTGCTGAAACTAATGCTGCACTCGATGCCATTGTGACAAACTTCAGTGAAGCTGACGCAGAGCGTATTAAAACGCTTGAAGCAACAACCAATCACGACGTAAAAGCGGTTGAATATTTCCTCAAAGAAAAAATCACACCAATCGCAGCACTCAAAGACGCTGGTGAATTTATCCATTTCGCATGTACCAGCGAAGACATCAACAACTTGTCTCATGCGCTGATGCTACAAAGCGGTCGCGATATTTTACTGACTTCAATGCGTCAACTCCGTGATGCAATTGCAGCACTCGCAGAAAAACACGCAGATCAACCAATGTTGTCACGTACCCACGGTCAAACAGCTAGCCCGACTACATTGGGTAAAGAATTTGCCAACATCGCATATCGTCTTGCTCGCCAAATCAAACAATTTGAACAAGTTGAATTACTGGGCAAAATTAACGGTGCTGTTGGTAACTACAACGCGCATCTTTCTGCTTATCCAGAAATTGATTGGGCTGCACATGCAGAAGGCTTTATTGGCTCACTCGGTTTGAACTTCAATCCATACACCACACAGATCGAACCACATGACTACATGGCAGAATTGTTTGATGCGTTGAAGCGTTTCAATACTATTCTCATCGATTTTAACCGTGACGTTTGGGGTTATATTTCACTTGGTTTCTTCAAACAAAAACTCAAAGCTGGTGAGGTTGGTTCATCAACTATGCCACATAAGGTCAATCCGATTGACTTTGAAAACAGTGAGGGTAACCTAGGTCTTGCGAATGCCGTACTCGCCCATCTCGGTGAAAAATTACCAATTTCTCGCTGGCAGCGTGACCTAACCGACTCAACTGTGCTTCGTAATATGGGTGTTGGTTTGGCACAAAGCTTGATCGCATTTGAAGCATGTTTGAAAGGGATTGGTAAATTAGAGCTCAATGCTGACAAGATCAACGCTGACTTGGACAACGCACAAGAAGTCTTGGCTGAACCAATTCAAACAGTCATGCGTCGCTACAACGTTGAACAACCCTACGAAAAACTTAAAGCACTGACACGTGGTCAAGCGATGACTCGTCAAATGATGCTCGACTTTATCGCAGGTAATGAGTTGACAGCCGTTCCTGAAGCAGATCGTGCGCGTTTAGCATTGCTCACCCCTGCGAGCTATACAGGAAATGCAGCGGATCAAGCGAAGGCATTGCCAGAGTTATTGAAAAAGCTGGGATAAAACTCAGTCGTCAGTCGTCAGTTGTAAGCTGGGGTTTTCACCCCCAGCTTACAATCAATTTAAAAATAAGTGCTAAAAGCCTATTTGACTAATATAAAATCAGAATGCATATGGCTTAATGCATTATTTAATCAAAGATTATTAACTATAAAAATGCGAAAAATAAAAATTTTACTCATCATTTCAATATTATTAATGAGCGGCTGTAATAACTCAGCAGATACTGAAAAAAAATGCAATTGTTAAGACAATAAATCAGTTCACCATAGATGATCTCGAAAAGCTAGGTTGCAAAATTGAGGCGACACCTAGAATATCTAGCATCGATATTCCGTTACTCGGGCATATGGACGGCTATAGCGTAAGAAGTAACTCTGAGTGTGCCACAAAATTATTTAGCACCATTCAAACATATGAAACTTATAGTACTGGAGTTGAAGCTGGAATTTGGGCAAGCCAAAAATCTACGGCCATGAATTTTGCAGAGAATCATGGCTACGATTTATCTAGTCAGAATGGAAATATTGGCGAACGCAGCGAAATAGAACTGTTCACTAAAAATGGACAACATGCAGGTTTTAAATACAGTGTCCTAGCAAATGGTTACTTGCATTCAGTGCTCATTGAGTCTAACAGCATTGAACCAAACGGAGCATTTGAATCAATACTGAAAGAAAAACTCTAAATATATATTTACCAATCAGACACCTTTTTCACTAAACCAAAGATTTAATGCATTAAGAATGTAAAAAAGATCATCCTACTCACGCAAACTGAGCTTTTTTTAAACTCAATAAATAATTAACGAGCCAACTTCTCTAACAAAATCGACTGCGCCATATGCAACTCAGTACCCTCTTTTGGAACCACTCGATTCCAAACTCCAGCTTTGTCTAGTTCCCAAGCCTGCTGATTATCATCCAAATAGTTCTGCAACCCTTGTTGGATAATACGACGGCGCAAATGACCATTATCGATCGGGAAACACACTTCTACGCGTGAGAACAAATTACGATCCATCCAGTCGGCACTCGCGCAATACACTTTCGGCTCTCCGCCATTGCCGAAGTAATAAACGCGAGTATGTTCAAGGAAACGACCCACGATTGAACGAACTCGAATATTTTCAGACAAACCTTTGACTTGTGGACGCAAACAACAGGTTGAGCGAATAATCAAATCAACTTTCACGCCCGAGTTCGACGCTTTATACAATGCGTCAATCAAATGGCGCTCAGTCAACGCATTCACTTTGACAATGATATGCCCGCCTTTGCCTGACTTCGCAAACTCAATTTCTTCATTGATCAGTGCAATCAATTGCGGATGTAGCGTAAATGGTGCATGTAGCAATTTTTGCAACTTCGCAGCTTTGCCCATTCCAGTCAGTTCTTGAAAAATCTTGTGCACGTCTTCTGACAACTGTGGATTGGCAGACAGTAAACCATAGTCGGTGTACATCCGCGCATTACCCGCATGGTAATTTCCAGTACCCAAATGCACATAGCGCGTCAACTTATCGCCTTCACGACGCACGACCAGAATCATCTTTGCATGGGTTTTATAGCCGACGATGCCATACACCACGACCGCGCCAGCCTCTTGCAAAATATTTGCCACTTCCATATTGGATTCTTCATCAAAACGCGCACGGAGTTCGATGATTGCAGTGACTTCTTTGCCTTGGCGCGCCGCATCCGCGAGAATCTGGACAATCTCAGAATCTGCACCGCTACGATACAAAGTTTGTTTAATTGCCAATACTTGAGGATCACGTGCCGCTTCACGAAGGAAGTTGATGACTGGTGCAAATGATTCAAACGGATGATGAATCAAAATATCTTGTTTTTTAATCGATGCAAAAATATCTTCTGAGCTACGTAATGCTGTTGGCATCGCTGGGATGAAAGACTTATAACGCATTTTTGGACGATTAAAGTTCGACAGCAAACGCGCCAAATTAACAGGTCCATTCACACGATAAAGTTGTGTTTGATTTAGACCAAAACGGCGCAGCAGATAATCAATAATGTTATCTGGACAATGATTCGTCACTTCCAAGCGCACCGCACGACCAAAACGACGTGAACTTAAGCCACCTTTCAGTGCTTTTGCAACATCTTCAGCATCTTCATCAAACTCTAAATCCGCATTACGTGTGACGCGGAATTGATGACATCCTGTTGCAGACATGCCAGGGAAAAGATCGCTCACATGTTCATGAATAATCGCAGACAACATCACATGATGTTCAAAACCACCTGTCAAATGATCAGGCAAACGTACAACGCGTGGCAATGAACGCGGTGCAGGAACAATTGCAAATTTAATATCACGACCAAATGCGTCTTTACCATCCAAAGTCACAATGAAGTTCAAACTTTTATTGACTAAGCGTGGGAATGGATGCGCTGGATCTAAACTGATCGGAGTGAGAACAGGAAGAACTTGCTCACGGAAATATTGATGAACCCAAGTCGCCTGATCAGCCGTGAGCTCTTCACGACGCAGGAAACGAATATTTTCTTCTGCTAAAGCAGGTAAAACCTCTTCATTGAGAATACGATATTGACGCTCAATCGCGGTATGTGCAATTTCTGAAATTTTGGCAAGAACTTCTGATGGATGCATGCCATCAGGCGTCGTACTGTCATCGCTATAGCTCAATTGTTGCATCAAACCAGCAACACGAACTTCAAAAAACTCATCCATATTACGAGAAAAAATCAGGAGAAACACCAAACGTTCAATCACAGGATTGAGCGGATCAACAGCCTGCTCAAGCACGCGTAGATGAAAATCCAATAGCGACAAATCACGGTTTAGATAACGGACACTAGGTTCAAATTCAATAATGTCAGTGGGTGCTTGAGCGGCTTGGTTCATGATATTCCTAAATTCTTGAAAAGAATAAATAATGAGCTGATTACTTGATCGGTCTACCTCATTCTGACGATGAAATATGACAGTTTATTGAATGACTCTTATTTATTTGATCTTAATCGCTAAACCATTACTTAGACAAGTTTTTTAGGTGCACTATGGAATAGCGGAATAACCCATATAGCGTCGAATAACAGCAACACGACGTAGCATTTTTCGATCATGTTGATGCATTTCATAATAGACTGGATTTGGCACTAACCCAGCTAATTTAGCGGCTTCATTTGCATTGATTTCCGCAGCAGATTTGCCATAATAAAATTGCGAAGCAGCTTCTATGCCATAGATCCCATCGCCAAACTCGATCACATTCAGATAGACATCCAGAATACGCTCTTTATTCCACATCCGTTCCATCATCCAAGTAATAATCGCCTCTTCGCCTTTGCGAAAATAAGAGCGCTCATTGGATAAAAATAAATTCTTCGCAAGTTGCTGACTAATCGTCGACCCACCTGCAACAACATGTCCTTTTTTGTCATTTTTTTCTAAAGCTGCACGAATCCCATCCCAATCAAATCCATGATGATACATAAACTTAGCATCTTCACCAGCAATCAATGCACGCTTTACATGAACACTAATCTGATCATATTGCACAGTACGATGTTCAATCGTCGTCGTATTATCGCCACTCCAGAGATACTCACGCATAAACATCGAACGATTGACATCATGATGTTTCCACCACAATAAGCTCGCAAAAACAAAAAGCTGCACCGCTAAAAATAAAGAGAATAGGATTAACGAAATACGTGCAAAAAAAGCTTTCATGTACGCCTAATGTCTACAAAAAAGATAAGATAACCTAAGCATAGCCGATTTTCAGTCGATTCACCCTCTTGAATACATAACTCTGCAGTTAATCTACAGTTAAAACGAATATTTTTCAGTCGTTTTGAGATTGATTTCTCAGCCCTCTAACTCCAATCAATACACTAACCCTATGATCAGAGGCATTATAAGTTAACTGTTTTCGATAAGCTTTTGAGCAAATAAAAGGAACTCTTCGCACATGCTGTCAACTCTACGTATCTGGAAACTTACTGGGCTTTTATTACTGATCAACATCTCCATGTTTGTGATCGAAGTTTTAAATGGTGTCAGTCTATTTAGCCCAAGAATGGGCGATTTACTGTTATGGGGCGCAAATTATGCGCCTCTCACCTTAACAGGAGATTGGTGGCGGTTGCTCAGTAGTATGTTTCTACATATCGGATTCATTCATCTTGCTGTGAACTGTTGGGCACTTTATATCTGGGGTGTTTACGCTGAATTTTATTATGGTCGCCGCTTCTATCTTGCTATGTATTTGAGTGCAGGTTTGGTCGGAAGCCTACTCAGTGTAATTCATAACGTGTTCAATCAACAAATACTCAATGATGCAAATGCTTTTGTGGTCAGTGCAGGCGCATCAGGAGCGATTATGGGTTTAGGCGGTGCATTGATTGTCGCGGCGTGGCGACCTAAAGCTAGCCTGCATCCCAATCAAGCTTTACAACTCAAGCCACTACTCGTCATTATGGCGATTAACTTTGGATTAGGCTTAAGCATTTCAGGGATTGATAACTCGGCGCATCTTGGTGGCATCATCACAGGTGCATTATTGGGATTGGTATTTTCATTGACGGAAAATATGAGTCAAAAACAGCGACAAATCATGCGCATCAGTAGTTTTATTGTGCTGACAATAATTGGCTGGTTTACTTTTTATCAATTACAACTTGCGGAAAGTCATTTACAACCATTACGCGCGGGAATACTTGCCCAACTTGCCAACTTTCGATGAATGAATTTCACCGAGTAAACTTGCACTGAATAAATATGAAATTCATATTTTCAACAAAATAGCACTATATTCTGCCCATGATTGATTGCAATTTCGAGTCAAAAATTTTGGAATTGAGCGTTTTAGCGATACAATAGCACTGATCTCAAGATAAATTGATTTCGCGCATTTCCTTTATGCGCATCATGGTTTTATGAAGGATAGCTTGATGTCTATACACCCAGATCCATTGATCAATACCCGTAATGTCTTGGGTGAACGTTTGGCAAGCTGCTGTTTTAGCCCGATTACAGGATATTATCGCGACGGTTTTTGTCATACAGGCATACAAGATTTTGGTTTGCATACCGTATGTGTGCAAGTCACGTCAGAATTTTTAAGCTTTTCACAGCAAATGGGCAATGATCTCACCACGCCACTGCCGCAATTTGAGTTTCAAGGCTTAGTCCCTGGCGATTTTTGGTGTCTATGTGTCACACGCTGGAAAGAAGCTTTAGACGCAGGCGTTGCACCAAAAGTGAAATTAGAAGCCTGTCATGAAGCTGCACTAGCAGTTGTGAGTTTAGAAGATTTAATGGCTCATGCCATATAAAACATTGCTTTAATAAATGATTAATTCAATGTTTTATAAAAATTCATTAAGTTTCATGTAACACAGCAAATAAATCTGATTCAATATATTATCGCTGTTGCTTGCTGTTTTCTTTTAAACTATGCAGCTTCAGCAATGCTTATTCTCATAATCATCGAGTAGCCTTATGTCTGCGATTACTTTAAATCAATATCTTTTGACACGCCAAGTCACCAGCAACTCACCTCAACGCATCAACCACCTGACTCCTGATTTGACTCAATTGATTTTGCAAACAGCAATTGCATGTAAAGGAATCAGTTCAGCATTACATAAAGGTGCATTAGCAGGTGTTTTAGGCAGTGCCAACACAGATAATGTCCAAGGTGAAACGCAGAAAAAACTCGATATTATTTCGAATGTGCTGATGGTAGACACATTGCTGGGTGGTGGTATTGCAGCGGCGCTGGCCTCAGAAGAAATGGATGAAATGATCGTTGCAAGCGAATCAGGTAAATATCTGATATTGTTTGACCCGTTGGATGGATCAAGCAATATTGATGTGAATATGAGCGTTGGAACAATTTTCTCAATTCTTGAACGTCCGAATACAAACTCAATTGAAACCAGTGACTTCTATCAAGCAGGTCAACATCAAGTTGCCGCAGGATATGCATTGTATGGCCCATCAACCCTGCTCGTTTTAACACTGGGTAATGGCGTTGACATTTTCACCCTCGATCGTGACCTCGGTGAGTTTATTCTTACCTCTGAAAAAATCAGCATTCCAACAGATACACAAGAATTCGCCATTAACATGTCGAACCAACGTCATTGGGAAAAACCAATGCAACGCTATGTCAACGAATGCTTAGACGGTAAAGAAGGTGTTCGTGGTAAAGACTTTAATATGCGCTGGGTTGCATCTATGGTTGGCGATGTACATCGTATCCTGATGCGTGGTGGTATTTTCATGTATCCATACGACCTAAAAGATCCTAAAAAAGCAGGAAAACTGCGTCTCATGTATGAAGCGAATCCAATGAGCTTTTTGATTGAGCAAGCAGGTGGTGCATCGACTACAGGACGCCAACGTATCATGGATGTTGATCCTACTGGACTACATCAACGTATCCCTGTTGTACTGGGTTCGCGCAATGAAGTGTTACGTGTAACACATTATCATGTCCAGCCTGATGCTGATTTTCTTGAATAAAGCCTAGAATAAGGTATTGATTGACTGATGCTTTCTGAAAAAATGCCTTTAGCGATTACTTCTCGTGATAATCCGCGTTTAAAACACCTACGTGGATTGCTTGAGCAAGCTAATGCGCGACGTAAGTCAGGTCAAACCGTACTGGAAGGCATTCATTTGTTGGATGCCTATCAACGTGCTGGCTTCACACCCGATAGTATTTTCCTCAGTGAAAGTATGCTGACTCATCCAGAAGTGAATGATCTTTTGGATGGCTGGAAGCAAGTGTCTCGTTTTGTATTGTCTGATGCGCTCTATAAAGAAATGCGTACTTTAGGGCAAGGCATTGATATTATGGGGCTCATCAATAGCATCCACCACTCACTTCCAGAACGTATATCAACAGACACCCTCATTCTCGAAGATGTGCAGGATGCAGGAAATGTTGGTACGTTGTTACGCACTGCCGCCGCCGCCGGAATTAAGAAAGTCATTTGTACGACTGGCACCGCCTCGGTATGGTCACCTCGTGTCTTACGTGCAGGAATGGGCGCTCAGTTTGGATTAGAAGTTGTTGAACAAGCTGATATTTCGGAGGTGCTTCAACGACTCGACATACCGTTACATGCGACAAGCTCACATGCAAGCCAAAGCCTATATGCACTTGATTTAACAAAACCGACTGCGTGGCTCATGGGCAATGAAGGTCAAGGTGCAACTGACATCGCACTTTCCAATGCGATTGCTGTCACCATTCCACAACCTGGTGGTCAAGAGTCATTGAATGTGGCGATTGCTGGCGCAATTTGTATGTATGAGATGGTGAGGCAACGATTAGCTTAGCCTTTCAAAGTTGACGTCGAATGACAGCCCATTCTTCAAGTTTCTGCTCAAATGACAAAGATGCATGTGCAGGACTTGTGGAAGGCAACCTCGCAAAATGTAGTTGATGTTCTTGCAAAGTCGGTAAAATATGCCGCTTAAAATAGTTCTCTGCTTTCGTACCATTAAAAAACACAGATCGAATATTTGGATATGCCTGAAAAAGCGCATTGAAATCATTTGCCACTTGCGTCTCTGACTGAATCATTGAATCCAGACTTCCTTCTCTTTTACATGAATGCAAAACATCCCATAAAGCAATGTCAGCTGCCTGCAAATGCGCTAAGCGTTGTTGATATTCCGCTTGACGATCAAAATCAAATAACGCCGCCATAATCCGCCAAAACGCGTTTTGCGGATGTGCATAATATTCTTGCTCATTCAGCGATTTGACGCCTGGCATGCTGCCTAAAATCAGAATCTTGGCTGAATCATTGATCACTGGCTTAAAACTATATGCCAGACTATCGATATCATTGTGCATCATTCAACCAATCCAGATAGCAATTCAACCAAAAAGATTATAAATAACTTCTTATCTTACCCTGATTTATGATTTAATCCGCATCCTACGCCCTTAGCTTAACTGGATAGAGCAGTTGCCTCCTAAGCGACCGACGTGGGTTCGAGTCCCGCAGGGCGTACCATTTTTTCAAAACCAGAATCGATCTACTTACTCCTTCCAAGCACATTGATCGGAATCTTGAAATAACTCTGACCATTATCCTCTACTGGTGGCAGATGCCCAGCACGAATATTGAGCTGGATCGAAGGAATAATCAACTTCGGCATTTCTAAAGTGGAATCTCTCGCACGGCGCATCTGAATAAACTCCTCCTCGCTCACACCAGCATGAACATGAATATTTGATGCAATTTGTTCAGCAACAGTGGTCTCCCATACTGGTTCACGTCCGTTAGGTGGATAGTCATGGCACATATAAAGCTTTGTATGTGCGGGTAAAACCAATAATTTTTGAATTGATTGGTATAAGAGATGCGCATCACCACCCGGGAAGTCGCAGCGTGCCGTCCCAACATCAGGCATAAATAATGTATCACCAACAAAAACTGCATCACCAAACTGATACGCCATATCAGCAGGCGTATGTCCAAATGCATTGAACGCACGGCCCTCAAGTTTCCCTACTCGAAAAATTTCATTGTCCGTGAACAAATGATCAAACTGAGAGCCATCTAATGCAAAATCTTTTTCCAAATTAAATATTTTCTTAAATGTTGTCTGAACTTCTGTGATGCGCTCGCCTATCGCAATTCGCCCACCAACTTTGCTTTGAATATAACTCGCAGACGATAAATGATCTGCATGAGCATGTGTTTCGAGTATCCACTCCACTGTCAAACTTGAACATCTTACAAACTCAATCACTTCGTCAGCAATCGTCGTCGCTGTCCGTCCAGATTTGGCATCAAACTCTAAAACTGGATCAATAACAGCAGCGTACCCACCGATTTCGTCATAAACGATATAAGTAATTGTTCCTGTAATCGTATCAAAGAAGCTCTTAATCAATGGATTCATAACTCTCTCCAAAACACTTTATTGACATACATTATGTTTTTTTATATATTATGTGTCAATATAATGTTTATCGCAAAACGAGATCACTATGAACTCATCCGTTCAAGCTCCTCATATCTCCCAAATGCGTGTTGCCGCAAATGAAGCCACAACGGTATTACGAACGCTCGCAAATGAAGATCGGTTGCTATTGCTCTGTCAACTCAGCCAAGGCGAAATGTCTGTCAGTGAACTAGAAAGTGCCTTAGATATTCGCCAACCCACCCTCTCTCAACAGCTAGGCGTACTCAGAACCGAAGGACTTGTACAAACTCGTCGTGATGGAAAGCGTATTTTTTACTCCGTTTCTGACCCGAAAGTATTAACCATGCTGGGCGTGCTTTATGAACTGTACTGCCCTAAAGACGAGGGGGAGTCTTCATGATTGATGTTCACAATTCCACGCCTTGGTCAGCCTTAGTCGGTGGACTAATCCTAGGTCTTGCGGCATTAATCTTTATTCTGGTCAATGGTCGAATTGTAGGAATTAGCGGCATTTTAGGTGGACTACTTATTCCAACCAAAGGCGATGTGTTGTGGCGAGTAGCGTTTCTCGCTGGGCTCATCATGGCACCATTGATCTATCACCTATTCGCAACCCTTCCTACGATACATGTGAATGCGAGCTATCCGATATTGGTGATTGCTGGTCTGTTAGTTGGCGTAGGAACACGTTTTGGGTCAGGTTGTACAAGTGGTCACGGCATCTGTGGTTTATCGCGTATGTCGCCACGATCACTAGCTGCAACTGGCGCATTCATGGCAACAGGATTTATCACCGTGTTTATCATTCGACATGTGATTGGAGGATAAGTAAACGTGAATATATTCTTTTCATGGTTAACTGGATTGATCTTTGGCTTGGGTTTAATGATCTCTGGCATGACCAATCCTCAAAAGGTTCTTGGCTTTCTCGATATAGCAGGCGCATGGGATCCATCTCTGGCATTTGTGATGGTCGGTGGAATCTTTATCGCGACGATTGGATTTTTCTTTGCACGTCAACGGACATTGTCGATGTTAGGTCTGCCAATGCGTATTCCAACGCAACGCCAGATTGATCGTCCACTCATCATTGGCAGCCTGATCTTTGGTATAGGTTGGGGATTGGCGGGGATTTGTCCCGGACCAGCATTAGTTTTGGTCGTAGATGGCTTACCTCAAGGTATTGTATTTGTCGTTGCAATGATGATCGGCATGGGATTATTTGAAGCGTTTAATCGGTATCAATCTAGACGAAATTAAGCGAATACCTAAAACTAAATCCAGGATCACTTTATGCTGACTTTATTACTGCTTGGTTTACTGGTCGGGATCATCTTAGGACTAACGGGTGCAGGAGGCGGAATCCTAGCAATTCCTGCGCTCATGTTTAGTCAGAACTGGTCTGTGGCGCAGGCTGCGCCAATTGGCTTGCTTGCAGTAACAAGTGCAGCTATTGTCGGTGCGATCGAAGGATTTGCACGTAAACTGGTTAGGTATAAAGCTGCGCTGTGGATTGCCGTAGTTGGTGTGCTTGTCACGCCTTTTGGAATTCAAACATCTCATATCTTACCAACAAAATATTTGACGATCATATTTGCAATCACAATGCTCATTGTGGCCACTCGCCTACTCATGCCGAAAGCAGCTCAAGAAACACAAGACGCATATTGCCAAATGAATCCTGATACAGGTCGTCTACATTGGACGCCAAAAACAATGGTCATTCTTGGTGGAGTTGGTGCATTAACGGGCTTTCTGACTGGATTACTGGGCGTCGGCGGTGGTTTCGTGCTTGTGCCAGTTTTACGGAAAACTACGGATATCAGCATCCACAGTATCGTGGCGACATCATTAATGGTCATTGCATTAGTAGGTAGCGGCGGAATTATTTCGAACTTAGTGCAAGGACATTCTTTCCCATTAATGATCGCTTTGCCTTTTATTATCGCATGTATCATTGGCATGTTTAGCGGGCGTCAACTGATTCATTATTTCACGGCACAATCTGTACAACGCATATTTGCAACTTTTGTGATTATCGTAGCGATGATGATGTTCTATAAATCATTCGTGATTTAAGTTTCACTGTTAAATAATTCAGTTTGATTCTAGGGTGCTAAACGATATAGCGACCATCGCATGCCTTGTACCACTCGCCGAATTCTTTTGCAGACATCGGACGAGAAATCATAAATCCTTGAGCCATATCACAACCTAAATCATGAAGGAAATCATAGACGGCCTTATTCTCTACACCTTCTGCAATCGCTTTAATGCCCATGTTATGTGCCAGCATCACGGCAGCTTCTAAAATATAAGCTGCACCTTTGTCAGAGGGTAATCGCTGAACAAAAGACTGGTCAATTTTTATTAATGAAATAGGAAGCTGATGCAAATATTGAAGTGAAGAATAGCCTGTACCAAAGTCATCAATCGAAATGATAATTTTAAGATCAGACAACCGCCTTAACTCATCAATCGTACGCTCGACATCCATCATCAATGCGCCTTCAGTCACTTCTAGTTCTAAAAACTCACCCCTTACATTATGATGGCTCAAAAGACTTAAGATGAAATCCGTAAAATTAGACTGTAGTAAATTATGCGTGGAAATATTCACCGCAACCGTCACTTGAATGCCTTCTTTTTGCCATTGCGCCTGTTGAGCAATGGCCTCTTCTAGAGCAAATTCAGTAATTAAATCAATCAACGTACTTTGTTCGGCGCGGGGAATAAATTCATTAGGTGGAATTCTGCCGCGTTTCGGATGATCCCAGCGCATCAGCGCTTCAACGCCATAGACAGTGCCTTTCGCAATATCAACCTTGGGCTGATAATGAAATTTAAGCTGTCCATTTTTAATTGCATCTTTTAACTCACCAAGCAGCGAAATGTTGTCCTCAGTCGCACTCATCATATCTGGACTATATGCCACACTATCTCTCGCCGTTTCATAGGCAACAGTTAGCGCTGCTTCAGCCCGATGCAAATAAGCGTCTGCCGCTTCATTAGCTTGATTGAAAGTGATATAACCCATTCGTGTATCAATATGAATGAGCACATCATTGTATAAAATAGGCTCGCGACATGCCTCGGTCAGTTGGCGGAGAAAACTTTCTATTTCTTGATTTTCGATGCTTGAAAGCACTGCAATTTGAGTAGTTTCGGTATGATAAATATTAACTTCTAATTCACTGTCCAAAAAACGATGAGCAAATTGCTGTACAGCTTCCTCAAGGATTGCGAAACCAAAAGCCGCTTTTAATTCCATTGCATTTTCGAATGAAATCACTGCTAGAAAAAATATGTCACCATTACTTTTATGATGAGACAGCTCTGTTAAATGATCGAGTAAAGCACTACGATTTTTCAATCGAGTAGAAAGATTATGTTGTGAAATCCATTTGAGTTTTTCTTGATAAAAACTTGCACTATCGCTTGCTACGCCACTCAAAAAACCAATGAGCGTAAAGATCCCCATGCGGAATGTCCAATTAGCCGTATTTTGCAGCTCGCCTGTATAGACATTGATGGGCATGAACGGCCCTAATACAACGCCTGCAAGCAATCCAACAATAACACCGCCTCGAATTCCAAGAACAAAACCTGATAACAGAATTGGGATATACATCGAATGTGAATAGACAAACTTGATCCCGCCTGTCGTGTAAACAATGATATAGACACCCATGACCATGACGAGAAGTATCGGAATAGCAGCGATATGAAGTGAACGACGATGATGTTCCATCCACTCCAGAAATACGGTTCTAATCATTTGATCATCCTTTGACCTTTATTCAACTTAAATGGGCTTAAGCTCAAATATGACTGCGTTTCTCCGAACGCCTTACTAGTATCCTACTATACTGAATCCAACAAATCGATCAATTAGCGAACATTTCTCATTCACACATTTTCATAAAATTTGTTTAATAATACGCTTTTATCAGGCGTTAAATACGCTCATCAATTCACTTCTTAGCCATTGATTTGCTGGATCAGTTTCTCGCTGTTGATGCCAATACAAATGCAGCTCTATTCCTGATAACGGTAATGGCATCGGTAGAACAGTATTACCAAGAGTTGCATTAATCGTCGAGGCCTGATGCAGCGGCATGGTTAATAAAAGATCACTGTCCGCGACCAACCGACAGGCTGCTTCATAATATTGGCAGCGAACCACGACTTCTCGTTCGATTCCTAAACGCGATAATTCAATTTCCTCTAACGACCGTCCAGTACGTCGTGAAGATACAGTCACATGACGCGCCGCGAGATAACTCTCTGCGTCAATCGGACGATCCTCTCGACAAACGACAGCAAACTCATCTTTTTGAAGTAACGTATGGCAAATATCAGGTGCTGTCGGTTGTGCAACATCGATTGCAAAATCTATACGACCTGCAACTAGATCAGCGCGTAAATTCGTACGATCCAAACGAATACTTGCGAGTTGAAGATGCGGTATTGTTTCATGTAACTTTTTAGCAATCACGGGCAGAATACTAGGCTCTAGTTTGTCATTCATCGCCAGAGTAATTTGGCTTAAATCGCGAGAAGGTTCGAAACTTTGATGGCGCAGAACAGCTTGTCGAAATAGTGCGAGTGCATCTTTGATATCTGGCCAGAGACGATCTGCTAAAGGTGTCGGTACAACACCCTGTCCTTCACGGACAAACAATGGATCGCCGAGACTGACTCGCAAACGTCCAACCGCATGGCTGACAGCAGATTGACTCAAGCACAGTATTTCTGCGGCATGAGTTAAATTACGTTCTCGATACACCGTATCAAAGACACGAAATAGATTAAGATCGAGACGGTCGAGTTTGTTTAGATTATTAGTTTCATTCATGACATACCATGAGAATTAATCATTTTCTACATTCTACGACAAACACTAAGATAGGGATATGTCTTAAATATGATTTTCAATGTGAAATCATAACTACATGAATAAGGAAGAATCGTCATGCATTTTGAACTGAGCGCACGCGGGCAAGATATTTTAGAACGTGTCAAAGTCTTTATCCGCGATCAGATTGAACCCGCAGAGCCAGCATTCTGGGCGGAAGTGCATGCCAATAACGCTGGTGGCGATTGGCGACAATGGAAAATTCCTACCATTCTTGAAGAACTCAAAAGTAAAGCCAAAGCTCAAGGTCTATGGAATCTTTGGCTGCCTGACGACAAGCTCGGTGCTGGTCTGAATATCCAAGAATACGCACATATTGCTGAACAAACAGGACGTAGCCTACTTGCACCAACTGTATTCAACTGTAATGCGCCAGATACTGGCAATATGGAAGTCTTGTGGCGTTATGGCAGTGAAGAACAAAAACAACGCTGGTTAACGCCTCTACTCGCTGGTGAAATTCGCTCAGTGTTCTGTATGACCGAACCCGATGTCGCCTCCTCTGATGCAACCAATATGCAGGCCACTGCCATCATTGAAAATGATGAAATCGTACTCAATGGGCGCAAGTGGTGGTCGAGCGGCATTGGCGATCCTCACTGCAAAATTGCCATTTTTATGGCGCACACGCCGAATCCAAGTAGCGGTCGACATAATCAACATTCGATGGTACTTGTGCCGCTAGATACTGCGGGCGTCAAAATCGAACGGATGTTACCCGTCTTCGGAGATTATGACGCACCGCATGGTCATGGTGAAGTCAGCTTTACCAATGTCCGCGTGCCTATCAGTAATTTCATTTCAGGGCCAGGCGAAGGTTTTTCGATTGCGCAAGGTCGTCTTGGACCAGGTCGCATTCATCACTGTATGCGCTGTATTGGCGCGGCAGAGAAAGCACTGGAATTGATGATTGATCGTGGCATGCAGCGCACAGCATTTGGTAAACCACTCATCAATCTCGGTGGTAATCGTGAACGAATTGCAGAAGCACGTATTGCCATCGATCAAGCGCGTTTATTGACACTTTATGCGGCATGGAAAATGGATACACTCGGTACTTTTGGTGCCATGACTGAAATATCTGCCATCAAAGTTGTCGCACCAAATGTCTTGCAACAAGTGGTCGATATGGCGATCCAGATTCATGGCGGCGCGGGAATGTCACAGGATACGCCATTGACTTCGTTTTTTGCGCAAGCACGCAGTCTGCGACTCGCTGATGGACCAGATGAAGTACATAAAGGCGTGATTGCTCGTATTGAACTCGCCAAACGCGGATTTTCTAAATAGCTCTAGATCATAGAAAAAATCACAGAAAAGGAATTTTTAATCATGTCAAAAAAAGTTTTTATTACAGGCGGTGCAAGTGGATTAGGTCGCGCACTCGCCTTGCATTATGCACGTGCAGGTTGGAATGTCTGCATCGCAGATCTCAATGATGCACGCGGCGAAGAAACGCGCAAAGAACTTGAAGCTGCATCCTCATCAGGATCAGAAATGCTTTATCGCCATGCAGATGTCACACGTGAGCAAGATCTACAAGCGATCGCCGATGAGTTAAGTCAACTCTGGGCTGGTCTGGATGTGCTCGTCAATAATGCAGGCGTTGCTCAAGCGGGTGCAATTGAAGATGTGACCATCAGTGATTGGGAGTGGATTATTGATATTAACCTGCTGGGCGTAGTGCGCGGTTGTAAAGTCTTTACACCAATTTTCAAGCGTCAAGGCTCTGGTCATATTGTCAATATCGCATCGATGGCGGGATTACTCGATGTGCCTCGCATGGCCTCTTATAACGTAACAAAAGCCGCTGTCGTTGCGCTATCGGGAACGCTAGAACAAGAACTGATGGATGATGGCATTCATGTCAGTGTGGTCTGCCCGTCTTTCTTCCAAACCAATCTCGAAGAAACGATGCGCACGACTGATCCGAGAATGAAGAAAATGATGGGTAAGCTACTCAGTAGTGGCAAACTCACTGCTGAACAAGTCGCCGAACACATTGTTAAAGGTGTTGAAAAGCAACAGTCATACATCCTGCCACATGCATCAGGCGAAAATTTATGGCTGGCAAAACGCTATCTGCCGCAACGTCTGTACAGTAAGTTATTTCATCGTAGCGTGAATAGTATGAAGCCTCGATAGAAAGTAAATAATTGGATTTTTAAAAGCTTAACTCCTTCCCCATGAGGGGGAAGGTCGGGATGGGGGTGCTTTTAGCGTAAATCAAAGGCATCCCCTTCTAAATCTTCCCCTTCAAGGGGAAGACTTCAAAGCAGAAACATTGTAAATCTTGGCAAGTAGCCCAGCAGGATAGAAATCATATGGCGTTAATTGATCAAGGCGGTGCAATCCGCCACGGTGAAGAATTAGACATTCAGAAAATAGATGCTTGGTTACGCCCTTATTTACCCGATCTCGCAGAAGGCTTACCGATCGTCACGCAATATTCGGGTGGCGCATCCAATTGGACATATCGTCTGCAATACGTGAATCATGATCTCATCCTGCGTAGACCGCCTGCGGGTACTAAAGCCAAAGGCGCACATGACATGAGCCGCGAATATCACGTGCAAAAACAACTCAAAGCAGTCTACCCTGTTGTCGCGGATATGATCGCGTTATGTACTGATCACTCTATTATTGGCAGTGACTTTTATATTATGCGACGCATTGA
Organism: Aquirhabdus sp.; assembly: GCA_030149815.1. Classification (GTDB taxonomy): domain Bacteria; phylum Pseudomonadota; class Gammaproteobacteria; order Pseudomonadales; family Moraxellaceae; genus Aquirhabdus. The sequence goes on along the minus strand of JASLHI010000046.1, from coordinate 43,076 downwards.
AGGGATTATTCCGCGCGCAAATTTGCCGAAAGAGCTCATCATGAGCGAGGCGGAAGTTCGTGAACTCTGCACCAATACCCTCGACCAGCTCATTGCTCTACATCAAGTGGACTATCGGGCTGCAGGACTCGAATCGTTAGGCAAAGGCAATGGATATTGCAAACGCCAGATTGACGGCTGGTGTGATCGTTATAATAAGGTTCACACTTGGAATGTGCCGTCATACAAAGGCATTCAAGCATGGTTAAAGAAAAATACACCTGCCGATTCCGCAACCTGTGTGATTCATAATGACTGGCGCTTTGATAATGTCGTGCTTGATCCACAGCATCCGACTCAGGTCATCGGGGTGCTGGATTGGGAAATGGCAACGCTCGGCGATCCACTCATGGAATTGGGGAATGTACTGTCTTACTGGATTCAGGCCAGTGACAAGGGCATTTTACGTAAGACGCGCCGCCAACCCACCCACCTTGCAGGCATGCTGACTCGCGCTGAAGTGGTGGACTATTACAAAGCCAAAACTGGCGTCCAAATAAAACATTGGGCATTTTATGAAGTCGCTGGCTTATTCCGCGTCGCGGCGATCGTTCAACAGATTTATTATCGTTATTTTCATAAGCAAACCGACAATCCAGCCTTCAAGTATTTTTGGCTGATTAACTGGGCGATTTGGCGGCGTTGTCGTCAGTCCATTCACGCGGATCAAGGCTAATCCATGTCAACACTTACACTGATTCGTCACGGACAAGCTTCGTTTGGTAAAAAAAACTACGACCAACTTTCTGAAACGGGTTACGCACAAGCACGCCAACTCGGCACGATATTGCGAGAACGTGAAGAACCCATAGATCAAGTCTTTATCGGTAGCATGTTACGCCATCGTCAGACCGCAGAAACGTGTCTTGAAGCAATCGGCTTAGACTTACCTTTGCAGGTACTTCCTGATTTTAATGAATTCGATCATGAACACATTCTGGAACGACATGAGCCGCGTATTCGTGATCGCGCTTGGATAGCCAGTGAAATGGTCAAACACTCGCATCCAGAAGAAGCCTTTATGAATATCTTTAAGGCAGCCATTTCACGTTGGGCTTCGGGACAACATGATGATGACTACAATGAGTCTTGGCAGCAATTCCAACAGCGTGTGCAAACAGGTGTTAATACGGCTATTGGGCTATTAGCGCATAAACAACACGCGCTTGTCTTTACATCAGGTGGATGTATTTCAGTAGTCGCGAAAAAGTTACTCGACCTGAATGAGCACACAACGTTTCGTACCAACTGGACACTGGCCAATTGTGGACTCACACGCATCACACAAACGTCCAGCAATCGCCACTTGATGAGCCTAAATGAACACGGACACTTTAGCGGACGTCATCACGAACTTCTGACCTATCGCTAAACCAGCCCAACACATTATTGATATTAAAACTCTATGGAGTATGAATCATGCGTAAAAATATTCTCATCACAGGCGCTAGTTCAGGCATTGGCGCAGGCATGGCGCGTGAATTTGCTGCGCGCGGACATAATCTTGCATTATGTGCACGTCGTATTGAACGGTTGGAGGAACTCAAAAAAGAACTCACCGACAAATACAATGTCCAAGTTTCTATCCGCATACTCGATGTCAACAACTACCCACAAGTATTTGAAGTCTTCGAAGACTTTGCCAAAGAATTTGGTCAACTGGATCGAATTATCGTCAACGCAGGCGTCGGTAATGGACGACGCATCGGCAAAGGTCATTTTGAAATTAATCGTCAGACTGCCGAAACCAACTTTATCGCTGGGCTAGCACAATGCGAAGCGGCTGTTGCGATTTTCCGCCGCCAAAATGCTGGACACCTTGTCACCATTTCATCCATGAGTGCAATTCGAGGTCTACCACGTCATCTCACGACTTATGCCGCTAGTAAAGCAGCACTTGCGGCACTCACCGAAGGCATTCGTGCCGAGCTATTAGATACGCCCATCAAAGTCAGCACGATTCTCCCTGGTTACATACGCACCGAACTCAATGAAGGTGCAGCAAAACTGCCTTTTGAAGTCAGTGAAAAAGTCGGCAGTCTCGCATTAGTTCGTGCCATAGAGCGTGAACCAAGCACTGCATGCGTTCCAAGTTGGCCGTGGTCAGTTGTTGGCACTCTGATGAAAATTTCACCTTTGCGTTGGGTCACTAAACTCGGCTAACTTGCTAGAAATAAATAGAATCATGTTAAAAATATTCGGATCATTCAAATGACAACTACACTGCTCCCATTTTCAATAGTTGATCCACATATTCACCAATGGGATCCTCGCCATACGCCACACCAAGCCGCTCTAGCAGTGAAGCTATTAGGAGGTTTTCCACGGGTTCTAGATCGGGTCGCACGACTGGCAACACCGCAAGCAACAATCGATAGTCTTGGACTTACTGATTACGCATTAGCGCCTTATTTACCACAGAATTACGCACAAGATTGCGTACCTTATGATGTCGAAGCCGTTGTGCATGTCGAGGCAGATTGGCATCACCAACGCGGTTTAGGCCCCGTTGAAGAAACACGATGGATTGCACAATTACCTTTCGGGCAACAAAACCCAAAACTCGGTGCGATTATTGGCAAAGCTGATCCGCTTAATCCTGCATTTGAAAGTATCCTCCGTGCGCACATCGCCACTTCGCCTTTATTTCGTGGTATTCGTTGTATGGCGGCACATCATCCAGATTCTGGCGTACACGCTTGGAATGCTTACCCTAATGTTTACACCAATCCGATTTTCTTGAAACGCTTTGAATTACTGGCAAAGCATGATCTTAGTTTTGATGCTTGGGCATACTCTACTCAGCTTGCAGATGTGACTTTTTTAGCAAAGCAATTTCCTGAAACCGCCATCGTCATAGATCACTTGGCGACACCTGTCGGAGTCTTTGGTCCAGTTGGACGTGGTACAGGAAGGACTGAAGCGCAACGCGCAGGAATTTTTAGCCAGTGGAAAGATGATCTTGCAACACTCGCTGAACAAAAACATGTGCATGCCAAAGTCTCAGGCTTACTCATGCCTGTTCTTGGACACTCTTTTCATAAACAACGTCAATTGGCTGATGTAGATACCATAATCGATCTACTCTCTCCATTTATTGAACATGCTGTTAATGTCTTTGGTTATGAGCGTTTGATGTTTGCTTCAAATTTCCCAATGGATAAAGTCACCGCGACGCTACCTGACATTATCGAAGCCAAAATTGAGATGATTGCACCTTATGGTGATACGGCACTGAAAGCGATATTTAGAGACAATGCATTGAAATTTTATAAAATTTAAAGTTTCATGTAACTTTTATTATGTTTTGATAATTCAACAAGCTCAACGAACTATAGACTATATAGAACATTGAACTTGTTGAAATGTCGGGGAATAACTAAAGTGATTTCTGATTCATAAAAATCAATCAACCATCAATTCAGACTTGTTTCCCCATTCCAGCCACCACCCAGCGCACGGATCAAATTCACTGCTGAGCGTGCCCGATCACCATTCAACTGCACCGCATTGCGCTCTTGTAGCAATACGCTATTATCCGCTTCAATCACATCAAGATAGCTAATGGAACCTTCTTGATAACGTAGATGCGATAAGGCTGTCGCACGTCGAGCCAATTGAACAGCATCATCCTGCGCTTGAATCTGTTGACCTAAGATACGTTGATCAGACAAACCATCTTCGACTTCACGGAAACCATTCAGCACAGTTTGACGATACTTTGCGACATCTTCTTCGTAATTCGCACGAGCTTGCGCCACGCCAGCCTTACGCAAGCCGCCATCAAAAATCGGCAACGAAAGCATCGTACCCGCCAATGGACCAAGCAAGAATGTGCGACTCGACCAACTACCCAATTGACTCAATTGCGAAGACTCATAGCCAAGCGCACCAGTAATGTTCAAACTTGGAAAGAATGCTGCACGTGCAATGCCAATTCGCGCATTATCCGCTGCCATTGCACGCTCTGCCGCCGCAATATCAGGTCGACGCTCAAGCAAAGACGACGGTAAACCCGCAGGAATCACAATATTGACTGCTGCCAATGGATTCTGATTCAACGTGAAATCTGCTGGTGTTTTGCCCAGTAATAACGCAAGTGCATGTTCTGCATCGGCTCGACTACGCGATACACCGAGTGCATCTGCTTGCGCGGAAGACAACTCCGCTTTGGCACGCGCTAAATCCAGTTCACTGGTATAACCTGCATCAAAACGCTTTTGGATCAAATCCAGCGTTTGAGTGCGTAGCTGAACCGTACTGGCATATAACCGCTGCTCCGCATCTAGCTGACGAATGAGAAAATAATTCTGCGCGACATCAGCTTGCAACGCCAATTGCAGCGAATGAAACAACGCTTCATTCTGCTGCGTATCGGCATTTGCAGCATTGACACTACTCGCAACGCGTCCAAATAAATCAACTTCATAAGAGACTGTTGCTTGTTCACGCCACAACGTCTGAGTAGAAGTTTGAGCATTTGGCGCTAAGCCAAGTGACGCTGGCGAAGCCTTCTGACGTGTCGGGCCAAAACCAGCACCAATCTGCGGGAACCATTGCGACTTCACTGACTGACTGATTGCACGTGACGCATTAAGATGTGCCTCAGCTGCTTTCAAGTTTTGATTCTCAGCCAACGACTGAGTTTCTAGCTGATTTAAAGTGTCATCATGAAACACTTTCCACCATTCACCACGACTTTGGTCATCCGCTGGCTGAGCAGTTTTCCAATCTTTATTGTCAGAAGCCGTAGGATCAGCTTCTTTAAAGGCAGTCGGAACACTCACCGCAGGACGTTCATAGTGCGGCGCTAATGAACAGCCTGCGAGCAATAAACCGATCATTAATGGCGAAAGTGTCCATGTATAATTCATCTTCATGTCTTTCACTCCTTAATGTTCATACTGTGCAGTCGGAATCGGCGCCTCATGCACGGTCGCGGAATGCAACCGATGTCCACGACGCAACGAACGCATGAGCACATAAAAAACAGGTGTCAGGAAAAGTCCAAAGAACGTCACCCCCAACATGCCGAAGAACACTGCAATCCCCATCGCATGACGCATTTCTGAACCTGCACCCGTTGACGTTACCAATGGAACCACGCCCATGATGAACGCAATAGAAGTCATCAGAATTGGACGTAAACGCAGACGACTCGCATCTATTGCAGCACGTATTGGTGTCGCACCTTGAAGCTCAAGCTCTCGCGCAAATTCGACAATCAGAATCGCGTTCTTACATGCTAATCCAACGAGAACCATCAGACCAATTTGAGTGAAAATATTATTATCACCTTTGGTGAGCCATACACCTGCTAATGCAGCGAGTATTCCCATGGGAACAATCAGAATCACAGCCAATGGCAAAGTCAGACTTTCATATTGAGCCGCCAGTACCAAGAACACGAGCAAGACACTGATTGGAAAAACCCAGATTCCAGCATTACCCGCCAAAATTTTCTGATACGTCAGGTCAGTCCACTCAAACTTAATACCATGAGGCAGTGTTTTTGCGGCAACACGCTCAGCAGCGGCTTCAGCTTGACTCGATGAATAACCCGGCGCTGGGCCACCATTAATATCCGCAGCGGTATAGCCGTTATAGCGAACAACCATTTCTGGACCATAGGTCTGATTGACTTTGACCAATGATGACAATGGCACCATATCACCCGTACTATTGCGTGTTTTCAGCTGCAAAATATCTTCAGGATGCGCACGGAATGGTGCATCGGCTTGCGCGCGAACTTGATAGACACGACCAAAGCGATTGAAGTCATTCACGTACAGTGAACCCAAATAAATCTGCATCGTGTCAAAGACGTCAGTCACACCGACACCCAATTGCTTCGCTTTGACACGATCCAAATCGACATCCAGTTGAGGTGTATTGATCTGATAACTGGAAAACATCGGTCCAAGTTCTGGCGCAGATTGAGCAGCCTTCATAAATGCTTGAGTCGCATTATTCAGCTCGGTATAACCCAGTGCACCGCGATCTTCAATTTGCATCTTGAAGCCACCGACTGTGCCCAAGCCCATCACTGGCGGCGGTGGAAACACGGCGATAAACGCATCTTGAATACTTGAATACTGCTTATTCAATGCTCCTGCAATCGCACCAGCCGATAACTCTGGACTTTTACGCTCATCAAATGGCTTCAAAGTGACAAAGACAATCCCCGCACTGGAACTATTAGTAAAACCGTTAATCGACAAACCTGGAAACGCAACTGCACTTTCAACACCAGGTTGTTTCAAAGCAATCTCACCCATGCGACGAATCACAGCTTCGGTACGATCTAGCGATGCACCACTCGGTAATTGGGTAAAACTGATCAAATATTGCTTATCCTGTGCAGGCACAAAACCGCCGGGCACAATATAAGAAATCCCAACCGCCAAACCGAGTAACACCACATACACACCCATCGCAGAAGCTTTACGCGAAATAACGCCCGTCACGCCGCGACTATAGTTCACCGAAGCACGACCAAATAATTGATTGAAAGCAGCAAAGAAACGACCAAACAAGGTATTCATCACACGCGTTAATACATCAGGCTTCGCATCGTGACCTTTGAGCAACACTGAAGCCAGCGCAGGAGACAGAGTCAGCGAATTAAATGCAGAAATCACTGTAGAAATCGCAATAGTCATCGCAAATTGCTTATAAAACTGACCTGTTAGCCCTGTCATAAAAGCCAACGGTACAAACACCGCAACGAGTGTCAGCGCAATCGCAATAATGGGTCCACTCACCTCACGCATTGCACGATAAGTCGCATCGCGCGGTGATAAGCCAGAAGCAATATTCCGCTCGACGTTCTCCACAACCACAATCGCATCATCGACCACAATCCCGATCGCGAGTACCATCCCGAATAATGACAATGCATTGATGGAATAGCCAAACGCCAACATCAGCGCAAATGTCCCGATAATCGAAATCGGCACAGCTAAAAGTGGAATAATTGACGCACGCCAAGTTTGCAAAAACAAAATCACGACGAGCACAACCAAGGCAATCGCTTCTAGCAATGTCTCGACAACTGCTTTAATACTCGAACGCACAAACTGCGTTGGATCATAAACAATGCGATATTGCACGGATGACGGAAAATCCTTAGACAACTCTTTCATCGTTGCGCGCACTTGATCAGACACATTCAATGCATTTGCGCTCGGTGCTTGGAAAATCGGAATCGCGACCGCAGGTTTATTATCCAGTAATGACCGTAAACCATATTCAGATGCAGCTAACTCAATACGAGCAACATCACCCAAACGCGTGACGCCGCCATCTGGCGACGTTTTAAGAATAATATCGGCAAATTCTTTTTCACTACTTAAACGACCTTGCGCATTGACAGAAAGCTGCAAGGGGACATTCTTCTCACTCGGCGAAGCACCGATCACACCAGCAGCGACCTGAACATTTTGCTCGCGAATCGCATTCACAACCTCTGATGCAGTCAGACCACGTTGTGCAACTTTTTGCGGATCTAGCCAGACACGCATTGCGTAATCGCCTGAACCAAATAGTCCTACTTCACCTACACCTTGAATACGCGCCAAACGATCTTTCACATTGAGCACCGCATAGTTGCGCAAGTAAGTCATGTCATAACGATTATCAGGTGAAATTAAATGCACAACCATGGTCAGCGTTGGCGAACTTTTAAGTGTGGTAATTCCTAAACGTTGCACATCTTGTGGTAACCGTGGCAATGCTTGCGCGACACGATTTTGAACGAGCTGTTGTGCTTTATCAGGATCAACACCGAGTTTAAAATTCACGGTAATCGTGAGATTGCCATCACTATTGGCCTGAGACTGCATATAGAGCATGTTCTCAACACCATTGATGGATTCTTCAAGCGGCGCTGCTACCGTTTCAGCGATCACTTTAGGATTCGCACCCGGATATTGCGCATGAACCACAACAGAAGGTGGCACAACTTCTGGATATTCAGAAATCGGCAACTGAAATACAGATAATAAACCCGCCAATAAAATCAATACCGATAGAACACCAGCAAAAATCGGACGATCAATAAAAAACTTAGAAATATTCATGTTAATTTCAGCCTTTCACGTGATCTTGTTTGCTAGATTTATTCGAAACTTGATCCGCTAATGCATTGCCTTGCCCATCATCAGATGTCGAATTCGGCATCGGTACGATATGCGGCGATACAGCATCACCAGGCTTAACACGCTGTAAACCATTCACCACGATACGATCACCTGCTTGCAGACCACTATCAACGATCGTTAAACCTTCTTGTTGTGCGCCAAGCTTAACTTCACGATAGGCAGTGTGATTTTTCTGATCCACAACCAGAACAAAGCGTTTATCCTGATCCGTGCCGACAGCTTGCTCACTCACCAAGATGCCTTGATGCGGTTGACCACCGCCCAGACGAATACGTGCGTACAGACCGGGAATCAATGTGCCATCAGGATTATCAAATTCAGCACGGACGCGAATTGTGCCTGACGATGTATTAAGGCTGTTATCCACTGAACTGACATGACCTAATCTTGGATAATCAGTTTCATTGGCTAATCCAAGATAAACTGGCGCCGCACCTGAGTGACCAGATTGCTGAGGATTGATATATTTCAAATAACTTTGTTCATCGACATCAAAAGACGCATAGAGATAAGAGACAGAGACAATCGTTGTCAGCACTTGTGCCGCGCCGCCAGCCGCCACAAGATTACCCACTGTAATTTCTGCACGTGATACGCGACCAGACACAGGCGCGGTAATTCGTGTGTATTCCAAATTCAAACGCGCTGATTCTAGTGCAGCACGTGCTGCGAGTTGATTTGCTGCTGCACTGCGTGCGGCATTTTGAGTTTGTTCAAAGTCTGTACGAGAAATCGCGTTCTCGCTAATGAGTCGTTGGTTACGAGCCAAATTGGCAGTAGTAAACGTGACATTGGCATCAGCCGCAGCGAGCTGTGCTTGTGCGCGTTCAACTTCGGCTTGATAAGGACGAGGATCAATCGTAAATAAAACATCGCCTTTTTTGACTAAGCTACCGTCTTTGAAATGAACTGCTGTTAAAGTCCCTGAGACTTGCGGACGAATATCCACACGATCCACTGCCTCTAGACGACCTGAATAACTCTGCCAATCTGTGATATTACGATTGACGACAGTAGCTACATCAACCGTTGCAGCAACAGGAGCACTCGCACTTGGAGTTGCTTCAGCACCTGCATGATGACTAATGGCAACTGCACCACCACCCGCAACAAGTATTGTAATGATCGTCGCCGATAGGACTAAACGCTTGGATGAAAAAGACATGAAACACCCCTTTTGATCTCTTAGAAAGCCGTAAAGGACACCAAAATGGTATCCAAAAATAAGGTGGCTTCCGTGATGACTGCATCATAATAATTTGATCAATACGAATAAATATATAAAAATTGACAACACTATTCGTTTTAAACTAATAATAGAGCATCGCAGCACATCAGTAATGGCTTCTAAGTCAGTTTCGGAGAAGGTTATGGATCGTTTTCAGGCTATGCAGGTATTTACCAAAGTCGTCGATACCAACAGCTTCAGCCTTGCCGCTGATAGCCTTGGATTGCCGCGTGCAACCGTGACGACGACCATTCAAGCATTAGAAAAACGCTTGCAAGTTCGACTCCTCAATCGCACGACGCGCAAGATTAGCCTGACACCAGATGGCGCGGTTTATTATGATCGCTGTATCAGAATTTTGGCGGATATCGAAGACAGTGAATCCTCCTTCCATGATATTGAACGCGGTCCTCGTGGGCGTTTACGTATCGACGTGCCCCCTTCCATTGGACGGCTCATTCTGATTCCGCAACTTTGCGAATTTCATAGTAAATACCCAGACATAGAGCTGGTGATTGGCACAACGGATCGACCTGTGGATCTTGCTGGTGAGGGTGTGGACTGCGTTATTCGAGTGGGTGAATTACAAGACTCCAGCATGATTGCGCGACGTATTGGCACATTTCAGGGTGTCACCATGGCTGCGCCAGCTTACTTGGCAAAACACGGCGAGCCACGAACCATTGATGAACTGAAAAATCATCGCGCAATTAATTATTTTTCAAGCCGGACGGGACGCAATTTTGACTGGGACTTTGTCGTCGATGATGCAATTACTGAAGTTAAGGTCAATGGGATTGTCTCGGTGAATGATATGGACTCTTACATTGATTTGGCTTTGCAAGGCTTTGGTTTAATTCAATGTGCACGGTTTATCGCAATGCCACACTTAGAGTCTGGTGCTCTTGTCGAAGTGCTGCCACAGTGGACTCCTGCTCCTATGCCTATTTCTGCAATGTATCTTCAAAATCGTCACCTTTCACCAAAAGTTCGTGTCTTTGTCGATTGGGTGACAGAGCTTTTTAGTCGCTGTCCTTTACTGAGTGGCTGTACCATGTCTAGTAATGAACAATGCCAATTTGCGGCAAAAAGTGGTGGATTTACAGTGCGAGCCTTGGTGGAACAGCAAAATATTGCCGAGGCACTCGTGCTGAGTGCTTAGTTTTTTCTTAATATCTATCATTAAAATACTTATTTTGATGATAATTTGATTTAAATCTAATCATCATTAAATCATGTCTGAGGCTCTGTCCAATCCCGCCAGAAGATTCCGCTAAGATTGTCTGGATTTAACCGATCATTGTCCGTGGATAACCTGCACACTCACACCTTCCTGCATACACTGCCATCCAAGCAGTAATCTAAACCATACTGCTCACAGATGGCAGGACATTACTTCACGGAATGAATCAACATTCTAATCTTACTTTGATCATCCAAAACAACTTGTGTTGGACATCAAAAGCATCTTGCCTATTTTGCGATGATTTTACGCAATAGTTTTTACGCAGTGATTTAAAGCAAAACCAACCAACACACCTATATTTGATGAGATTATCATGACGGTAAGTATTACGAACTATATCGAAAATATTCCAACAAACACGACAGTTAAAGCGATCCCAACCGATATCACTGTCCGTGAATCCCTAGACTTCAAACTAGATAGTACGATTCCCAAATATTGGTTTGACAATGATCCCGTCAAAACCAGAATGCTAGAATCCGTGTGTGCGACTTTTCCTGAGGGAGAAAAATACTTTATTCAAAGCGTTCGCAATTTTCGTGAAAAAATCCAAAGTCCTCGGTTAAAAGAAGAAGTGCGTCAGTTTATACGCCAAGAAAGTCAGCACGGCATTGTGCACACCCAGTTTAATGATCTTTTACGCCAACAAGGTTTGCCGATTAACAAACTCGAAGAAACGCTTAAAAAGAAACTTGCGCTCAACCAAAACAAACTATCGCCAGAAATGAACCTTGCCATTACTGCAGCATGTGAACATCTCACGGCAATCTTTGTCGAATGCTTTTTTAGAAACCACGAAACAATGGCTGGCGTCAAAGATGTACGCGTACTCGCCATGCTCGCTTGGCATTCTATTGAGGAAATGGAACACAAGTCAGTTGCATACGATGTCATGCAATATGTCGCACGCGTTTCATATTTCAAACGGGTTGGCGCGATGCTGTTTCTGACTGCAGATATGACGCGTGAACTGATTATGAATACAAATTCATTCTTAAAAGCGGACGGTTTCAGTTTTCCAAAACGCATGCAATTACTTGCTCGCGGCCTGCACTGGGGATTCAACCGCAAAGGTATCCTCGCTCCTATGGCTAAAACATGGCTGGAATACTTCCAACCTGATTTTCATCCTTGCCATGCGCCACATATTGCACAGTATTCAACTTGGCTTGATGTCTTTGCACTCACCTACGACCCGATTCAAGCTGGAGAAGCATTTCACCGCGCGGCAAAAAAATAACGCCTTCTAAATTCATGTGGAATACTTTATGACCTTGTTAAAACAAAAAATGCAGGGGGCCGAGCTTGCTGTTTGGCTCGCCTCCACGGTGATTGTCCAAAACTTTACAGCAAGCTTTCGGATCACGGGAGAATTCACGACCGATGAACTCGTGAATGCCATCGAACGCTTAAAAGGTAAATATCCAACCCTATCGATGCATGTCGTACCAAAACCAGATGGTACGACTGAATTTGTTTCAAACCCTGATCTTGTGATTCCACTTCGTATCGTTGATCGCGAAACTGCAAGCACGTGGAACGAAGTACAAACCACTGAAATGGGTGTTCCATTTAATATGTTGACTCAACCACCGATCCGTATTGTTTGGATTCGTGGTCAAGGCGTTTCAGAACTTCTACTCGTTTGCCATCATGCTTTTGCTGATGGGTTGGCTGGTTTTTTAGTGCTTCGGGATATTTTAACGCTCTTGGGAAATCCTGACCTAAAGTTCGAAAGTCTGCCGTTATATCCGCCATTGAATGCGATGATTCCTAATTTTTCAGGAAAATGGCGAATCACTCTTTTAGCTAAGCTCAAAGCCAAATTACTGAAATTATTGCTTAATTTTCGCCTTGTTAAACTCTCCTCTTTCAGTATGGTCACTCCTAAGGTGAAGCCAAAATACTTCATTCAAACATGGGAATGGAGTAAAGAGCAAACGGCAACTTTTGCGGCTCGCTGTAAATCTGAAAAAGCGACCGTACACACGGCGTTATGTACCGCATTTCTCCGTGCATTTGCTGAATTTCATGGTGATGGTTGGAATAGAAAAATTCAAAATCCCGTGAATCTCAGAAATCGACTCACCGAAAAAGTTGGTGAAGCATTTGGTTTATATATCAATGCCGTGAAATTCAATGTCGACTGTAATCCAGAACGCGATTTTTGGGAGATTTCCCGTGAGATTAAAAAAACACTCGTTCAAAAATCAGATGATCAATCCATTTTTAGTGAATTAACTGATGGTTGTACATTAATGGATGAACTGGTACCAGTCGTCACACCAGGATTTATCGCCAAACAACTGACCAAGATGGACTACGATTTATCCATTACCAATCTCGGAAATCTAGACTTTCCAAGTCAATTCGGCTCACTGGAATTTGAAAATATATTCCCATCAACCATTGGCAAGCTCGATGAAGTTGTAGTGTGCGTCATGACAATTAGAGGAAAAATGACATTTTCCTTTACCTTCACTGATGCCAAATACTCTGTCGCAGATATTGAAAAAATCAAAACTAAAGCACTGAAGTGGATCAATCTCTCACTTCAAGATCAACTGGATACCCTTCCAATTGAAGGACTCGCCTAGTTAAACATAGCCAAACATAATCTCATCATCAGGGAATAAGAATAGATGTATGCACCTAGTTTTAATCATGGTTTACCAGAATCTACTGTTGCTTTGCGTGATATGGTTCGTCAATTTGTCGCCAACGAAATTACGCCGATCGCTCAACAAATCGACAAAAATGACCACTTTCCAAAAGAGTTATGGCGTAAATTAGGAGATCTAGGGTTACTGGGTATCACCGTCTCTGAGGAATTTGGTGGTGTTGGTCTCGGTTACTTAGAGCACGCTGTTGTCACTGAGGAAATCTCCCGAGGTTCTGCAGCGATTGGGCTTTCTTATGGCTGTCATTCAAACCTATGTATCAATCAACTCCATCTAAACGGTAGCTGGGAACAAAAAAACAAATATCTGCCTAAGCTTGTCACTGGCGAACATATCGGTGCACTCGCCATGTCCGAACCAACAGCGGGTTCAGATGTTGTCAGTATGAAGCTCCGTGCTGAATTAAAAGGTGACCACTATGTGCTTAACGGCAATAAAATGTGGATCACCAACGGCCCAGATGCTGATGTACTCATCGTCTATGCCAAAACCGATCCAGCCGCTCATCAACATGGCATTACAGCCTTTATCATTGAAAAAAGCTTTGAAGGTTTTAGTCAGGGGCAAAAGCTAGATAAATTAGGCATGCGCGGCTCAAACACGTCTGAGTTGATTTTCCAAGACTGTAAAGTTCCTGTCGAAAACGTTCTGGGGCAAGTCAATAAAGGCGTAAAAGTGCTTATGTCAGGACTTGATTATGAACGTATCGTATTAGGCACAATTCCTCTAGGCATCATGGCAGCTTGTCTTGATATCGTGATTCCTTATGTCCACGAGCGTCAACAATTTAATCAACCTATTGGGGAGTTTCAGCTGATTCAAGGCAAATTAGCAGACATGTATGTCGGCTACAATGTCTGCGCAGCGTATTGTTATGCCGTTGCAAAAGCCGCAGATCGTGGTGAGGCCACACGTAAAGATGCTGCAGGTGTGATTCTCTATTCCGCAGAAAAAGCAACGTGGATGGCTGGCCAAGCGATTCAAATCTTAGGTGGGAATGGCTATATCAATGACACACCAACAGGTCGCTTATGGCGCGATGCGAAGTTATGTGAGATTGGTGCAGGCACATCTGAAGTACGTCGTATTCTGATTGGGCGTGAGTTGTTTAACGAGACTAAATAATTCATTTATTGATTCATATTTTTAGGGGCTGTAGTAGAACAGGTTAAATTTCTGTCCAAATGAGTAGTGTTTTTAGCTGCTCTTTTGGACTCCCATAATTGAATCTAAACTCACATTCCTTAAGAAACAAGGGAAATGTTTTTCGATCAATTCCGTTGTATTTTCTCAATACTCTTTTTGCCTGATTCCAGAAGTTTTCAACGCCGTTGATGTGGTTTTTACCTATGCCAAACTGCTTTGAATGATTGATTCTTTCGTGGTAGAAATCAGCAACATCTAATGCGTTGTAGCTTCGATAGCAGTCTGTATAAACTACGCTATCAGGTGCTATTTTCCTTGTAATAATAGGCATTAAGGTATCACTTCTAGTATCTGGTACTACCTTAACGTAGACTTTTCCGCCACGTTTCAAAATACCAAATACAGCGACCTTTCCAGCAGCGCCACGTCCACGTTTTCCTTTACGAACACCACCAAAATAACTTTCATCTAACTCAACAGCACCTTCAAAGACTTCATGTGCTTCTAGCTCTAAATGATAGGTGATAACTTCGCGTATTTTGCGGTAAAACAGGGCTGCACTATTGGGCTGAATTTCGAGTAAATCAGCAGCAGAACGAGCCGTTACTTCAAGTACAAAATACTCCAGTAACTTCCGTTGCACTTTTTTACTTAACTTACAATTCGTTATCTTCATTTTTGTAGACTAACATAGAGCTAATCTACTACAGCCCCTATTTTTAAATTCCGCTTTTCCAGAGCAATAAAAAAGCCACCCTTCAATGAGGGTGGCTTTTTTATTGCGACAGATCCATGATCAATCAATTAGCTCAGTAATGATTCATTTTTCGGTGTTTTCATCTGATCCGTTTTAGCAGGCTTACCCGAATAAACGCCATCATAGCCTTTAGTCTCAGAATAATATTGTTCTGGCGTAAACACATCGACTTCAATCGTATTTAGCCTTGCAGCTAACGCCTGCTCAACCAGTTGAGCCTCGTCAGGGCTGATAATATTTTGTTCAGTAGCCCTTGTAACTAGCTCTTCAGCCTCACCTTTCGGTAATTTTTTAAGTTTCTGCGCAGCGTGTATTTTAGATAAAATTGGTGTCGCCTCACTCATCAAGCGAAATGCATGAAGCAAACGGCCTAAACCTGGTGTTTCTTGAGCAGGCTTGTAAATACCTTCCGTCAGATGGGCATATTGCGCATTGTACGTCTGAATTGTACGTGCTGCTGCATGACTCATTTTATCGTTAGGTGGTGTCGCAAGTGGATTAAGTCGTAGGAAAAGCGTCGCAAAGAAACGTAATATACTGCCAATCACTCCATCAAAGTTTGCATAAATTCCGACAAAAGCCGCTTGTGCCTCACTCAGTGAATGAGTGAGTGCATAATCAACAAGTGGTAAATCCTCTGCCCGACGGCCTTCGGCTTCAAAACGACGTAAAGTTGCTGTGCCCATCAACATCCATGCTAGAGCATCTGAATAACGCCCTGTCAGTTTTCCGCGTGCTTTGAGATTACCACCAATGGCAAACATAGCCATATTCGTCAGAAAACCAAAACGTGCGGCAGACCAAGCAAGACGCTGATAATAATTTTTTGTTTCAGGTGCCACATCAGGCACGCTCACGAAGGCGCCGCGAGTGACACCTAATATAATCATGCGTAGCATTCCCACGATAAACTGGAACATCCAAGCGATGAGATTATGTCTAAAAAGTGAAACATCATCTTTTTCAACAGCATCAACAACTTTTAATGCATAAGGATGACAACGCGTTGCACCTTGTCCAAAAATAATCAAAGTTCGCGATAAAATATTAGCACCTTCTACTGTCACACCCACTGGTGCAGAACAGTATCCTTTCGCCAAAATATTATTGGGGCCTTGCATCACGCCAGCACCCGCACAAACATCCATCCCATCTTTGCCTAAACTCTGAGAAATTTCCGTTGTATACGTTTTCAGGACAGCAGAGACAACTGGAGGATGAATACCAGCATTTAACGCAGAACAGCTAAATACACGTGAAGCCTCAAGCAAGTAACTTAATGCAGCAATGCGCCCAACTTTTTCCTCCACGCCTTCCATATATCCAATTGCAATACCAAATTGCTGACGAACCATCGAATACGCCCCGACAGTCGCTGCGACTGATTTGGCGCCACCAATCGCACCTGCAGGTAAACTCACCGCTCGGCCACCAGCCAGTTGTTCCATCAGCATACGCCAACCATTGCCTGCGTTTTCAGCACCGCCAATGATATTATCTATAGGAACAACCACATCATTACCAATTAACGGACCATTATCAAAAGGCTCGCCAACAGGATCATGATGATCTCCCGAAGTAAAACCAGCTGTACCTTTATGAATTAATACCGTTGTAATTCCTACGTCTTCGCCTTTACCCAAAAGGTTATGCGGATCTTTTAATTTACACGCTAAAGTCACTAAATTTGCAGTGGGTGCAAGTGTGATATAGCGTTTACGAAAATTAAGCTTAATCTGGATTGCACCTGCATCATCACGAAACACTTCGCCTTCCGCACGAATACTTGCCGCATCTGAACCAGCAGTCGGCTCAGTCAACCCAAAACATGGTACGTACTCACCTGTTGCAAGTTTTGGTAAATAACTATTTTTCTGTTCATCAGTACCGTAATGTTTAATCAACTCAGCAGCACCTAATGAATTAGGAATAACGACATACGTTGCCACGGTAAAACAATGCGCATTTAACTTGGCCATAATCGTAGAAATCGCCAAAGGAGAAAACTCCTTGCCACCATATTGCTTGGGAATCAGAAAACTCATGAAGCCTTTGGCTTTAATAAACTGGAGCACCTCATCGGGAACTTTTTTTGTACGCCCTACTTCATAGTGATCGACCATGGCAATCAGCTCATTACATGGACCGTCCAAGAAAGCTTGTTCTTCAGCCGATAAAGCTGAATAGGATTGCTTCAATATCATTTCGAAATCAGGTTTACCTGAAAAAAAGCCACCATCAATCCAAACATCGCCTGCTTCTAAGGCTTGACGTTCTGTATCAGAGATCTTGGGTAAAATATGGTTCGATTGCATCCACTTCATCAGTAAGGAGAACATTGTAGTACCTCGATATGAACAAAATAAAATGAGCTGAAATTTATAATTAACGAGTACGAGAAAGATTCTTTATAGAAAATCTATTTTCTTCTTAAAACTATATTTTTAATAATAAACAAATATTTGATCAGTTTTGTAGCGTTTTGGACTGAACGTGTATAAATTTCTATTTATCTAGTCTCAGTTGATAAAACCCACATTCATACTAAAATTTTAATTAATAATCAAAGTCTTTGAATTTTTCAAATTGAAGAAAAGTGTGCTATAAAATCAAAGATAAGGTTGGATTGATACCCTAATTTACAAGATTAAGAGCGCCTTATGAGTTCTCATATTCATCCATTTTTAGCATTAGTTGGACAAATAGTAATTTCGCTCATTCTGGTCTGCGCGATGATCTGGTGCAGCCTTGCATTGTGGTATCAATTCCCCAGTGCAGAACTCGGCAAGGCAGCCATCATTTTCATTTTTCTAGGATTAGGTAGTCTAACGCTCTGGCAACTCTGGGGCGGAAATAAACCTTGGCAAGCTCTATATATTTTTGGTTTTACCTTTCTATGCTTGCTTGGATGGTGGAGTACCATCAAACCGTCGAATCAACGTGATTGGGCTGATGATACCGCTCAAGTCATGCAAGCACATGTCAATGGAAATCAAGTCACTCTCACTCATGTGCGTAATTTTAATTGGCAAAGCGAAACAAAATACGATACGCGCTGGGAAACACGCCAATACGATTTGAGTCAACTTACCTCTGCAGATTTAATTTTGTCTTACTGGATGGGTCCACAAATTGCGCACACGCTGGTTTCATTTGGATTTAAGGATGGAAGCCATGTGGTCTTCTCTTTGGAAATTCGCAAAGAGCGAACTGAAAGCTTCTCAGCAATTGGTGGTTTTTTTAGAAAATTTGAAGCGATTATGATCGCCGCAGATGAGCGTGACATTGTCCGCGTTCGCAGCAATATTCGTGGTGAACAGGTTTATTTATATCGGTTAAATGTCCCTCAAGAAGATCTGCAATTGATGTTCTTGAATTACACCAATGAAGCCAATCAGTTAGCCAATAAACCTATGTTCTATAATACATTGACCACCAACTGCACGACGATTGTCTATAATCTGGCTAAACGTATTTCATCATCATTACCTCTCGATTATCGCCTCCTCCTCTCGGGATATTTAGATGAGTACGCTTACGATATTCACCTACTGACTCCAAACTATACGCTCCAAACGCTACAGGAACGTGGACATATCAATAGTCGTGCGGTCGCTGCCAACAATGATCCAGAATTCTCAGCACGTATTAGACAAGGTGTACCTGGTGTAGATCTAGCCAATGAGAAACTAAAATGATGCACGATTTTTCAAAAAGAATAAGTCATCTGCGTTTAGTGAGTACCTTTACAAGCGCCATATTACTTCTAGCATTGAATGGCTGTGCGATGGTTCAAGTTAGTTCAATGAAACCAACTGATTATATTGCTTTGCAACGTGGTGATGTTCTGACGACAGGCAAACTCAGCCTAGCAACACAAGATGCTTTGAATGTCGCCAGTTTGGATGAAGAACGCTGCCGACAACAAATCACTGCCTGTATTTCTGCACTTCAAAATACAGCTGGAATCAACGATGAGCGGCGATTATCGAGCTTATCTGAAACATGGATGCTATCTGCAATGACTTTGTCTCAACAAGGAAATGCAGTAAACAATGCAACAGAATCAGAACAAATTATTGAAGCTTGGCTTGAAGTTGCACGCTATGCCTACGCCTATCTATTTTTTACTACTCGTTCACCAAACGAACGTGCATTTGAAGATCGCCAGACACAGGTCAAGGATTATTATAATTATGCGGTACAACAAGCTGTTGCTCTACTTTTCAAGCGCCAGCAAGCCGCATCCCAGACCAATCAAACAGAAAATAAGCTGAAAACCTCAGATTCAACTCACTTAGGTCAATGGACCATTGATCTCGACTTATCCGCATTTCCTCAGGATGAAAACCGAAAAACACCCCAAGAAATTATTCCAGCAGCATCGTTACGTTTTAATGGTCTGAGAAGTGTCTATCGTCGTGATGGCTTCGGTGCAGAATTGGTGGCGGTATATCCGCAATCGACATTAGCAGATAACACCTTAACGCTGAAAAAACTACTAAAAACACAAATTCCAAAATCTGTTGTATATAGTGAAATGTCATCACCTGAAATTACGGTTTTATTTAAATTTAGTGGTGATAAGTTAGAAGAAATCCTCAACACACATCTATTACAACTCGCGGTTTATGACCCATATATGCAGTCAAAAATCGATATTCGTGGTCAACAGATTCCACTTGCTGCAAATTTTACTGCAGGTTACGGTCTGTGGCTGGCGCGGTCAGGTTTTGCAACCCAGTCTTTGCGAACCTTATTAGGATTATCAGAAGGAATTAGCACACCGCATGTCTACCTCATGCAACCTTACGATCCTAAGCGCCAAATTATTGTCATGCTACATGGTCTAGCAAGCAGTCCAGAAGCATGGGTAAATGTCGCTAATGAAGTCCTCGGAGACGATATGTTGAGGCAGCATTATCAAGTCTGGCAGGTATATTATCCAACCAATGCCCCACTTGCTTATAACCTATCAACTATCCGTGATGCATTGACTCAAACATTAAAGCATTTTGACCCAACAGGAACTGCACCTGCATCCAATCATATGATATTGATTGGTCATAGTATGGGTGGCGTCCTGTCACGGCTTTTAGTCTCTACCTCGCAAGATCAGATATGGAATGCTCTATTTGCAAAAACAAAACTCACCGACGATCGTCTAGCAAAGGTTCGAACTCGACTTGATCCAATACTACGCTTTAATCCTATGCCGAACGTCAGTCGGGTGATTTTTATTGCCGCGCCTCATCACGGGACGCCAATCGCAAACAATACCATTGGACGCTGGATTGGTAATACCATCAAGTTGCCGATTAGTTTGTTAACTCGCTTTGAGGATGTGACAAAAATTCTGACTGAGGACAATGTAAATCTTTCATCGGGAAAAGATCGCTTAATTCCGAATAGCATCGATAACCTAAAAGACACAGATCCTTTTGTTCGCACAGCAGCGACATTACCAATTTCACCTAAAGTACTTTATCACTCTATCATTGCGAAACGTAAAGCCTCAATGCCACTACTAAATTCTGACGATGGAGTCGTTCCTTATCGCAGTGCGCATCTGGATGGAGCCAGTTCTGAAAAAATTATTATTTCATCACATAGTGTGCAAGGCACGCCCGAATCCATTCTAGAAATTCGGCGGATTTTACATGAAGATTTAGGCGATTCGGATAGCGCATCCTTTAACAAAGCTACTCAGACAACAAAATCAGAGCCACAAGTTGAAATGCCTAAACAAGCTTCACTTCTTATCAATGCGGATTAATCGTGGCGTCGTTCCAAACCATCGCCGACATGCGCGATTCAATCCGCTTTGCTCAGCATAACCCAGAAGTCCCGCAATTTGAGTCAGACGGAAATTGGATTCTGTAAGATATTTCCATGCGAGTTCACGCCGCTCACGATCGACTAAATCCTCGAACTGTACCTCTTCTTTTGCCAATTGCCGCTGTAGCGTGCGCTTATGCATGGATAACTCTTCTGCCACAACTTCTATTCGGCAATGTCCAGTCGGCAAGAGTCGTCGAATCAAATGCGAAACCCCTTCATGCAACAAACTGGCTGTCGATGCGCGATCAAGATCAAGGTATTTTTCTGCGATACGTTTAACTTCTGGATCTGCTGACTTAATTTTTTGAGTGAGTAATGTCGAAGGTAGTTGCAGGCCATTAATCGGCTGTTCAAACGAAACTTTGCAACGAAAGAAATCTTTATAAACATGCGCTTTTGCCAACTGCTTATGAGAAAAAGAAACTGACAATGGCGATGCATCAGGCCCCGCAAGAAAACGAAGAACTTGTAGACCCACACCAAGACCATTTTCTATATTCTGCCGCACTTGTGGGAGATCTAATTCAAGAATATCGAGCGTAAGCCACAATGAACCATCTTCAATAAAATCCAAATTCAATCGTAATGCAGGACTATGGACATGCAAATATTGCGCAATTGCTTGATAAGCACTCCCCACAGAATCCGAGTTACGAGCCACAACAGCAATTGCCCCTAAAATCTCAAGCCCTTGGCGACGAGCAAGTCGTAATCCGAAGTCAGGACAATTGAGCTCTTTGGCACTCGTCTCATACAATCCATTTAAACTATGGAACGGCAAAAAAGTATCCTGCCTCAGATGAATATTCTGAGCAATATGAAATCGTTGTAATAGCTCGACTGGATTGCCACCCAGCTCCAGCACCAACTCAGAATAACCTTTTAACGGTAAAGATCGAATTAAGCTAACCACATCACCACCACTAGTACATGTCGTCAAATGATAAAATTATGTCACCAAAAGGCAATTTTATCTATCTTTAAATGATTAAAGTCCATGCAATCATTTTCGATACAAGAAATGAGCTTGATTCCAAGCGTTAAATAGAACAAGTATTTCATTGTTTTTATTACATTAAGGTGCTTTACATATCATGAAGAAGATTGTTGGTTATATCGCTGTTCGTGGTCATTCATTAGTTTCTAAGATTCGTGAATTATTAAGAGCTCATATTGGCAAAGAAATGCCAACTCTGAACGATATTGCATCCATGTTGTATATGACATCGCAAACCTTACGCAGACAACTCGCCTCTGCAGGAGTCAGTTTCCAAAAATTAAAAAATGAACTCCGCTGCGATATGGCAATGGATTTTTTAAAGTTTCCTGAACTAACGATCGAAGAAGTATCTGAAAAAGTTGGATTTAGTGAACAAAGCACATTTTATCGAGCATTTAAAAAATGGACAGGCATTACCCCTGGAGAATATCGTAACCAACACTTAATGTTAGTTTAATGCCCTAAAAAGCATAGCGATTGACGGATTCAGTACAGTCAACAATGCTTACTTCTGATTTATTTACAATTGTACCGGAGTGATTAAGCACTGTTAAACGGTGGATTTGACTTCTTCGCAAGGTATTTGACCGGTTTAGGAGACTCCGTCTCTCTGAATTTTTTGTTTGCATGCCAACCTCTCAAGTGCGGCATCACACTTAGCTTCACATAAAATTCACTATAAAAAGATTATTATTCAATAGTAAAGACACATAAATGCTAAATATTTTAATTCAATAAATCAGATATTTATTATCTTTTTTATTTTATTCTTAGATATAGAGGTATAAAAATCAATGGCTATTGAATTTGTTTCCAAATCTAAGTTACCTACAGCATTTGGCGATTTTGAAATAATAGCATTTCAGGATAAAAGCACTGGTGAAGAGCATATCGCTCTTGTTAAAGGCATGAATACTAAACCTGACAAACCAGTGCTCGTCAGAATTCATTCAGAATGCTTAACAGGTGATGCTTTTGGTTCACTAAAATGTGATTGTGGACCACAACTCCATTCAACCATGAAAATGATTAATGACGAAGGCCAAGGCGTGATTTTATACCTACGCCAAGAAGGTCGTGGTATTGGACTAACCAATAAAATTCGTGCATATGCACTCCAAGACCAAGGACATGATACTCTTGAGGCGAATTTATTATTAGATCTGCCAGCAGATGCTCGTAAATATGATATGTGTAAAATTATGTTGGATTATTTAAAAATAAAAGATATAAAAATTATTACAAATAATCCTTTAAAAATTAAAGCATTGACAGATTTTGGAATTAACGTTGTTAAACGTGTTCCGCTAAAAGTCGGCTTAAACATTTTCAATAAAAGTTATCTCGAAACAAAGCAAAAACGTATGTCACATATGTATGAAAGCAGCGATTTTTAAGATATTTCCTCAAATAGGATGCAGCAGTTTTCAAATTAAAAATCAATATTACGCAAATTATTTAACCGCTTGAAGCTTAAAAAACACATTCATGATAAGTTGCTTATGAAATGTAGGATCTAAATTAATCAATTTATTTTCTACATTTCACCTGAAATAATCTAGATTAAGAGAATTTTTTCCAAGACTTATGCATCTAAGACTACATCAATACCCTAATTATTTCTGAGGGGTAATGATCAGTTGACTCGTATTAAAGCCTTGACGCTGAGCTTCCAGAACATATTCATGATAAGTTTCTGGTGCAATCTGCGATGTACGCGACAGTATCCAAAGGTATTTTCGGCTAGGTTCTCCGATTAAAGCGGTTGTGTAATGGTCATCAATTTTAAGAATCCAATACGGCGCTTTTGCGAACCCAGTCCAACGTAACCATGATGGTAAAAACGTCACCGATAATTTTGCATTACTGGTATCTATAGGAGTTGCCTGACCAATAGATTGAATAGTCTTGCCATTTGAGGTGATACATTGGTTATCTACTTTCACAGTTAAATCTGGATTTAGGCTATAGGTTGCTGTGACATTGCCAGCACAGTGACGTTCAAAAAACATCGGTAAGCGAGCAATTTCATACCAGCGGCCTAGATATTGGGGCAGATTAATACTCTTGACACTGGTGACTGGGCTAATGACTGCTGGCGTTGAGTTCTCTGCATATACTGACTGAATTGCACTCAACAGAATCAACGTACCAGATAAGATCAGTGTTTTACTTGGACTTACTTTCATAGTTTCACCTTGATTCTGATTGTAATCGATAAAATATAAGATTTGGGCTATGAGCAAGCTGATTCTCTATACGTTTATACCACTGATCCTTTTACGAATCATAGCCGCATGATCTACTATGGCACGACGTTCAGCTTCATCTAACCGCGTAAGATTCTTTAATTGCATCTTCATTCTCATATTGCTCGATAATAGAATTTCGTGCCGGATCAAAAAATCCCAATATAACGTCGTATAAGGACAGGCGCTCTCGCCTGTTCGCTGTGCTGGATCGTAGCAGCAAGACGCACATGGACCACCCATCCGCTGTATATATTTTCCTGAAGCAATATAAGGCTTACTTGCCATCAACCCATCATCGGCATATTGACTCATGCCTAGCGTATTCGGTAGTTCTACCCACTCTACAGCATCCACGTAAACAGCAAGATACCATTCATGAGTTTGACGAGGATCAACTCCAAAGAGCAAGGCAAAGAGACCAGCCACCATCAAGCGTTGAATATGATGAGCATATCCAAACTCAAGTGTCTGTGTAATGACTTCATGTAAACAGGCCATTTCTGTCTCACCCGTCCAATAGAACGAAGGCAGATCGAGTGTAGCCCCTAATGCATTTTTATCCTGATATTGCGGCATCTGAGTCCAATAAATACCTCGGACATACTCACGCCAGCCAAGAATCTGACGAATAAATCCTTCTGCGCTTTGCAAAGAAATTCGTCCAGCGTGATAAGCCTCCTCTGCCGCTTGAATCACCTCACGCGCGCCCAATAGCTTGAGATTCAACGCTGCAGATAAATGCGAATGGTACAGCCATGGTTCGCCAGGCCACATCGCATCTTCATAAGGGCCAAAAAGATACAAACGCTCATCGATAAACCGCCTTAATGCCTCTAGTGCTTGAACACGCGATACGGGCCACGCAAAACTTGCAAGAGAACCAGGATGCTTAGAAAAGCGCTTTTCAACTAGCGCAATCACCTCGCTCGTGATTGCATCAGGTAAAAAAATAGCACGCTCTGGCAGCATACCCGGTCCTTTGACACCAAAGGTTTGGCGATTATCTTCATCAAAATTCCATCGACCTTCGATTGGCTTCGACTGATTGGGTTCTTTTTGCATTAATATGCCGTGCCGCTGACGCAATTCACGGTAAAAATATTCCAGTCGCAGCGACTTGCGTGCTTTGGCATGCGCGGCAAACTCACGCACTGTGTTCAAGAAATGACGATCTTCGGATACCTCAAGCACCAAGCCTGACTCTTGGACGACGGCTCTTAGCGACTGAAGAACGCGCCAATCTCCTGGCGCTGTCACTTTGACTCGTTCAGGCCTAAGACTTAAAAGATCGGCCTTAAGTTCTGTTGCAAAAGTACCCTGATTAAGTGGGTCATCGAGATATCGATAATAGACCTGACGACTATTTTCGCGTAAATCTTGCGCAAAATGGCGCATTGCCGCCAAGAAAATAACGATTCGTTGCTTACTCGACCAAACATGGGTCGATTCTTCTGCGACCTCAGCCATCCATACAGCGTCTTTTGAAGTATCAAAGCCATCAAATGCTGAAGCATGCAGATCAAGTTGATCACCCAAAACAAGAACTAACGTTCGTATGCTCATTGCGTCTCTCTACGCTTAGATAATTTGCGACAAGCGTCAGAACAATACTTAACCTCATCCCAATTCTGCGCCCATTTTTTGCGCCAGCTCATAGGACGCTCGCAAACCACACATTGTTTGACAGGTAAACTTTGTTTATTACCCTTATATCCTAGTGATTGAAGATTCATGTTTATCTCCTCATCAAATCTCAGCTTCAAACTCAGACATACATATGACGTGTGTACGGAATGCTTAGACGAAGTGGTCTCATAATTCATCTGGTTTTATGAGACGAGCTGCTAGCGCGTTTGCTGAAGACCACGCGCCTTCCACACCATCTCCTCCCCAAGCATCACCACAAACTCCAAGTCCTAACTCTGGTTGCCACAAATGGAGATCTGGGCAAAGAGTGTCTTTAACAACCAAATCAGATGCATATCGCCAACGATGTACTGAAGCACAATGCCACTTGAATGGATAGCCTAGCGTGTCTGAGAATGCGATCTTCAATGCCGCTTCTACTTCGTCTATAGATGACTCCAGATGCTGCTGACTCCACTCATAGCTAGCATGGATGACCCAATTGATAAATCCTGCAGTCTGCTGCCGTTGTGGTTTCGCATCATTACGGATAATCAAAGATAATGGTCCAGATACAGGTCGAAAAAGTTCCCAATTAAAGGCAGGTGATACATCACTTGTAACACCCATCAGTATCCAATGAGGATGCTGTATTAAGGTCTGCGCATGATCAGCCCAGTCAGGCTGATGAGGTTTCAACAATGACGCGGCTTGTAAGGGCGGGATAGCGATAATCACCGCATCGAAAGTCTTCGTGATGGTCTCTTCTGCACATTGAAGAGTCCAACCAGAAGCTGAACGTATGAGAGAGTGGATATTACAAGTGAACGTCACCTTTGAATCGCTCAAGAGATCACGACACCAAGCAGACATATTTGGTGTTGCGACCCACGACTCTGTTTCATTATTGATGCGATCTTGATCTGAGATCATCCGAGGTCGCCAGCGCGCGAGCACACCCTTCTCATGGGCTTGTTTAACAAAACCGATGAAATTTGATGAACATGCTGAAAATCTAGGCACGCCATGGTCAAAATGTGCGGTATGTATTGAACCATCACAGTCTGTCCATTCAGAACGTCGAGTAGACATCCGCCCACCTACACCACGCGATTTATCAAATACCTCGACTTCAAATCCTGCATCGCATAAAAGCCGAGCGCAGGTTGCACCTGCTATACCTGCACCAATAATTGCAACACGATTATTTAACGAATGGCGCATGTCTTTCTCCACAACAACAAACAACATGAACAACTCAGCTCATATCGAATAAAATCATGAACGTAAGCACCGAATGATCAGTGATCATTCGGTGCTTGTTGCACTCTCGTTTTTTAAAAAAATATCAGCTTTGAGCTTTTAGGCTAAAAAGCAAATTGTTCTTCATCTATCGCCATCAATGTCTGCAGACCTGAATCGATCCGTGCAACATGAGCACGAGTCTGCGGTAACAATTTGGCATAATAGAACTCAGCTGTTTTGATTTTCGCATCGTAAAATCCGCTTTCAGCAGATCCTTCAGCGAGCTTCAAGTGCGCTGTGCTAGCCATCTTGGCCCAGAGATAAGCCAGAGTGACATAGCCTGAGTAGTACATATAATCTACGGCAGCTGCGGCAGCTTCCTCTGGATTTTGCATCGCTTTCATGCCGATACGCATGGTCAAGTCACCCCATTCCTGATTGAGCTGAGCTAACGGATCAATCAAGTGCTTCATCTGTTCATGACCAGCATGCTCTTCACAGAACTTATGAATCACTTTAGTGAATTGACGCAATAATTTCCCTTGCGTCTGAAGGACTTTTCGACCTAATAAATCTAATGACTGTATTTCGGTTGTTCCCTCATAGATGCAGGCAATTTTGGTGTCACGGACGATCTGCTCCATGCCCCACTCTTGAATAAATCCATGACCGCCATAGATTTGTACGCCATGATTGGCACACTGATAACCCATTTCCGTTAGGAAGGCTTTGGCAATCGGGGTCAATAATGACAGCATGTCATCTGCGGACTGCTTGGCATCCTGATCCTTGCTGACCTCAACAATATCGGCAAAGAATGCCAAAAAGTACACTAGCGCCCGCCCACCTTCCGCAAAGGCTTTTTGAGTCAGCAGCATATTGCGAATCGCAGGATGAACAATAATCGGATCTGCCTCTTTTTCAGGTCGCTTGACACCAGATACGGCCCGCATCGCCAACCGCTCCTTGGCATAGCTCAGCGACCCCTGATAGGACAACTCTGCGGCTGCAAGCCCTTGTATCGCTGTACCGATACGCGCGGTATTCATAAAAGTGAACATACAATTCAAGCCGCGATTTTCAGGTCCAATCAGGTAGCCTTGTGCACGATCAAAATTTAGTACACAGGTTGCATTACCATGAATACCCATTTTATGTTCAATCGAACCGCAAGCAACACTATTTCGTTGACCAAGCGAACCGTCTGAATTGACATTAAATTTCGGTACGATAAAAAGCGAAATACCTTTCGTTCCTTTCGGTGCATCTGGCAACCGAGCAAGCACGATATGGACAATGTTCTCAACCAGATCATGTTCACCCGCTGAAATAAAAATCTTGGTCCCCGATATCGCATAACTACCATCACCATTCGGCTCAGCTTTAGTACGGATCGTACCCAGATCAGAACCTGCGTGTGCTTCAGTCAAACACATGGTACCAGTCCACTCACCAGTCACTAGCTTTGCAAGAAATTTTTGTTTTTGTTCCTCACTACCATGTTGCTCGATCGTACGAATTGCTCCATGTGACAGCCCAGGGTACATACTCCATGCCCAATTGGCAGTTCCCATCATTTCGCTGATCACATTACCGATCGACAGCGGTAATCCTTGTCCACCATGATCTGCAGGTACGGCCAGAGATGGATAACCTAATTCAATATACTTCTGGTATGCATCTTTAAATCCTTTAGGGGTCGTTACTACCCCGTGCTCAAAATGACAACCTTCTTGATCGCCAGAGGCATTTAATGGTGAAAGCTCATTTGCTGCAAATGCAGCACCTGCTTCTAATATGCCATCAATTAACTCTCGATTTGTTGATGCATACTCATCTAGAGCGCCATAATGCGCTTCAGCATTTAAAACCTCATGTAAGACAAACTGCATATCACGTATTGGGGCTTTATAAAGAGGCATAATATTGCTTCCTGATTTAATTGAATTACTCTGCACTCACAACTTTAAATTAACATACTAAATTTATATCGTTAAGTAGAATGACTGAATAGTTCACATAATATATAAAAAATAAAATATAAAATTTCAACAACTTATATAATTTAATTTTTTATTTTAATTTTCACATTTTCTTCACACAACAAATCGTATATTAGTTTTTTGACTAAAAAATCGCACTCACACTTTAGTCATATTGTTGCCTAATATTCCATGTATATTACATACATGGAATATTAATATTTCTAAAAACAAGATAACAATAAATAACTCGAATTAATAACAGTTTTGACTCAAATCATTTACTAAAATCAGGAAAACAAATAGCCAAGATGAAAATATTATTAACTGGAGGTACTGGGCTGATTGGGCAAGCAATCTGCAAATATTGGTCTAATATGGGATATGAATTGATCGTACTCAGTAGACGACCAGAACGAGTTGCACAAGTCTGTTCTGGTGCTCGCGGAATAGCAACGCTATCTGAAATACCCAAGGATGAATACATAGATGCCATCATCAATCTTTCAGGCGCTCCGATTGCTGACAAACGTTGGTCGAACTCTAGAAGATCCGTTTTATGGCAAAGTCGAGTGGAGTTTACTCAAGAGCTTGTCAACTGGGTATCTACGTTAATCATTAAACCCAAAGTCATGATCTCTGGTTCAGCAACAGGGTGGTATGGAGACAGCCATGAAGATCTCCTCACTGAATCAAGCTCAAGCGATTCTAAAGACTTCGGTAGCCAACTGTGTAGAGCATGGGAAGATGAAGCGAGCAAGATCACAGATTATGGCGTTCGCCTCATTTTATTAAGAACAGCGCCTGTACTGTCAGCACATGGCGGAATGCTTCAACGTCTAATGTTCATCTTTAAATTGGGTTTAGGTGGTCGAATAGGTAATGGTCGTCAATGGATGTCTTGGATCCATATCAATGATCAAATCAAACTCATTGATTTTTTATTGCATAATTATGAATGCAAAGGAATTTTTAACGCATGTTCTCCAGAGCCAGTCAGAAACAAAGAATTTACTAAAAGTTTATCAAGGGTTGTCAATAAACCAGCTTTCATTCCCGTTCCAGCATGGCTCCTTAGACTTAGCCTAGGTGAGTTATCTGGCCTGATGCTTGATAGTCAAAGAGTGTTACCTGAACGTGCAATCAAATATGGTTTTTCATTTGATTTCCCTAAACTAGACAATGCTCTCAATCATCTGAAAAACGGCTTATAGTGACACGGTTTAATGTGGTGGGTTGGAGTGCTACACTTTGCGCTAAGAAAACGAAGGCTGGCTAATCGATCCATCACTTCTGATGAATATTGCTGCTTCAATTTACGATAGGTGCAAGAACAGGTTGAGCTATCAATAAGACCCGCTGTACAGCCTTTTTTAAATTGACGTTCTGATCGGCTTTCGCAGGCCGTCAAAAATGACAGGCACACGAGTACCGTAATGATCTTTTTAGAATTCATTGGGGATAATTCCTATGAGAGACTTTGATTAAGCTTTGACTAAAAAAGCTAAGTCAAACCGTTAAGTCCGCAAGTAAGACCCAAGCGTATTGAATAGGAATAAATGGAACCGCGAATTGACGGCATAAGCATCAAAATGGAAGGTTCGTCGAATTGCAGATAAAGCTATAGTCGTGTTAGCCATGATTGACTCCTGTGTGATTTAGAAGTCCTACCATTTCACTGTCAAATGAGGGTGGTAGAACGGAAGAAGGTTGACAGACTGGTCACACAAGCACCCAGCACGCGCGAACGCGTCCCCCTCCCGTTCCACCGCAGAGGGGGATACGAAAAGGACGCACAAAAAAACGGCTTAAAGCGCCGTCTGTGCGCTGTGTGGCTCGGTCTGTCAAAACCGACTGGCAATGTGTGCCAGCGAGATAAGAATACAGTGCTGTATTGACTTGAGTCAATGAGCACGAATAAATTGATTTGGAATCACTCGTATGCTTATCATTCTTAATGACAAAGATATAAGATCATATAAAGCTTGATTAAAACTTTTTGTCCACTTGATGACAAGCCTGCTGTGTTATTCCAAGTGATGTCGCAAAAACATCTACTTGGACGATGGAGCACAAAAAAAAATAATTGTTAGGAATACAGAAAATAGAATCTAGGCCCTCCAAATACTGGAATGACCTCATTCGACCAAAGATTGTCCTAATTAGATGCTTACACGTCTAATCTGATTTGATA
Organism: Aquirhabdus sp.; assembly: GCA_030149815.1. Taxonomy (GTDB): domain Bacteria; phylum Pseudomonadota; class Gammaproteobacteria; order Pseudomonadales; family Moraxellaceae; genus Aquirhabdus. Next base: position 11,677 of record JASLHI010000046.1, on the reverse strand, counting down.
AATTGATTTAAGGTAGCGCTCTGTATGATTTATCGTGCAACAAAAATGCTAAACATTCGATAGGTTAAAAACGCGAATAAAAAATGTCGCCCCACCTCAAAATAAGTCATATTTTTCTGATACAAAAAATACAGATTATTTATGATGTTTATCAATAATTAATCATGTATCATTTGTGTAACTAACAATTAATAAGCAGGCTTAAGTGCATGAGAATAAAGCGTCACCTATATTCCACCTTTCCTAAAAATAACAAATATAGCTCCCTTATTTATCTTTTTATAGCGATTAGTGTACCCACGATTGCGTGGTCAGCAGACCCTCCAAATAATGATCCGACCTTTAATCAGCAGATTATGCTTGATCAGCAACGTAATGCAGCCTTACAACAACGACAAGAACAAATGTCGCGTGACCATGCTGCAACTGCATTACCAATCCCGTCGCCACTTCCTGTCGTCAGCCAAATCGCAAGTACAGATACCCCTTGCTTCACCATAAACCGAATTTATCTACAAGGTGAACTAGCGCAACGCTTCGGATGGGCACTCAGTGACTCGATCACAACACACCATCAAGTCATGGCTCAAAATATTGTTCGCGCGGATATTGAACCACAATGTTTAGGTGCTCAAGGCATCAATAACTTACTAAAAAAAATACAAAATGACGTGATTGTCAAAGGCTATATCACTACGCGCGTTTTAGCACCCGCGCAAAACTTAAAATCAGGAAATCTGGTCATCACCTTGATTTCTGGTCGTGTACGTCATATTCGTTATATCGATACTGCTGATCAAGCATCACCATGGCGTTCACAGCTTTGGAACATTTATCCAAATGATGTTAATGATTTATTAAATCTGAGACGTATCGAGCAAGCATTAGAAAACATGAAACGCGTTCCAACGGTCAATGCCAAAATCCAGATTGCACCGTCTGAGTCATTAGGTGCTGATGTTGCGAGTGTTGGTGACAGTGATCTATTGGTCGCATGGCAACAAGGCCGCCCCGTTCGTCTACAAATGAATATCGATGACTCTGGTACCAGACAAACTGGAAAATATTTAGCAAGCACAACCCTATCCTTAGATAATCCATTTCATTTAAACGATTTGTTTTATATCAACTATACCCATGATTTAGGCGGCACGGATTCAGGAAGCCGAGGGACACATGGCTATAGTGGCTATTATTCGATTCCGCTCGGTTTTAGCTTACTGACTCTTACAAGCAGTCAAAATGAATATCACCAAACCGTCTTTGGAAATACTCAAAACTACATCTATAGCGGCGACACAGAAAATAAAGCGATCAAGCTTTCCCAAGTGGTTTATCGTGATGCATTTCATAAAACAACCATCGAGACTGGTGGTTGGTTTGAGTCATCGCATAATCTGATCGATGGTACCAATATCGATGTTCAACGTCGCCGCACAGTGGGTTGGTTATTTAATATCAACCAACAAGATCATTTTGGAAATAACTCTTTAGAGCTCAATTTAGGTTATAAACAAGGAACAGGCGCATTTGGGGCAATTCCTGCACCTGAAGATATCCTTGATCACGGGACTTCTCGACTTCGTGTTATCACCGCTGATGCTCAGTTACGCATGCCTTTTACGATGGCTGCACAAAACCTCAACTACACCATCTCACCACGTGCGCAATGGAATGAGACACCACTTCCCTTTCCAGATCGATTCTCGATTGGTGGACGCTACACAGTTCGCGGCTTCGATGGCAGTAATGTGTTAACCGCAGATCGAGGTTGGACATTACGCAATGATCTAGGTCTCGCACTCGGACAATCTGGGCAGGAGCTTTATGTCGGGTTGGATGGTGGACACGTCAGCGGTCAGAGTGCAGATTTATTATCAGGTCAGACTTTGGTTGGTAGCGCACTGGGTGTCAGAGGGGGTTATAAACATTTTAATTACGACCTCTTTGCGGGCTGGCCAATCAAAAAACCAGAAGGGTTTCAGGCTTCAGGCGTTACCACTGGATTTAACCTTTATTTATCTTATTAATAAATAAATTTTTGAAGTAAACATCTCTAATTAAAGACCTTTCGAGGTAGGTGGCAAAACCATCATTTATCTCGTATCAAAGAAATGAGTAATTGACATGAATAAGAACCAATACCGCATCATTTTTAATAAAGCTCGGGGCATGATGGTTGTGGTAGCTGAAACTGTCATCAGCCATGGTTCAAGTTCTGGCAATACCTCAGGCAACAAATCGACGCTTTCTAGCCAAGATACCGACCAACCTTCGCAATGGATTAAATTAAGCCGATCCCTACAACTCACACGACTGAGCGCCATTTGTTTACTCATGAGTGGTGTAACCCTAACCTCCTCTATCGTTCAGGCACAAATCATTGCGGACGCCAATGCATCCGCCAATCAACAAGCTATCATCTTAAAAACACCGAATGGTCTACCCCAGATCAATATTCAAACACCCAATGCTGCAGGTGTTTCGGTCAATACGTATAGCCAATTTGATGTCGAAAAAGCAGGCGCAATTCTCAACAACTCAGTGAATGGCGCACGAACTAATTTAGCAGGCTGGGTTCAAGGAAATCCACTCCTGACTCAAAACGCAACTATTATTCTGAATCAAGTGAACTCTGCGAATCCAAGTCAACTATCAGGTTATCTTGAGGTCGCAGGTCAACGCGCACAAGTGATTGTTGCCAATCCTAGTGGAATTAACTGTAATGGTTGCGGTTTTATCAATGCGAGTCGCGCGACATTAACGACAGGAACACCTGTATTTAATAACGGGAGCTTAGAAAGTTACCGTGTGAATCAAGGTACCATCACCGTAGGTGGACAAGGTTTAGATGGAACAACAGCAGACTATACTGATTTGATTGCGCATGCAGTACAAATTAATGCAGGGATTTGGGCAAATCAACTGAATGTCATCACAGGTGCAAATACAGTTGGTGCAGCAAATACAGTTTCTGGAAGCGATATTCCAGTGGCACCAACAACGGCAAGTGAAGTCACGCCGCAGTTTGGTATTGACGTTGCTGCATTAGGCGGAATGTATGCGGGACAGATTACACTGGTTGGCACTGAGGCGGGCGTGGGTGTTCGCAATGCTGGACAAATTGGCACGACTGCAGGTGATATTGTCGTTAATGCAGATGGGCAACTCCAAAACAGTGGCACGATATATAGTAAAGGCAATACATCAATCAGTGCCAACACAGGCATCAGTAATAGCGGCACGCTTGCCAGTGCACAAAACCTGACAGTCAGCACTAATGCGGATTTAAATAACAGCGGAACAGTGGCCGCAGCAGCTCAGTTAACGATCACAAATTCAGGTGCAGTTTCAAATGCTGGCACCAGTAAGATCTATGCTGGAGCCGCACTTAATCTACAAGCATCAGAGCTGACTAACGCAGGACAAATCGTTTCGGGTAGCACAGCTAGCATCACTGTGCAAAATAATATAAACAATGCTGCAGGTGTGATTGATGCTCAACGTGTAGGATTAAATGCTAAGGGTGATCTGAATAACCAAGGTGGACAAATTATTCAGACAGGAAACACAGGTCTGGATATCACCGCATCGAAACTCACCAACAATCAAGCTGGAGTGATCGGTCAACCGATTGCCACAAATACCAATAATACTGGAACAAGTAGTTCAAACTCAGCAGGCTCATCAACATCTTCTACAGGAAACTCTAGCTCCTCTATAGGAAGCAGTGGCAGCACTACTACAGGTTCAACCAGTGGTGCCACTTTAAGTAACGGTACGCTACAAGTTACAGGGACACTGAATAATACAGCGGGATCTATCCTCACTGTCGGCAGTACAAATATTACAGCGCAGAACCTCGACAATACAGGAGGACAGCTCAGTCTGGGACAACTCAGTGTCTCTGGCCCGTCTTTCATCAATAACCAAGGGCAACTGCTTGTTACACAGAACTTAACGAGTCAAGCCACGCAACTTAGTAATCAGTCTGGCTCCATCGCTGTTGGCGGTACTTTAAACGCACAAGCCACACAAATTCAGAACCAAAAAGGCAACATTCAGGCTGGTGCACTCCAGTTGACGGCAAATCAACTCGATAACACGCAAGGAATATTACTGCAAACGGGCACTAACTCCTCCGCAACCATCACCGTACAAGACCAACTCATCCAGCAAGAGGGTCAGATTGAAAGTGCGGGAAATCTGAATATCACGGCAAATAATCTGACAGGGACTCAAGGGCAAATCACGACTCTGGGCGATCTAAATTTAACTGGTACGAATATCAGCTTAGTCAATGGATTAGTTCGCAGTAATGGACAAGCCTCGCTAACGGGGACAACGATTGATAATACAGAAGGTCAGATCAAAGCCAATCAGCAAATCACACTAAAGGCCAATACACTCACCAATGTCAGCGGTGCGATTCAAAGTCTAGGCGATGTCAACCTGACCATTCTGGGAGATTTAGATAACTCCGCAGGATCAAACTCATCCACGCAGAATGGGACTGTGCAAACAGGTGGGAATATTCTGTCAGGTGGCGTACTCACTGCCGCAGTCTCAGGATTACTCAACAATCATCAAGGCACGTTAGGAAGTATTGGTACAGCAGCAACGAGCCAATTCAACATTCAGACCCAAAGTTTAAATAACGAACAAGGACTAATCCTTCAAGCCAATAATACTCAAGCCAACAACGTTTTGAATATTGCAACCCCATACGCTCAGCAAAATGGGCAAATTCAAACCCAAGGTAATTTGAACTTTACGGCACCTAGCTTAACTTTAAACAATCAAGCGCTAACCGTACTTGGCAATCTGAATCTCAGTAGTGGCGCGACAAACTTTAGCAATGCGACCTTGTATATTGGAGGAGATGCAAATCTCACCACTGCAGATTTGAACAATAACAACGGTAGTTTGACCGCAAAAGGTGGTTTAAACATTACCAGCAGCAGTCTCGAAAATAGTGCTGGGTTAATCCAGAGTAACGGGACAATCTCGATCCAAACCATTGGTTTACTGAACAATGCCCTACTCGGCCAGATCTTATCCGCGCAGGATATTAATATTGATAGTCAAGGTCTCAATAATGTCGATGGAACGATTGCGGGGAACAATATTACAGTCAATACCAATGGACTAGAGCTGGAGAACTATTATGGCAGCATTGTTGCAAATAGAAATCTCAGCCTTAATACAGGCGCAATTGCCAATGATGCGGGCTTATTGCAAGCCAGCAAAGATTTAACTATTAATACCAATGGACAGGTGATTAGCAATACTGACTCACCGCAGAGCGCTGAAACACCAATTTCCCAATCTAGCCTACCGTTCGGACTATTCTCCCCTGCATATTTCATCTTTAATGCAGGATTGGCATATCAATATTTGGGCAATCCTACCGATCCTCTCATCGCAACAAATGTACAAGGCGTTTCCACGCTAAATCCAACCCTTAGCTATGACTATAATGGCATCACAGCAACGTTTTCATTAATTCCCAATACGACAGGACCAAATCAAATCGATTTGGGAGACAATACCTCAACGACGACAGCGAACTCAGCCTACCAACTGACGGGGCTCTCATTAGATAATAACTTACTCCCACCAGACCATACGACGGGTATCCTGAGTGGAACTAGCTTAAACATCACATCAGGATTGCTAAATAACGCCAATGGCGTGATTGCAACACAAGGTAACCTAAACTTTAATATTGCGGGCTTAGTCAATTCATCGGGATTAATACAATCCACAAACGATCTTTCAATGAACATCACCCCCAGTGCATTGATTCCTTTTACAGGTGATTTTGGACAATGGAATAACAATACCAATTTCAAAGGAAAAATCGAATCGACCGCAGGCAATCTGAATATTACAGATTTTAATCATACATTCTGGAATGGACTTGGGCTTATCAGTGCGGCTCAAGACATTAATTTGAATCTGCAATCTTTAATAAATGCTTCTGTGTATTACGATGGAGATGGTGTCCGCTATCATCAGGGGGGAACGATTGTTGCCAACAATATCAATATCATTGCAGGAATTGATATTACCAACGCTGGTACAGGGGTTATTGCAGCAAACAATAATATTTATCTTGAATCAGGTAATCCAAACATTCTTGCAGGCCAAACCAACACAGGTTATACCCTGACCACCCAAGGCGGGAATATCAAAAATTATGATAGTTTAATTCAAGCTGGACAAACACTTACCATCAATACTAATGGAAGTTTGATGGATAATGAACAAATTAATCAGGCTTCGAGTCCTAATTTAGGACTTGTCGCATCAACCATACAACTTCAAAATGTCGATACTTTAGAAAACACTGCAAACATTTACTCAACGAACACTCTAAATATTAATATTAACTATTTATGGGTTGCCAGTAACAGCGGCAATATTACAACCAGTAACGATCTCAATATTACTGCTGGTAACTTTGCTTTAAATGGTAGCCTAATCGCCAAAAACAATATCACGCTGACAGAGACACAAGCAGGTGCTTGGTTCGATAATGCAGGACAAATAAACGCTCAACAAGGTCAAGTCGATATTCAAGCTAACCAAACTCGTTTTGGTAATGATGGTCAAATTGTAGCTGGAACAAATATTAATGTTAATGCTTTAGGAATGTTTAATAATGGATTTATTTTCGCACCCAATATTCAATTAGAAGCGAATAATCAATCACTAGACAATATGGGTGGCGCTAGAATTGTAGCAGCGAATACGCTGGATATTAATTCTGGTGTACTCACCAATGATTCAAGTCTAATTCAAGCTGGACAAGCTCTTCGTCTCAATGCAAATGGACAAAATCTTACCAATACTAATGATACAGCGGCAACTTCAACTAACCCTTTAGGCATTATTGCCACGAATCTGCAATTACAAAACATCTCCACGCTAGACAATAGTAACGGCATTATTTATACCCCAAACAATCTCAATTTAAACTTAACAAGACTAAAAAACCTCGGTGGAAACATCTCTAGCGGCGATCAATTGACGCTCACTACTTCAGGACCTATTTACAATATGCATGGATCTCTGGTTTCTGCCAATGATCTACAAGTTACAAGTGGTTCCCTGATTAACAATGCTGGCGGACAAATCGGTTCAACCACAGGTGATGTCACGTTAAGTGCCACACAGGGCATTATTGATAACACTGCAAATGGTCAAATCACTTCAGCAGCAAATGTAAGTTTAAACAGTCAAGGTCTAAATAATGGTGGGGTTATCTATGCCCCGAATGTGCAAATCGAGACCAATAATCAAGCCTTAAACAATACACAAGGCGGGGCAATTAAGGGAAATACCGTTGCGATTAATTCAGGAGTACTGACCAACGATGCGAGTCTTATTCAAGCAGGACAAGCATTGACCATTAATACTAATGGGCAAAACATCTACAACAACAATGATCAAAATGCGACTACTTCAAATCCATTAGGTATTATTGCCACAAATCTACAATTACAAAACCTAGCAGTATTAAGTAATAGTGGTGTCATTTATACCCCCAATGATCTCAACTTAAACTTAACACAGCTCATCAACGAAACTGGCAATATTTCTACGGGGGGAAAACTTAACATCAATAGCTCTGAAGTAATCGACAATGGTTACGGCACGCTAAGTGCCGTCAATTCGATTCAACTCACTGGCACCCTGATCAGCAATTATGGCGGACAGATCGGCTCAACCACAGCAGATATCAACCTAAATGCGACTCAAGGCGCGATTGATAATACTGGATATGGTCAGATCATTTCGCCCACAGCAATCGTATTAAATAGCCAAGGCATGGATAATGGTGGTGCAATTTCCGCAACCAATATTCAAATTAAAACCAACAATCAAACCCTAATTAACACTCAAGATGGGACGATTGTCGCAGGCAATACGCTTGAGATTAATACGGGTGGGAGTACCAGTAATGGTTTAGTAGATAACAAAGGACTGATCAACGCCAGCACTACTCTCATTACCGCAGGCACGATCAGCAATATCGGCGGCAATGCCAAAATCTATGGTGATAAAATCGCTATCGCTACACAAACATTGAACAACACTCCTGCTAATGGTGCTGCACCTGTCATCGCAGCACGACAAGATATGGAGCTCGGTGTACAGACGCTGAATAACGACCCTAATCTAAACCCCAATGCCATTTTGACCACCAATAATGGGGCAATGATCTTAAGCCTAGGAAATCTTAACATTGGTGGAAGTTTAGATAGTAACAACAATGCCATCGGGCAGGCTCAGCAGGTCAACAATCTAAGTGCTACCCTGCAGTCAGTTGGCAGTATGAACATCAATACAGCACATTTGCTGAATCAGGATGTTTATTTTGCCTACGCGCCAGTCACGCAATCTTCAACTGCAGAAGATTATTGGACATTGAATTCTAGCGTATTTTACATCGAGTTAAATGGCACAACACAGGGGCCTGGTGTGACAGGGATCTCACAGTTTGGAGATATTCCAACAAGTCAGTTTGTCATTCATAGTGGAAATAGCTTTGATGTTCCAGCTGATTGCTACCATGACTCTTCGAGCTGTCAAATTAAGTACGGGACAACAACGGTCAATGGAGTGAGATATAATGCAGACAACTTCACTGAATATCAAACCACCAAAACGGTGACCAGTGATCAACTCACCGCAAGTGACCCTGCTCAGATTTTAGTGGGCGGCGATTTAAATCTACTCGGGAAAACCTTTACCACCAATCAAAACAGCCAGATCATCGTCGGTGGTAATCTGATTGCCAATTTAAGCAATTTGAATAATGTCGCCACACAAGGCACTACGACCATTCATGAAACAGGATCTTACGATAACTATTACGTTAATCGCAGAAGTTGTTGTCATGATAGAACGCTGACGACGGGTTGGCTTGCTTATAACCCAGCAGATATTGTCACCACTTCTGCGGTTATTGGTGCTGGAGGTTCAATTCAGTCCAATACCGCATCCACGCCCAATGGTACGGCAGGCAACTCTACTACAAATACGCAGCAAGGATTTACGAATACATCTGGCGGTTATAGTGGTAATAACACATCGCCCCTTATAAGTCTTACAGCACAAACTACGGCTGTTACTGGAGCACAAGCTCAGATCATCAATGATGCCCCTAGCCTGATTCAGCCTGCCAATGATGAAGCCCCTGCCCTCGCACCGATATTAACGCCTGCGCAGATCACACGGCAAATCAATACAGCTCAGCTATCCAGTCAGACCAATGCACTGAATCAGCCTCCACAAGTAAAAGGCATACTAGCGACTTTACCTAATCTGAATTTGCCGCAGATTGCGCTTTATCAGATTAATTCAAGTCCTTCAGCGACTTATATCGTTGAGACCGATCCACGGTTTCTTAGTCCAACAAGTACAGGAAATCTGGCGAGTGCAGATACGCTCTTACAAAGCTTGCAAACCACTTCAAACATTACTCAAAAACAGATTGGTGATGCTTTTTATCAGCAGCAACTCATTAATCAGCAAGTCGGTGCACTAACGGGTAAAGCCTTTATTTCTGGCTATAACACAACAAACTCTGAATACGCAGCATTGTTGACCAATGGCGCGACTTTTGCCAAACAGCAAGGATTGACTGTGGGTGTGGGTCTGACTGCGGCGCAAATGGCTCAGTTGACTTCAGATATTGTCTGGCTGGTCAGTGAACCTGTGACTCTTCCTGATGGCACGATCGAGAATGCTTTAGTGCCTCAGGTGTATTTGCTTCCGCAAGCTGGGACTGTCAATAGCAATGGTGCACTGATTTCTGCCAACCAGATTCAGTTGAATACAACAGGCGACGTCACGAATAGTGGGACGATTGCAGGCGAACAAGTGGTTGTGATCAATGCCAATAACATCAGTAATACGGGAAATATTGCTGGAACTCAGGTGGGATTGGCTGCACTCAATGATTTAAATAATCTGGGTGGGACGATCACTGCGGATCAGAATCTGGTTCTGAAAGCCGGCAATAATATTGATATTAGTAGTACAACTGATAGTTCGGCTAATACTTTTGGTTTAAGTAGTTCTAGCCAGACGAGCCTTAATCGGATTGCAGGCTTGTATGTAGGTGGTGATGGAACGGGCGGTAAGTTGACTGTGATTGCAGGCAACAATCTAGATGTGAATGGTGCTCAGATCAGTAATCAGAGTGCGGGAGGTGTCACTAATCTGCTTGCAGAGAATAATATCCAGATCAGCCCACTACAACTCGCCTCTCAGCTTGATCTGATCAGAAACAGTAGTAACTATACGAATTTGAGTACAACAACAGATTACAGCAGTACGATTTCCAGTCTGGGTGATTTAAATATCAATGCGGGTGGCATTCTCAGTGAGATGGCTGCGCAGATCAGTAGCGGTGGCAATCTTGATCTCAGCGGTGCGTTAGGGGTGTTGATTGCGAATGGCAATAATACCAGCCAATTCAGTGCAGCCAACATGACGAAAGATCATGGATTCCTTGGCTCAACGACAACACGCAATTCGGTAACAGACAATAACAGCACGGTTGTGGCAAGTAATCTGAATGCAGGCGGTACGCTGAGTGTAGATAGCAAGACTGGCGATATCATGCTGCAAGCGGCAAATCTGAGTGGTTCGACGATTAATCTGAGTAGTCTACAGGGCGTGATTGATCTACTGGCGGGATATAACGTTGATCAGAGTCAGAGTTCTTTCTCAAGTAAGATCAGTGGATTGGGTCAGGCTGCTTCATGGTCAGGTGTTGTGGGCACTATGATTGCGGGTAGCGATGGTCAGGGTCAGGGCATGAACGTTAGACAGACGGGTCAGGTCTCTACCCTCACCGCTGGCTCAGGTGGAATTAATATTCAGGCTCAGGGTGATATGACGTCTCAGGGTACTGATTTCACGTCAGGCGGTAATATCACGCTCAGTAGTTCTCAGGGTCAGGTGGTTCTGGGTGCGGTGAATAATTTATTGGAGCAGGCATATAGCAGTAGTAGCACCAATCCATGGCTGGTCAGTAGCAAGATGGACAGTACGGCGAGCAAAACATCGCAATTGTCGCAGATGCAGTATACGGGTCAGTTGGTTGTGAATGCGGCGCAAGGGGTTCAGGTTGATATTCCTGTTAGTAGCAATAGCAATAGTAATAATGGCAATACCCCAAGTACGCAGACGATTCAGGATGTGGTGAGTCAGTTGGCGCAGCAGTCGAATATGAGTTGGCTGGCGAATATGCAGGCGAATGGTCAGGTAGATTACAACCAGATCCAGCAGATTTATGAGCATCAGCATCAAAGCAGTACGAATCTGGGTGTGGAAAGTCAGTTGGTGATTGCGATTGCAGTGACGATTGCGACGGCGGGTGCGGGAGCTGCGGCGGGGGCTGCTGTTGTAAGTACGGCTGGAGCGACAGGAGCGACTGCCGCTGGACTATCTGCTGCCACTGCAGCAGTAGTAACCAGCTCTGCAATCGCGGCTACAGATGCCACCATCAACAGTGCCTTAAATGGTCAAGGTTTATCGGGTATCGTTGATCGTCTTGCTAACAAAGAAACTGTCGATTCTATTTTAGCCTCTGCCCTTACCGCTGGGATTTCCCAAGGCGTTATTAATGAACTTAGCAGCCAAGGGCTAATCATCG
>JASLHI010000057.1 GCA_030149815.1 Aquirhabdus sp. | reverse complement strand
GCAAATCTTCTAAGCTATTGTTTAATCTACTTATTTAAAAGCACATCACCGTCGCTGTGGGGTGCATTCTATACACTTCCTCAACCATGTCAAACCCTTTCTTCGAATTTACGCTCGGTTGTTCGCTTTTCGAGCGCTTTAGGGCAAAATAGACTACTTTTTATCCAAATTAGATGCAAACGTTACTCTATCGGTATTACATTTCCTATCTACTCATTAGTAACTCAATACCATTCTCTTTTTATTCACGAAAGCACCACGTTTTCTTCACGAAGAGTGATTGCATCTAAACTTATACTGTCGCATCATTTATCTAATTTTTTACCACCTTACGGCGCATTATTTTGTCTGGTTCTAATTTCTCTAATAAGTCGAAAGTCATTTCACGTATCTCGAATCTCAGGAATGGCACTCCTCAATCTAATAAAGGATTAGTTGTAGTCGCATTACTTTTTCTTGTGATTGTCGTTCTTAGCTTTGTTGCATTGGCAATCTATGTGATGAGACTCGATAGCGTTGTGCGCACAAAATTTGAAGGTCAGCGTTGGGAGATTCCAGCCAAAGTTTATGCTCGTCCTTTAGAACTATATGTTGGTGCAAATGTTGATGCAAAGTCAGTTAAAGATGAATTAACCTTACTCGGCTATAAAAATACTAGTGATTATCAAACTTCTGGGACTTTTACTAATAATGGCGGCGCGATGTTCATTCACACGCGTGGTTTTAACTTCGGAACGTCTCTAGAACCAGAACAAGTTTTAAAAATTCAATTTGGATCCGCAGCGATTGCCGACATTCAAAGCACACAGACCAACAGTACGGGTGTTGTTCGTTTAGAACCAGTACTCATTGGTGGAATTTATCCTCGTATTAATGAAGATCGCGTACTCATTAAACTCAGTGATACGCCCCAACCACTGATTGATGCGCTGATTGCAACGGAAGATCATTCGTTTTACCAGCATCATGGTATATCCGTGCGTGGTTTAGGGCGTGCATTACTATCTAATGCAACTGGTGGCGCAAGACAAGGTGGTTCGACACTTACACAACAGTTAGTGAAGAATTTTTATTTGACTAACGAAAGAACCCTTAAGCGTAAAGCGACAGAAGCCGTCATGGCTTTATTATTGGAAACGCATTACTCCAAGAATGAGATTTTAGAAACCTATTTAAATGAAATTAACCTCGGTCAAAATGGCAATCACTCGATTAATGGTTTTGGTCTGGCGGCTCAATTTTATTTTGGGCAACCCATTCAAGAGCTCAAACTGCCTCAAGTTGCTTTATTAGTTGGATTAGTCAAAGGACCCAGTGAATATAACCCTTGGCGCCACCCTGAGGCCGCCTTAGCTCGCAGAAATGTCGTGCTGGATAATATGCTTGCGCAAGGAAAAATTACACAAGATCAATATCAAGCAGCGCATGATGCCCCGCTTGGAATTGTGAAAAAACCAACAGCAGGTCAAAGTTTATATCCAGACTTTCTTGATTTAGTGCGTCGTCGCTTACGCCTTGAATATCAAGAAAGCGACTTAACTAGTGATGGTCTGCAAATTTTTACAACATTAGATCCACGTGTACAAAATGCAGCAAATGCGGCTTTCGATCAAACGATCAATAGAATTGTAAAATCTAATCCTAAGCGTCTCACGGGTCTACAAGGTGCAGTTCTAGTCAGTAATCCACAAAACGGTGAAATTCTTGCAGTCGTTGGAGGCTCAGGTTTATTTACGGGGTATAACCGTGCCTTAGATGCTCGTAGACAAGTTGGATCTTTATTTAAGCCTGCTGTTTATCTCACGGCATTAGCATCTGGTCGCTACAACTTGACCTCATTACTCGACGATGGCCCTGTCGATATATCAGGCGCTGGTTTAACTCATTGGCAGCCAAAGAACTATGATCTACAAGATCATGGTGTTGTCAGTCTGACTGAAGCTCTGGCACATTCATATAATCAGGCAACCGTACATTTAGGTATGCAACTTGGTGTGCCTCAAGTCATTAATACCTTAAAAAATCTAGGCGTGGATGCAACACTAACAGGCTACCCCTCCATCCTTCTGGGCGCTGCAAATTTATCACCACTTGATATTTTGAATATGTATCAGACGATTGCTTCTGATGGCTTTCAACATCCACCACACGCAATTATTTCTGTGATCAAATCAAATGGACAGCCCATTCAACGATTTGGTTTATCAATGCAACAAGGTTCCGATCCTGCAGCAACTTATTTGTTGAATTATGCAATGCAACAGGTTGTCAAATCAGGAACCGCAGCTGCTGTCAATCGCACACTACCCACAACACTGAATTTAGCAGGAAAAACTGGTACAACCAATGATCTACGCGACTCATGGTTTGCAGGTTATAGTGGAAATTACACTGCTGTTGTTTGGGTTGGTCAAGACGACAATCGTCCAACGGGATTATCAGGTGCAACAGGTGCACTACCGATTTGGATTGACTTAATGAGTCGTCTTAAACTCACGCCTGTTGCATTTGCACAACCTGATAATGTCGTTTGGCAATGGCTAGATACAACAAGCGGGCAAGTTTCTGCGGAAGGTTGTGCTGGAGCAACATATATTCCGATGCTGCGTAATACAATGCCGTCACAAGCAACACCTTGTGGTCAAGCAAAAATTGATCAAATGCAAGCATTACAAAGTGCCGCTATGGATCCTAATGCGCCAACAATTACGCCTAACAATTCCGCAACAGATGCTAATGGTAATCCGATTGGACAACCCTCGGCTCCTGTAGCACCTGCCCGTAATCTCGCACCACCAACGCGCTCTACATCGGCACTCGATCGTGCAATGGAAAGCTTCTAATGCAAAACATGATGAATAAAGCTTTCAATCAAACGACTCCAATCCAGCCAGTCTCAAAATTGCTGGTCATTTTGGGATTTGCTGTGCTTGCTGGTTGTCAAACCACTCTGCCTAAGCCGACAAAACCTGTACCCAAAGCGGTACATCCGCATCCAACTCCCGTTATTGTGCGACCAGCTGCGCCCTATAGTCCAACGACACCTCAGCCTGAGTTTGGATATCCACTGCTTGAGTCACAAGCCCTTCCTGCTTTACCAGCGCCACCGCAGCCCCAAGTTGTGCTTCGAGATGGGCGTAATATCCCGTTGGTGCAGAAACTCATGGCACAGGGTTTGAAGCAATTACAGATCGGACAATTAGATGATGCTGAAGAAACCTACATTCAGGTTCAACGTATTGCACCTCAATATTCAAGCGTTTATGCACGTTTAAGTGAAGTTGCCTTGAAGAAAAAAGATGGCGCAACGGCAGAAGGTATGGCACGACGCGGTTTAGTTTTAGCAAAATCTTCGCAACAAAAATCTGGCTTCTGGCAGCTCATTTCACTAGCAGGAGCAATGCAAAATAAACCTGATGTCGTAAATGAAGCGAATGGGCATTTGCAAGGACAGTAAATAACGTTCGATTATTGTTCAAATATTTTTATCAGTTATTCATCAAAAATAATCCAATAAAAAATGCCCTGATATGGGCATTTTTTTTAAGAAATTTGTATTCGCCTAAACAAATCTAATCCCTGCAACCCCAAATCCACCATTTGCACGAACATCATCCAAATCTTTCACGTGCATGCCGCCAAGTGCATAGACAGGAATGTCGCTTAATTGAGTTAACTGAGCAAAACCATCCCACCCCAAAGTTTCGTGATCAGGATGTGTCGGTGTGGCGAATACTGAACCTAGCGTGATGGCATCAACACCTAATTGCATAGCATGCTTAATCGACTTTTCATCATGACACGCTGCAAACCAGAAATCTTCTTCAGAAGAACGAACTAAGTCAGTTTGCTCAAGTAATGCTGATTGAGTTAAATGGCGACCACGAATGAATACATTAATTGATTCTGACGCATCCCAAGCCGCAATCAAATTTAAGTCAGGACGTAGCATAGCTAGCTTTTGAATTGCTGCTTCGTAAATATCAGATGACACTTTAGGTAATCTGACATAAACCCACGCATCCGTTTCTTTTTCAATCGCTTGCTCTGCCAACCATGCCGGAATAGCGTCATGTTCAGGCATCATGAGATTCGATGTGATCGAATAACGTGATGGTAATTGTGCTGCGCGTACAATCGGTCGATTGGCATCAGGAAAATTCAGTTCAAACAGCTGATCCAAATTAACCCAATGTAGTGGCTGTCCTTCTCGCCCAATCGGTTCACCATCAAAAGATTCAATACGATAAACATGCAAACACACAGTCTTTTCTGGATAACGATAAGTGAGGCGTTGAATAAATTGCGGATCATCAATGTGAATTCCAAGCTCTTCATGTAATTCACGAGCGAGAGCATCCGTGACTAACTCTCCTGATTCGACTTTGCCGCCTGGAAACTCAAAACGCCCACCTTGATGTTGGTGTTCAGCGCGCTTGGCTAATAATGCTTGACCATTTTTAACGATTAAACCTACGGCGACATTAACTATTTTAGAGGCTGTTCCTGCTTCTACTTCATTATTCAACACGTGACTCATCTAATTGTTAATCCTTTACTGCATGCGTAATGCAAGCTTTGCTAAATGTTGACCAAACCAATGTGCCGTCTCAATATCTCCAACAGGTGGTGTTTGCGCAACAGGTAGGTTATCAGATTGTGTCATTAGCCCCAGAAAGCTCGCCAAACGATTCAAATCCGTTGTCTCATGACCTTGTGACATCAGTGGTAATCCACTCCACACCATGCCATGTTGCATAGCGAATAAACAAATTTGCTGAAGTACTGCCAATTTATCGCCACTCAACCCACCAGAATTTGCAAAACCCGCGGCAAGTTTTCCTGACCAGCTTCGCGCGATCCAACGACTTGATGTCGAATCCATGAATAACTTAAATTGTCCTGTGACACTGCCCATATAGGTGGGTGATCCAAAGACCAAGACATCCGCTTGATCGAGTTGTTCCCACTTATAATGATCCATATGTTCAACTGAGATGAGCGTTGCATCTATATTCTCGACACGATTAGCCCCTTCCACAATCGCTTGAGCAATACGTGCGGTGTGACCATAAGCACTATGGTAAACAACACACATGCGTTTCGAAGAAGTATGACTCATAGCTACTCAATCAACAAACAGTTGGTATAAATACAATTATAATCTGATTTTCTCAATATACTGATTACTTTTAATCATTTATGCAGTTTTAGGTTGAGGACGAATCATGACCACTGTCGCCATTCTTCCTGTATGACCATCACGACGATAGGAAAAAAAATCCTGATGATTTGTCATCGTGCAATGCTCGCCACCACTCACCCGCTCCACACCAATTCGCATTAAACGTAACCGCGCAAGCTGATATAAATCAGCATTATCTTTACCATTTGGCAATGCAGTAAATGCAATAACACTCGCAGGATCTTCTTGCACAAACTGCGTACGAACCTCTGCGCCAACTTCAAAGCATTCCGCACCAATTGCCGCACCTAACCACGCAAAGCTCGGCGGCTCATGCATTGCATCCGCAGCGGCTTCAATCACACCTGACAACAACCCTCGCCATCCTGCATGAACACACGCCACCTCTGTTCCATCGGCATTACTCAATACAACAGGTAAACAATCCGCAGTCATAATCACGCAACCAACTCCGACTTGATCAGTCACGATCGCATCTGCATCAGGCACGGAAGCACTCAATTCTGCCGTCACTCGAAATACATGAGTACCATGAACTTGATTTAACCACACCAAACGTTCACAGCCATAAGGCGCAAGAATTTGTAAAAGTTTCATCCGATTGGCATGGACAACAGCAGGATCGTCACCCACATGTAGCGCCAAATTAAATGTGTCATATGGTGGCTGACAATATCCCGCTGTGCGCCGTAAAGTCTGCCCTGCTAGAACTGACGACGGCAAACCCTTCGCTTCAAGCCAAGGTAATGATGTATTCACAGAATCTAAAACAGAACTGATCACATGAGTTGTCAAAATTATCTCCACCAAGCAAATTGCATTTTTAACACCAATTCAGTCTAGCGGAATTGACTTAAATCTGGCTGTGCTTCTTTGCGTAACATTTTGACCAAATGTGTAAAATCATCTGGCCATGGCGCTTCAAAATGCATCTCCTCACCAGTCACAGGGTGAACCAAACCTAACTCACGTGCATGCAAGGCCTGACGCTTAAACTGCTGTAACGTTTGAACCAATTCCGCAGTGATTCCACGTGGTAACCGCGCCCGTCCACCATAAGTTGCATCACCAACTAAAGGAAAACCAATATGTGACATGTGAACACGAATTTGATGAGTGCGTCCTGTTTCTAATTGCACACGCAATAAAGTATGTGACCCAAAACGTTCGGCAACACGATAATGAGTCACTGAATCTCGACCACCATGCTGCACAGCCATTTTCAAGCGATCGGTCGAATGACGGCGGATTGGTTCATCAATTGTGCCACCCGCAATCACATGTCCCACAGCAACCGCATCGTAGATTCGGAAAACTGACTTTTCTGCAAGTTGCTGCGACAAACTATGTTGTGCGACCAAAGTTTTTGCGATAACCAACAAACCACTAGTATCTTTATCAATACGATGTACCAAACCCGCGCGCGGTAGCTCCGCTAAACGTGGGTCATGATGTAATAGACCATTGACCAATGTACCAGACCAATTTCCCACGCCTGGATGAACAACCAATCCTGCAGGTTTATTGATGACAATAATTTGATCATCTTCATAAACAATATTGAGTGCCATTTCTTCTGGCAAACTACGAGTTTGTGCAGCAAGCGTCACATCTAATTCAATTTTTTCACCGCCTAAAGCACGAGACTTTGGTTTAACAATCTTTCCATCAAACGTCAGGTCACCAGCAAGCATCCACTCTTTCAGTTTTTCACGTGAAAATTCAGAAAATAACGAAGCTGAAACCTGATCAAAACGTAAACCAATCAATGATTCATCAATCACTGCTGTTTTGACAATATGCGTTGCTGGGTGTGCATGTAAACCAAAATCATCAGGACTGTCATCAATTTCGATACTTGCTCGAGTATCATTCAGCGTCGAATCATCTTCCGACCAGCCATCAAGGCTATCTATGGCACTTAAATCTTCGTTCTTTGGGTTTTGGCTCATTATTTACGTCGTCATCTGTAGGCTTTGTGTGTTGGTCATAGCATTGGTCATTTGCGAAACAGCGCAAAAATGCTTTAATACTCGGCATTGTAGCCCAGATGGGCATGTTTCTCAGGAGTTTTTATGTCGCTGCCGCGTTTGACGGGTCTTGC
>JASLHI010000029.1 GCA_030149815.1 Aquirhabdus sp. | reverse complement strand
CTTCTAGCTCTAAATGATAGGTGATAACTTCGCGTATTTTGCGGTAAAACAGGGCTGCACTATTGGGCTGAATTTCGAGTAAATCAGCAGCAGAACGAGCCGTTACTTCAAGTACAAAATACTCCAGTAACTTCCATTGCACTTTTTTACTTAACTTACAATTCGTTATCTTCATTTTTGTAGACTAACATAGAGCTAATCTACTACAGCCCCATTTATAAAATATGAGATGCCGAACGCTGTGACACTTAAAGCGCGATTTAGTATTGTTAAAATATTCTAGTTTGTTAGAACAGACCAAAACAGCACAATAAAAAAATACCTTTATCGCATAAAGATATGTTAACAAGAAATAAAATTATTAAATGGGGTGGCTAATGGGACTCGAACCCACGACAACCGAGATCACAACCCGGGGCTCTACCAACTGAGCTATAGCCACCATAGACGCCAATTGACAACATGAGATGTTATTCAATGGATATTTTAGCGGGAAAACATGGATAAGGCTTGGTGCGCCTAGCAGGATTCGAACCTGCGGCCATCCGCTTAGAAGGCGGATGCTCTATCCAACTGAGCTATAGGCGCATAATCATAAACAGAAGCGTTAAAACCAACATCTTAAACACACTGTTAAACGACACTGCCTACGGACTTACTAAGTGACATCGACCAATCTATAAACCAATAAATTGGTCGGAACGGTAGGATTCGAACCTACGACCCTCTGGTCCCAAACCAGATGCGCTACCAGGCTGCGCTACGCTCCGAATAAAACGGCTTATTTATCACCCTTTTACATCACTGACCTGCTATCTTTCGTAGCGCGTCGTGATGGGGTGTATTCTAGGGAGTTCATCATCACTCGTCAACTGCGAGGCGGACGATTTTAAAGCAATTGAGCATAAAACTAGAATATTTTTAATAATATGTTCATTTTCCATACTAAATCACTGAAAAAATGATGATTTCAACCTAGCCCTTGAGTTGTTTTGCAAAATTCAACATGCGATCTAATGGAACTTTTGCTCGCAAAGCTAAATTTGGATCGACATGAACCTCTTGATCACCTGTTTTTAACACATGTAATAAGTTATCCAGCTCATTCATCGCCATCCAAGGGCAGTGCGCGCATGAACGGCAAGTTGCACCCTCGCCTGCTGTTGGCGCTTCAATCAGAATCTTATCTGGTGCCGCTTGCTGCATTTTATAAAAAATGCCTCGATCGGTAGCAACGATCATGCGCTTATGTGGCAAAGTCTGTGCGGCTTTAATTAATTGGCTAGTACTTCCAACAGCATCAGCTAAAGCAATTACTGACTCTGGTGACTCAGGATGTACCAAAATCGCAGCATCAGGATACAACGCCTTCATTTGCTCTAAACCACGTGCGCGGAATTCTTCATGGACGATACATGAGCCATCCCAGAGCAACATATCAGCGCCAGTTTTCTTTTGGATATAGCGTCCTAAATGTTGATCTGGTGCCCAAATGATTTTTTCGCCCAAACTATCCAGATGCTCAATAATATCGACCGCAATACTTGATGTAACAACCCAATCTGCCCTTGCCTTTACTGCTGCCGATGTATTGGCATACACAACTACGGTATGGTCAGGGTGTGCATCACAGAATGCCGTGAACTCATCGACAGGACAACCTAAATCGAGCGAACAGGTTGCTTCTAAGGTTGGCATGAGTACCGTTTTTTCGGGACTGAGAATTTTAGCAGTCTCACCCATAAATTTTACGCCAGCAACGATCAGTGTAGTTGCCAAATGATCACGCCCAAAACGCGCCATTTCTAACGAATCAGAAACACAACCACCTGTGGCTTCTGCAAGTGCTTGGATATCTGGATCACAATAATAGTGCGCCACCAACACCGCATCTCTCTTCTTCAACTCCGTAGCAATTTCTTCAAACTTCTGTTTGCGCTCACTTTCACTGAGTTTATGTTCAGTATTGTTATGATCGAAGCCACTCAATCGATCAAGATGCTCTTTGACGATGATTTTGGAATGATTGTCGATGAGTGCTGACATAAAATAACTCTTTGCATTAACAGTTCATGTAAAAAAGCTGTTTGGCTTCTAATAAAAAGCTCAAACAGCCCATAACCTTGATTCTTTGATTGTTAGTAACAATCAAATTAAAGCGTTGGATCTCGAAACTCAATCGCACGACGCGTAAGTGCGGCGAAAGCATTCTGAATTTTTTGCTCAACAAGAGGTGCCCATTGTAAACTGGCTTGACCCGCAAGTTGTGCAGCCTGTAAACCTAACTTCTCACCTAAAGTCAGTTTGCGACGTGATTGGATTGAGTAAACATCACTTTTCGGCAATAGAGACAATAAATACGCATCACTGGTTTGTAGTTGATCAACAAGCTTCAAATTAAGCGCATCTTCACCATACCAATGTTCACCAGTTGCAATCACAGCAACATCTAAGTTCGGACGATATTTTTCAACGAAATGTTTAAACAATTGATGAGTTTGCTCCAATTCCTCCTCAAACTTCTCTTTCCCTTCTTCAGAGTTCTCACCAAACATCGTGACCGTACGCTTATATTTCCCTGCAGTATATACATCAAAATCAATTTTTAATGACTGTAATAATTTATGAAAATTTGGCATTTGCGCAACAACACCAATTGAACCAACAATCGCAAAAGGTGCAGCAACCACTTCTTGTGCAATACACGCCATCATATAGCCGCCGCTTGCCGCGACTTTATCAATACAAACTGTCAGATGAAATCCAGCATCGCGCAAACGTGCCAGTTGTGCTGCAGCCAAACCATAGCCATGAACTAAACCACCTGGGCTTTCCAAACGTAAAACAATCTGATCACGACCTGCTCGCGCCATAGACAAGATCACTGTGATTTCTTCGCGCAAATGCTCAACTGCACTGGCTTGAATATCACCTTTAAAGTCTAGAACGTAAACTCGATTCCCCTCTTTTGTCCGAATCTTTTGATTCTTTTCTTGAGTCTTAGTTAATTTTTTTTGTTCGGATTTAGATAAAGTCGCATTCGCCAAAAAACGCTGATGAGACTCTAAGCGTTCATTTAAATGAGTAATACGCATTTCTGATTGAAATTTTGGGGTATGAAATAGCATATTTTGATGTCCTGTAATAATTCATCAATCGCACATTAGAAAACGGTTTCTAATACTAGAATACGCAAAACAAACCGTATCCTAGTTATTGAGATGAGTACATTAAAATTCAAGAGACTTTACATTCAAACAATATTCAAACTCGTCAAGAAAAGCTCATCGAAAACAAGATCGCTACATTGACGTTAAAATTGACATTAAACGAGTCGCAAAGGTTTTTCTTCATCTGCATGGCTGTGAGGATGATCAGTATCACAAGCCTCGCCTTCTTTTTTACCTTTATCAATATACCCAGTGCGCTGATTTTCAGGTAAATACTTCATTTCCCAGATCAAAACGGCTTGCATAGATGTTTCGCGCTGTTCTGGCGTTATGCGATCACCGTTGGGCCATTTACCAATTTCAACTGCAGTACGCAGGCGATCTACAATCTCAGGTGTCAACGCTGCCAGAACTGCTTCAGGATTCATTGCATCATTACTCATATCGTTTTACTCATGACAACTGTATCAAAGGTTATTCATCGCTGCTTTCTTTATAATGACTCCAGCCAAGTTTAGTCCGACAAGCAGCATAAAAATCATAACCGGGAGGATGCAGCAAATTTAATTTAAAGGGATGCTTACGAATATAGAGCCAGTCCCCTTCATCCAGCGTCACGCTAGATTGACCATCCGCACTCACCATTGGGCGAACTCGTGTGCCTTTAATATTGATTTTAATTTCACATTCACTAGCAACCACAATTGGGCGACTAGATAGCGTATGAGGATGCATTGGCGCAAGCACAATACCCAGCATTGAGGGATGCATGATTGGACCTCCAGCAGATAAAGCGTATGCTGTAGATCCTGTTGGCGTAGCGATAATTAATCCATCACTATGCTGTCTATAGACAAAATGACCATCGATACTTAATTCGAAATCAATCATATGCACCGATTTACCAGCATGTAATACGATATCATTCAATGCCACCGCTTCATGTGTCACACGACCTTCTGTACGAATTTCCATGTGTAAAAGGAATCGCTTATCCAGCGTAAACTCACCTTTAAGTACATGATTCAGCTTTTCAATCACACCATCTGGTGATACATCGGCCAAAAAACCCAAACGACCGCGATTTACGCCAAGAACTGGCGTTTGATAACGCGCCAACACCCGAGCTGCATGCAATAAAGAGCCATCACCACCGACGACAATCACTAAATCACAAACCTCACCCAACAGCGCACGAGAAACCACCTGAACCGCTGGCATCTGAGCCAACTCTGCAGTCGCTTCATCAAAAATAGGATTCAGACCGCAAGCAACAATATGATCATGGATCAAATGTAAGGTATCCACAACAGAAGTCTTGCCGGGACGACCCATCAACCCAATATTACGAAAATGTTGGCTTTTAACGGCGACGCTTTTAGCGTTTTGCCTGACTGATTTCAAAATCCTCAGTACTCCAATGTATTCTAAGGTGAAGCATAACATTAAATGTTAAATATGACAGAGACCTGCTCGGTCGTTTATTATTTTGACCGCTCATCGTTACCATTTTCCATTAAAACTCGCATTGCACGTCACAATAGAACACAGTTTAATAGGAACGTTTATCAATAATCGCTATCAATATTTAAAAACAGGGGATTTTTATGCAAAGTGACAATCCAATGCTACGTCGCGCAGAATTTGTACCGACAAGTCAACCTATGTCGGTCGCAGGTGCAGTCAATAAATCGATGATTCTTACGATTGTCGCTGCGGTGATTGCAATCGCATTTTATGCTTATTCAATTGCTTTAATGCATCAAGGGGTTGGCAATCCTGCACCACTAGGTGCGATTGCTGGTGCTGTTGCAGGCCTAGTTCTGGTTTTAATCATGACCTTCAAGCCAACGACAAGTTCAACATTAGCAGTTCCATACGCAGTATTTGAAGGGTTGTTTTTAGGCGGTGTATCTGCAATGTATGAAACTCGCTACCCTGGTGTACCTGCGAGCGCGCTCCTTGCGACATTTGTTACAACGATCAGCTTATTTGCGTTGTATCGTGCAGGGATCATTCGTGCAACTGAAAAGTTTAAATCCATCGTGATTTCTGCAACTATCGCAATTGCATTGATTTTTGTTGTGCAAATGATTATGCAACTTGCATTTAAATCAACTATTCCAGGTCTATTTGAACAGACAGGTGTATTAGCGATTGGCTTTGCGGCATTTGTTGCTATTATCGCTTCACTCAATTTAATCTTGGATTTTGATTTGATTGAGCGCTGTGCTCAAATGGGCGCACCAAAGTATATGGAATGGTTCTGTGCCACTGCGCTCTTAGCAACATTGGTCTGGATGTATATTTCATTCCTACGCTTACTGAGTTCGCTGCGCAATTAATGTGTCAGCGTTAAACCTCGTTATTTACAAAAAAGCTTCCGATTTAATCAGAAGCTTTTTTATTGGGTGACATTTGTCATAAGTTTTATCAGCTAAAAGCTGCATCAAGACATTTACCCGTGTTAGAATATGCCGACATCGGGACGTCTCCCGATTTTTTTACGCCTGATTGATTTTCAAGTCAATCTCTTGATTTACCGTATGTTGTTAATCAAAACACATATTTTGATTTCATTTGCATGGGACTTGTCATGCCAGTTGCAGAAACTTGGTTGTTGCCTGATGGCGTTGCAGATATTTTGCCAATACAGGCTCGCAGAATAGAATCATTGCGTCAGCGTTTATTGAATACTCTAGCCTCACGTGGCTACGCATTGGTGTACACGCCGTTTATCGAATATGTTGAATCTCTCTTAACCAGCAACGATGTGAATGCTGGTATCAACAACCATGATCTTGATTTAGTGACGTTTAAACTAATTGATCAGTTGACTGGTCGACTGATGGGTGTTCGCGCTGACATTACACCGCAAGTTGCACGTATTGATGCACATGTCAATCCAACTGATGGTGTCTCGCGTTATTGCTACGCGGCGACAGTACTGCATACTCGTCCACAAGGATTATCAGCCTCACGTACACCGTTACAGATTGGTGCCGAATTATTTGGTCATGCGGGGATCGAAGCTGATCTTGAGATGATTGATCTCATGCTCACGGTACTTGCCGAAGCTGGACTAACCGAAAAACTACACCTAGATTTAGGTCATGTTGCAGTATTTCGTGCCCTCGCTGTTGCGACGGGCTTAAGCAGTGAACAAGAACAAATTTTGTTTGATATCTATCAACGCAAATCAATTCCTGAACTCAAAGAGTTTTGCCAAGATCTGCCACATGGTCAGGATTTTCTTGTTTTAGGTCGTCTGGGACATGATATCTCAGCACTAACTGAACAATTATCGACACAAGCAAAATTGCATACAGATGTATTGAGTGCACTCGATCAACTCGCAGCTGCACTCGCTCATGTTCAAACACATTGGCCAGACATTAATGTCGGTGTCGATGCAACTGAATTGCGTGGTTATCATTACCACACGGGTTTAGTTTTTGCAGTTTACGCACCAAATTTTGCAGCGCCGCTTGCTAAGGGTGGACGCTATGATGGTGTTGGCCAAGCGTTTGGTCGCGCACGTCCAGCCACAGGTTTTAGCTGTGATTTGTATACATTGACAGGATATTTACCTGAAGATGTACAAAAAATTATTGTAGCGCCTGCAGGTCGAGATGCTGATTTAGTATCAGCAATTGCAATAGCAAGAGCAGATGGGCATGTCGTAGTTCAGGCTCTCAGCGCGAGTGAAAAACTTGATGCACTTGAAGTCAATCAATACGCAACACATACTTTTGTCAAAGATCAAAGCGGCTGGAAAATCACAGCACTTTGATATTAAGGGCAAAAAAACCGTTTTAAAGTTAATGTAAAATCAATGGGAATCAGTAGTATGAGTAAGAATGTTGTCGTACTAGGCACGCAATGGGGCGATGAAGGCAAAGGTAAGATCGTGGATTTACTCACCGATCAAGCTGCCGCAGTTGTTCGTTTTCAAGGCGGTCATAATGCGGGTCATACACTCGTCGTCGGTGGTGTAAAAACCGTTCTCCATTTGATTCCATCAGGCATTTTGCGTGAAAACGTACTGTGCTTAATCGGCAACGGCGTTGTGCTTGCACCTGACGCGCTGATTAAAGAAATGAAAGTGCTGGAAGAAAAAGGTGTTCCTGTTCGTGAACGTCTACGCGTTTCACCAAACTGCCCATTGATTCTGCCTTACCATGTCGCACTCGATCAGGCACGTGAAATTCGTCGCGGTGCATCGAAAATTGGTACGACTGGTCGCGGCATTGGTCCTGCATACGAAGACAAAATTGCACGTCGTGGCTTGCGTCTAGCGGATCTCATTCGCGATACTGATTTTGCTGAACGCTTACGCGAAATCATGGAATACCATAACTTCCGTCTGACTCAATACTACGGCGTTGAAGCAGTTAGCTATGAAAAAACCTTAGAACAAGCACGTGAGTGGGCAAAAATCATTCGCCCACTCGTTTGCGATGTAACCGAGACACTGCATGATTATCGTCGTGCAGGTAAATCCTTGATGTTTGAAGGTGCACAAGGTTCATTACTCGATATCGATCACGGTACCTACCCTTACGTCACCAGCAGCAACACGACTGCAGGCGGCGTCAGCACAGGTTCTGGCTTTGGCCCACTGTATTTAGATTATGTTTTGGGTATCACTAAAGCCTACACTACACGTGTCGGCGCGGGCCCATTCCCAACTGAATTGCCTTACGATGCAAGCAATGATACTGGTAGTGCAATTGGTAAACACCTCGGCACGATCGGTCATGAGTTTGGTGCAACAACGGGTCGCCAACGCCGTTGTGGTTGGTTTGATACTGTTGCGCTGCGTCGCGCAGTTGAGTTGAACTCAATCAGTGGTATTTGCTTGACCAAGCTTGACGTGTTGGATGGTTTGGATGAAATCGAAATTTGTGTCCGTTACGAAGCGACTGATTGTGGTTGTATCGGTTCATCTGATGCGACAGCATTTGAAAATGTAAAACCGATCTACGAAACAATGCCTGGTTGGTCAGAATCAACGATTGGTGCAACGACACTGGAACAACTTCCAGCTAATGCTCGTGCTTATATCAAGCGTATTGAAGAGCTAGTCGGCTGCCCAGTTGATATTATTTCAACAGGTCCAGATCGCGAACAAACAATCGTACTGCGTCATCCGTTTGAGTAATTGATTTTTTAGAATCAATGCGAAACAAGAAAAAGACCATCAATTGATGGCCGTCTTCTTGTTTCGCAT
>JASLHI010000028.1 GCA_030149815.1 Aquirhabdus sp. | reverse complement strand
GTGACAATACCAGCAGCATCTTGCCCACGATGCTGAAGCATCGTTAAAGCATCATATAACATTTGATTAACTGGCGTTTGAGCGGCAATGCCTACGATTCCACACATAACAACCTCGCGGATGGCTAAGACTAAAAATAAAACGTTTAAGCGACGCGTATATCGTATTAACGACCCACGCCTCGCATGAATCTAAATACGACTAATCTTGATTTGTATCTTTACCAATTAACTTATGCTTTTCAGTCAGATGATGAGGATTTAACTCACTCCATGCTGTTGTGGCGAGATCATGACCAACAACCATGGCTAATGGCGCATAAGGTAGCAGTGACTTGGCTAAAATTGAGTGTTGCCACCATGATTCTTTACTTGCCCATGAACCAATAAAACTCATCACCACTAAAACAATCAGCACACCTCGTACCGCACCAAAAATACCACCTGCGAGCTTTTCTATTGGAGTTAAAGCTAGTGCATCAATCAATGATTTGAGAATGAGACTCGCGCCCCAGACGATCGTCAACATCAGTAGAACAATCACTAAAAAAGCCAATGCAGTTTGCAAAACAGGATCTTTAACAGCTCCTGCAAACACATAACCCATTCCACGTGCGTAATGCGTACCGACATAAAGTGTCGCAAACCATCCGACTAGACCCACCAGTGACTGTACTAAACCTGCTTTAAAGCCGCGATACAAGCTAAACAGGACAATTACTGTGATGATAATATCTAAGGCGGAAAATTCACTCATGCAAGAGCTCTCACACTCTCATTAATAAGGTCTGGTCCACGGTAAATCAAGCCACTATAAATCTGCACTAAACTTGCGCCAGCATCTATTTTGGCTTTTGCATCAGAACCCTGACAAATTCCACCGACGCCAATCAAAGGAATTTTTCCATCTAATTGTGCTGTAAATTCTTTCAGGATCGCTGTGCTACGATCAAATACAGGTTGACCAGATAAACCACCAGCCTCAGCACCGAAAGGTAAGTTTTCTACACCAACACGACCTAAAGTCGTATTCGTGGTGATCAAACCATCGATTTGAAAATTCAATAACTGCTGACTAATAAACTCAACATCGCTCGACTCTAAATCAGGTGCGACTTTCAAGACCAAAGGCACATAGCGACCATGTTGCGTATGCAATTGTGCTTGTCGATTTTTCAGTGTATTAAGTAATACCGTCAGTGCATCACCGCTTTGTAGTGAGCGTAGACCTTGTGTATTTGGAGAGGAGATATTGACGGTGACATAAGACGCATGTGCATAGACTTTATCTAGGCATTTTAAATAATCGTCAGCTGCATTCTCGACAGGTGTATCGAAGTTTTTACCGATATTAATACCCAAAATACCTTTATATTTAGATTTTTCGACATTCTTTACTAAGGCATCAACGCCGTGATTATTGAATCCCATACGATTAATAATCGCATTGGCTTTAGGTAAGCGGAATAAACGTGGCTTAGGATTACCATCTTGGGCGCGTGGTGTAATCGTACCAATTTCAATTGACCCGAAACCTAGCGCAGCCAATGCATCAATATATTCGCCGTTTTTATCTAAGCCCGCGGCCAAACCAACTGGATTATCAAAAGTCAGCCCCATGCATTGCACAGGTTGAGAAATCTTAGGGAAAAGAACTGGAAGGACGCCAAGGCGCGCAGCACATCCAATTGAACTTAACGTCACATGATGGGCACTTTCTGGATCAAGTGCAAAAAGTACAGGGCGAGTCAACGCATATAACATAGGCAAGAAAACATATGGTGGCAGCGAACCGCGATTATACGCTGACTGGCATCATGTTGCACTGTTTAGAATGGCATGTTCGGTCATTTTTATGCACCAATTTGGTGTTTAATGTTTAATTTCTCAGCACAACGATCATTGCGCATATCATTAAGTTCTTTATATCCTATAAAAAATAGTTTTAGATTTCATAAGAAAACTGACATTGTGCTTCATGAATAAATGGCTCAAACTTCCATCTCTTGTTGCAATATGGTTTACGCCGTTCATGTCTTCTTCCGCAATTACTCAACATCGTTCGCATGTTTTATTTGGTTCAATCTGCGTACTGATGTCTGCATTTTTGTTCGCAATCAAAGCAATCTTCATCAAAAAAGCCTATGGTCTCGATGCGTCATTAAGCGCACCAACCCTACTTGCGCTACGCATGGTCAGCGCACTGCCCTTTTTTTTGCTGATTGCTTATTTCGCACCAAGAACTGCTGATAAACCAAACGCGAAAGATTGGGGAATATTGTTCATCGCAGGGTTAATTGGTTATTACCTTGCAAGTATTTTGGATTTTATCGGGCTGACCTTTATTTCTGCGTCACTTGAGCGAATCATTTTGTTTCTCTATCCAACACTGACCGTTCTAATGATGGCTGTATTGTATAAGCGCGCTATTCATACACGCGTCATCATGGCAATTATTTTGAGTTATGATGGTACGCTTACAGTGATGCTCGGTGAAGGTGCGCAAACGCATTCAAATGGCGTATGGGCTGGTAGTTTATTTGTGTTTGCCAGCGCATTTGCTTACGCCTTGTATTTGGTCATGACGCCAACGCTCATTCGACGCTTTGGCAGTTGGCGTTTTACAGGTTTGGCAATGAGTGTGGCTTGTATTGCATCAATCACTCACTATCTGATCGTACAACCTGCGCCGTTAGATCATCTCACACATCTTGCGCCAACAATTATTGGCTATGGTGTTGCTTTAGGTGTGTTTTCTACGGTTTTACCCGCAACCTTTCTCATGCAAGGCATCGCTCGAGTTGGCCCAGCGCAAGCGGCAATGCTCAGTGCTGGCGGGCCGATTATTACTGTCGTGCTTGCGGTTGCACTTCTCGGCGAATCATTATCGTGGATTCAGTGGATTGGTTGTGCTTTAAATATTGTTGGAGTTCTGATGATTACGTTGAGACCAGCGAAGTGATGAAATATGTAAAAATTACCCTAGTACGCACTACCGTTATGATTTGAAAAACGAATAAGTATGAATTGTTACTGCCTATTAGGCAGTAACGTCTCGGTACTATCCATTTTTTTAAACAGAGCCTGCGCATAAGCACACGCAGGGTCATCTTTACCATATTTACATGATGATTCCATCACAAGTTTTGCTTTGACAAAATTCTTTTTAACTCCATCTCCAGTAACAAGATGAAGTCCAAACATAGTACATGACCATGGATCACCTAATTTACATATATTTTCGTATGTTTTTATAGAGCACGTTTTTTGCAAACGCTCGCCAACCCCTGCTTCTATTCCAGCGGCACGATTTGTGCAGCCTGATAATCCACCAAGCTTACATGATTGAAGAAATAAGGCTTCGGAATACTTCTCATACTCTTTTTTCTTAGTTGCTTGTAATTCTAAAGCCAAGTTGTAGCACACCTTAGCGCTTCCATTCATGCAGCTTGAGAGACACTCATCTATTCGGCCTGAGCACAAGCCATTTTCATATAAAACCTCTTTAGGTGCTCCAATTACATCTGCAGGACACTCTTTAGCTGGCATTAACCATTTTTCTGAATGCTCTAGAGCTAAGGAGACTTCATCATCGGCGAATGCAATACCAGCGGTAAGGTATGTCGAAAGGAAAACAAACTTTATAATTTTTCTCATACAACTCACTTAAAAATGTAATACCTAAAACTATCGCAAAGTTAAATTCGCGCTTTGAGTAATATTATATCGCTAAAGCTAAACTCATTACTTTTGAATTATCAATAAAACTAAAAGAGCACTGTAAGTAGATAAAATGAGTACATTAAAAACTGCCAAATAGCATCAAATTTAAATTACATACACTTGTACTGTATTCCTAACTCAATTTCAAAAATGCCATAGTCATCAATTCATTAATGCAGTATTCTCTGCTGCAGCTAATTTGAGTAATTAACCATTTACTCACAGATAAATTGTTATTTTCTTTGAAAATAGCTAACCGCTATAAGTCAAAAGGATTAGTCTCATGCAAGGGTTTAGCTTCGATACAGTTCGTCAAATCGTTTGTGCTGCAGGCAGTCGTCATCAACTCGGTGACATTTGTGCAAACTTGGGCATGACGCATGTTTTATTTGTGACTGATCCAGGTATTGTCGAATTTCAACTTCATCTCGATGCAATCCAAAGTATCGAAAAAAAAGGCTTAAAGCTGACTATCTACTCTGATGTTCAAGCTGACCCTCCAGAAAACATCGTCCTGTCTGCAACAAACTCCGCCAAGCAATCTGGGATTGATGGTGTGGTCGGTTATGGTGGCGGTAGCTCGATGGATGTTGCAAAACTCATTGCACTGCTTGCCAATCCTGCACAAACTCAGCATATTTCTGAAATTTACGGCGTTAACAACGTTACAGGTAACAGATTGCCACTCATTCAAGTCCCCACAACCGCAGGTACAGGCTCTGAAGTGACCGCTGTAGCCATTGTAACAACAGGCGAAACTACGAAGATGGGCGTTGTTTCGCCAACACTACTCGCAGATGCAGCAATATTGGATGCTGAACTCACGATTGGTTTACCTCCTCAAGTCACTGCAGCCACAGGCATTGACGCGATGGTTCATGCGATTGAATCCTATACCAGCGCAATCAAAAAAAATCCATATTCAGACATGCTTGCATGCGAAGCCTTACGATTATTAGATCGAAATCTACAAACAGCAATCCATGATGGAAAAAATCTAGTCGCGCGTGAAAATATGCTGCTCGGTGCAATGATGGCAGGCCAAGCCTTCGCTAACTCACCTGTTGCCGCTGTACATGCGCTGGCGTATCCATTGGGTGGTCATTTTCATATTCCGCATGGACTGTCCAATTCATTAGTTTTAGTTGATGTTATGCGCTTCAACTTGTTACATGCAACAGATATGTATGCTAAGCTCTACAAAACACTTGAGCCGAATGCTTCTGGAAGCTCTGAGGAACTCGCAAACAAACTGATTGCTCGTTTAGAGAAGCATATTGCGGATAGTGGTTTACCTAAAAAATTAAATGAAATTCGGTTTAAAGATCATCATGGTGAGTTTCAGACAGTCCACAAAGATTATTTACAACAACTTGCAATCGATGCAATGAAACAAACACGATTGCTTATGAATAACCCACGCGCAATGACAGAATCAGATGCGCTGGCAATCTATCAGGCAGCTTACTCATGACACGTCCATCTCCGAATACTCGCGCCGATTACGTCTGGTACACCGATATTACGACCCGTTGGGCTGACAATGACATTTATGGACATGTCAATAATGTGATGTATTACAGCTACTTTGATACCATCGTGAATCGTTATCTGATTGAAATTGGCGGACTCGATATCCATAACGGTAATGTCATCGGTTTGGTTGTCGATTCTGGTTGTAGTTATTTTTCACCGATTGCCTTTCCTGATCGTTTAGATGGTGGATTGCGCGTTGCCCACCTTGGGCATTCATCTGTGTATTATGAAATCGGCGTGTTTAAAGAAGGTGCGGATGCAACAACAGCTCAAGGGCAATTTGTCCATGTATTTGTAGATCGTGAAACACGTAAACCTGTAGCAATCCCTACGGATTTACGCGAGAAGTTGGCGTTGTTGATGTTGGTTCGAGAGTAAAAAGAGAAAATCATGTGTTATATGGCAGTATTAAGCATGACTACAAATGAGGATTTATCAACATATAACAATGAGTTCGTTCAATTTTCTCCTGAACCTGACTTTATTCCAGAAACCCAATATTTAAAGTTTGATTATAAGTGGTTAGTTACTGCTGAGTTTGGCTGTAGCTGTGGATTTAGGCATTTATGCAGCGGAAGTATCGAACTTGGTTTTGGAGAGCCTGAAGATTGGTATCCAGAAAATGCTTCATCAATTGAATCAACACGACAAGTGATCGAAATAATACGTGTATTGGTTGAAAAAGGTGAACGTGTTGATTGCGTTGATTCATGGTGCAGTAATCAAGAAGAAGCAGAACCATTGAAAGGAGAGATTGACATTAATCTAGAGAATATGGAGAGTCTTTCTTTTCGCTTCTTTGAGAATTATCGATTTAATTTTATAAAAAGTTAACCCCATTACAATTTATGCAATTATAAAGAAGTAGCTGACTAAGCCAGTTACCCTTCTTTCATCACCAGTTCCACAACCTCCGCATCAAACAACCTCATCAGTGGCTCAATTGCAGGATCACTCACCAGTAACTCGCGCGCTCTCACCTGAGCCTGCACGATACGAGCTTCTTTACGTTTGACTGGCGTAATTTCAATTGGCGTTGCATGAACAATCTCAAGTTGAGTTTTTGGCCAATCTGCTTTTAACGCCGTAAGTAAACCATCTAGCATCTGTGAAGTCAGCACACGATGCTCTGCAGCAATCACAAATTCAACTTTGCCACCGATTTCACCACGTATTAACCCATGTTGTCCTAGACTCAACTCGCCACCCGATAATACGCCTGCTTGCGCGCGTTCACGTAGCCAATACTCCCACTTTTCCGCCGTCCAGTCGCCTGATAATTCAGCATATGGATGCGCTAGGATCTCAAATGGTGTTTTTGTTGAATCATCACCATAAGTAATATTGGTACTACGTACTTCAGCAACGGCTTTCTCCTTTGCTTCTACAGCAACTGTTTCTAAAACTGGCACATCTTCTACGATAGTTTGAGATGCCACAATCGGTTCAATCTGAACAGATTGCACTGACTTAGTTTGGGTCTCTTCAAATGCAAACATGTCTTGATGATGATTGATTACTTCTTCATTACTGTCATCTAACGAAGCATCATTTTCTATCGTGGCTTCTATTTCGGAATCTTCTACCGCTAATGGCTCTGCTTCTTCGGCAATGATTTCAGCGGCCTGCACATAAGCAGGTTCATCCTCTAACTCCTTGTCATCTTCAGAATAATCGATTGGAGAAATTTCATCTTCTTCTGACGATACCATTTCTTCTTGCTGTGTTTCTTGCGAGTCTTCTTGTACAATCTCATCAATAACTGAAGCAGAAATCGTTTCAGTAACACTCTGTGCCTCAATCAAAGATTCAGAGTTTTTTTTAGACTGAATCTCTAATGATTGAGTTTCTTGACTTTGATTTTCAATATTAAATCCTGATCTAAAAGTAGAATTTTTACTTTCAGAATAACTCGAAATAGTTTCATGTAACCCTAGTGGACGAAATGCCAATAGCCTAAGCACACACATTTCGAATCCTTGCTGCGCAGTGACAGCAAGTTTTAAATCAGCACGTCCTTGTAATGCAATTTGATAATACAACTGCACATCTTGACGATCGAAACTCGATGCCATTTTCTTCAGAATTTCAACTTCTGTTGGCGTGCCAATATCTGTTTGCTGTGGCAATAATTGTGCTAATGCAACTTGGTGTAGCAGCGTAATCATTTGATCTAACACCGCACTGACATCGACTGCTTGTTGAGACAAGTCAAACAGTATCTTTGCAACGAGCTGACTATCGCTTTGATGAATCGCCAACAGCAAATTAGCAACCTGACTACGATCTAGCAAACCCAGCATCGCTTGCACATCTTCGCCCTGCACACTGCCTTGACCATAAGCAATCGCTTGATCAGTCAATGACATTGCATCACGCAATGAGCCTTGCGCAGATTCCGCAAGTAACCAAAGCGCGGCATCATCAAATGTAATACTTTCTTTTTTCAGAACTTCTGCGAGATGATCGTGAATTTCTTGACGTGGTAATGGACGTAAGGTGAATTGCAAACAGCGAGATAAAACCGTTACAGGTAACTTTTGTGGATCAGTGGTAGCCAGCAAAAACTTCACATGCTCTGGAGGCTCTTCCAAAGTTTTCAGCAACGCATTAAAGCTATGCGTAGACAACATATGCACTTCGTCAATCAGATAAACCTTATAGCGACCTTGTGTCGGTGCATAAGGTACGTTATCTAATAGTTCGCGCGTATCCTCAACTTTTGTCCGTGATGCCGCGTCAATCTCGATCAAATCGATAAAACGACCTTCATCAATCGCTCGACATGTTCCACAAACACCACATGGTGTTGCAGTGATTCCAGTTTCACAGTTCAAACACTTTGAAAGAATTCGTGCAATCGTCGTTTTACCTACGCCACGTGTACCTGTGAATAGATAAGCATGATGAAGTCGTCCACGCTCAAGCGCACTGCCCAACGCACGTGACACATGCGTTTGCCCAACCAATTCAGCAAAATTGCGCGGGCGATATTTACGTGCTAAAACTTGATACATGCTGACTTCCAATCCATAAAACAGATAAAGAATTAAAAATAAGTATTTTTATTCCAAACACCTATTTTTAAAAACTATTTTTCACTAATGATGCCATCTGCGATTTGCAAAACTCGCTGGCTCAACCACCATAAACGTGGATCACCAGCCATTGAGTCCATGTTTACCGAAGTAACGAAAGCAAAACTTAATTGCCGTACTGGATCACACCATGCACCAGAACCATTGTAACCCATATGACCAAAGCCATTTGGTGCACGTTTCCCCAGTGTAATAATGCGATGATACCCCAAACGCCAGTGCATCGATATGGGCATCACGCGATCACGACGACGACTTTGGATTTTTGAAAGCTCACGATAAACAGGCC
This sequence comes from Aquirhabdus sp., assembly GCA_030149815.1. GTDB lineage: Bacteria > Pseudomonadota > Gammaproteobacteria > Pseudomonadales > Moraxellaceae > Aquirhabdus. The sequence continues at coordinate 9,834 of JASLHI010000028.1, read as the reverse complement.
CCGTGATATAACGATGACCTTCGAACTCACCACCTGCAGCAAGCATGGCATAGATTTTTGCTAAAGCACGCGCGGTAAAAACACCATTGACGGCAGGCATCGATGCCTGTAGAGCCTCTGGCGAGAATAAATCAAACTTACTGATCCGATAAGGACTTAAAGCATCTCGCGATTCAAGCGGATTATGTCCAATCAACTTCATCACTTTTTGCATTGTTGTTAAAGGATAAGCCGCTTGGCTTGGCCAAGGCTTTGGATCACTTAATGGACGTACGCTGATTGGCGGTGCTTTACGATATGGACGTGCGACACGACCCAACTCAGATGCGGGCACGCCAAAATATGCTTCACCATCAATCCCCAGTGGATGTACCAGTTCACGCTCTAACGTGACCGCCAAAGGCTCTTTCATCACTTTTTCAATCACACCACCAACGAGCCAGCCATAACTTAACGCTTGATAAGCAGTATCTGTATCAGGTTCAAAACGAGGAATCGCTTGCTGATAAGCTTTCAGCATTGCATCCCAATCCAGCATCACATGAGCTGATTGAATAATATGACGAATATCATGCAAGCCTGACGCATGAGACAAGAGATGTCTTAGTGTAATTTTTTCTTTGCCATGACCAATAAATTCAGGCCAATATTCACAAACAGGCCGATCATATTCCAGTAGTCCCTTGCTCACTAAAATATGAACTAATGTTGCCAATACACCTTTGCCCGTCGAATATGACAGACTCAAAGTGTCTTCTTTCCAAAGCGTTGCACCTTGCTGCAAGCCCATCCATAAATCTGCAACTTTTTCACCACGAAAATAAACTGCGATTGCCGTACCACCCTTAGTTTCTGGTGGAATCGTCTTACGTAATGCTTGAATCAGTGGCTCAAATTCAGGGGTACAAGTTCCATGAACGGCATATTCGGTCTTGCCTTGTAACTGACGAATGAGTTTCAAAAATTCCATTTCTGATAATCCTTTATTGCTTATCTATATCTACTGAGCAACATTCATTGATAAAAACACAGCGCTTTTGTAGACAGGCTTTTTCACTTCAATTTTTACTAAAGAGTGATTCTAAGTCACTTTTGAGATAAAAATTGTATTAAATAAAAAAACACTCATAGGTTCTGAGAAACTATGAGTGTTTTTATAACATCTTGGAGCAAATAAAACTTACGAATAAGCCGCCATTTCTTGAGCACGTTTCGCTGCTGGCGATGAATTGAGATATGCTAAAGCTTCCTGAGTAGAACCTTCTTTTTCAGGATTATACCAAGGACTAAAGTAGGAAACTTGTTGCATAATCAACCACATTGGATGAGGTAAATGTCCTGTTTTGCTTTGCTTTGCCCATTGACGCCAAATCCAAGGTTTGAAAACACTTGGTTTCTTTGCTGAAAATTGAGGATCTTGACTCATAAAATTAGCTGCACCATCAACCCAAAGACCAAGAATTGCAGGCACAGCAACTAATGATAAATAATAACGAGACAGATAATCTCCGCCTAAATGCTTATATAAATCAAATGCAACACTACGATGCTCAACTTCTTCGGCGCCGTGCCAGCGCAACAAATCCAGCAATACAGGATCTGCACCAACTTCATCCCAAGCTTTATTTTCTAGAACATAATTACCTAGCACACAAGTCATGTGTTCAATCGTCGCAACTAAGCCGAGACGTAATAATAACCAACGCTTTTCTAGTAGTTTAGGGACAGTCAAACCCAACGGCGCATCTGCTAATAACTGATCAAATAGCATGTCCATGATCTTCATATTGCGATCAGTATCGACATTGTGTGTCTTTAGATATTCATTAATCGCACTACCATGAGCACGCGCATGCATTGCTTCTTGACGAATGAACATCTGCACATCTTCACGCAGTTTTTCATCAGTGACAAACGGAAGTGCTTTATTGTATAAACGGCAAAACCAGAATTCACCAGCAGGCAAAATTGTATTGATTTCATTGATGAAATGACTTGCAAATGGTTGGCCAGGAATCCATTCAAGTGGTGTGTTAATCCAATCAAATTTCACTTTACGTGGAATCAGGCTATCTACTGTATGGGAAGCTCGCTGAGCTTTTCCAGTAAATTTACTAATAGATAAAATACCCATCATGACACTCCTACTAAAAACTGAATAAATCTGACCAAGCTTTCTGTCTGAACTACTTTTATCATCCAATATATGCCATCTAATGATCATGTCAACAGCATAAAATGACGTCTACCTATGGGGTCAAAAACTGAAATCTCAGCTATTAAATACCATTCTACTGAGTCATTGCATGCCAATATCTGTCTTTGGATGTCAATATTGGAGCAAATCGCCTAATTAAATGCCTACCGAATCTCATTTTATAGTTGATATAAAAAAGCCACTCAAGATAAGTGGCTTTTATTGATTGTAAACTCACGATCATTGTTTAATGACTAATACCCGCTCTTCACACATATCCGCAATCGCATAACGAATACCTTCACGCCCCAACCCACTGTCTTTCACACCGCCATACGGCATGTTATCGACACGAAACGTCGGAACATCATTGATAATCACACCACCGACATGAAGCTCATCCCATGCTTTTAGCATCTTGGTGAGATTCTGCGTGTAGACACCAGCTTGTAGACCAAAACGACTTTGATTCACTAATTCAATTGCTTCTTCAAAAGTAGCATATCTTTCTAAAATCACGACTGGGCCAAAAGCTTCATTTTGATAAACATCAGATGCATCAGGTACATTTTCCAGTACGGTCGCTTCAAGCATGACACCATTTAAATGACCGCCAGCAAGTAAAGTTGCCCCCTGATTAATCGCATCATCAATCCAACCTTTGAGGCGCAGCGCTTCTTTTTCCTTAATCATTGGACCAATGACAGTATCAGCGAGATGTGGATCAGCGGCTTTTAATTTACTAACACGCGCGACAAACTTAGTTTTTAATTCATCATAAATGTCTTGATGCGCAAGAATACGCTGTACGCTAATACATACTTGACCTGACTGGATAAATGAACCAGTCACCAAACGATCCAGTGCAGCATCAATATCTGTATCTGGCTCAACAATCACAGCAGCATTACCACCAAGCTCTAATACGACTTTTTTGCGCCCTGCTCGCGCCTTCATATCCCAACCCACTTGATCAGAACCAGTAAAACTGAGCAGCTTAAAGCGATCATCCGTGACAAATAAATCTGCGCCTTCACGATGACAAGGCAAAATCGAAAACGCCCCGATCGGCAAATCAGTCTCAGCCAACACCTCAGCCATAATCAATGCGCTAACAGGCGTCAAACTGGCAGGTTTCAATACAAATGGACAACCTGCAGCAATTGCAGGCGCAATCTTGTGTGCAGTTAAATTCAGAGGAAAATTAAATGGACTAATTAAAGACACTGCACCCACTGGAACACGCTGAGTCATCCCGCGATATGCACCTGCAGTTGCCGTGACATCTAATGGCATGACAGAACCTTTATCCAATTGGGTCACAGCATCGGCAGCAAGTTGAAAAGTACTAATCAGACGCAGTACTTCACCTTTTGCAGAAGTCAGTGATTTACCACCTTCAACGATGAGGACTTCCACTAATTCGTCAAAGCGCTCGGTAAAACGCTTCACACAATGAAGCAAAATGGCTTGTTTCTGATAGGTTTTAAGCTGCGCCATTGGCTTTTCAGCTTTAACTGCGGCTGCAATTGCCTGCTCAATAATCGCACCATCGGCGAGAGCAACTTGAGTCGCTGTTTTCAGAGTGTATTTGTCTGTGACATCTAACCACTCATGGGTTGTCACTGGGCGATTGGCGAGATAAAGTGGATATTGTTTTGGAAAAGTAAAAGTTGTCATGATCGTTGTTTTATATCAATGAATATGGGCAATATCCTAGCCCATATCCAATGTATTCGTAAGTCATGAAACGTTGTGATTTGAATGGAAATTCCAATAAGTTTTACATGACCTGTGTTATTAGGCTTGCTCACTCAAATAAACTTGTCCATCTTGTTCTGTGACATTGTAATGCTTTAGACCACATGGTTTTTTACCTAGAGCTAGCACATCATGTGTGAATTTAGGCAAAGGCAAACCAAGGAATGAATCCACCCATTTCACATTGTTGCCAGTCGCAAGATCAAATTCAGCACCATGAAACATGCATGTCAGTGTACCGCTTTCAACTTTGCCACGACTGAGTGGTAAGCCAAGGTGAGGACATTTGGCAGAATAAGCTTTCAATTCATTATTAACGCGAGTCACAATGACTGAATCCTTATCGACTTTAGTACTAAAAAGCTGGCCTTCTACAATCGCGGATGATGCTGCAATGGCTTGAGCTGACATGGTTTTTCCTTTTTTTGGTTAAAAAGCGTGGGGAGATATTTTTTCGATCTGTTGGCAATTGCTGTAAGTTATTCAAGTAAGATTACAGTTTCATAAAATGTAATGCATTAAAAGTCTTTTAAATTTCCTGATTTAAAAAGCTTGCCAAAGTGAAATCTCTTTTGTCGCACACTTCAACAAGCTCAGTGAACTGTTTTAATAGTTATATTTATCCATTTCCATGCTCAGGCAAAACCCGCCATGTATACAACCAAATAAACGCTCCAACACCCATCATCAATGGCACAAGCTGAATCGCAAGTTGCAATCCAATATAGTCTGAAGCGAGTCCCACAATCGATGGACTAATCGCATCACCGAGTAAGTGAATCAACAAAATCGTAAACGCAAATGCACGCACGCGCAGACTACTCGGCACACAATTGGCGAGCATTGCATTGACTGGACCGTTATAAAACCACAGGAAAAACTGAGCGAAAAATAACATCACGACCGCTGACATTGCATCGTGCAAAGTCAATGCAAACAAACCAAAAACTGTCGCAAGCAGCATTGACCAACCAGACAACGCCATATAAGGCTGTTTTGTATGTTTCTTTAAATAGTCTGCCAAATAGCCACCAACGATTGTTCCCAATAAACCACCAACGACCGCAGACATTCCAACATAATGTCCAGAAGCCTCAATCGACATCCCACGATGACGTTGTAAAAAAGTCGGAAACCAATCTGCCAGCGCTCCAGCTGCAAACGTCACTACGGTATAGCCTGCAGCTACTAGCATATATTCACGATTACGAAGTAGTAAACCGATCGCTTCGCCCCACTTTGGCGGAGTCACATCAGCATCATGATCATAATGACCCCGACCTGGATCTCTGATCCAAAGTGCAAGTAGTGCCATTAAAATTCCAGGCAAGCCACAAATCAAAAATGCTGCACGCCACCCATACATTTGCCCGAACATGCCACCAAGAATGAACCCCATTGCTGATCCAACAGGAATCGCCACATAAAAAATGGTCAAAATCCGATTACGGCGTTCAGGTGGGAAAAAATCACTCAGCAATGCTGGTGCAAGCGTCGCATAGGCTGCCTCGCCTACACCCACTAAAGCCCGAGCAAGCATAAATGTCCAGAAACCTGTGGCAAAAGCAGCCAGTGCTGTGGCAACTGACCAGACAACGACACCAGCGGCGATGAGGTATTTACGAGGAAAACGATCTGCAAGCGCACCAAAGATGACACTTGAGATCATATACACCAAGACAAAACCAGTAATTGGCAAGCTTGTTTCAAAGTCAGTGAGTTTTAAATCATGCTTAAATAAATCTTTCACAACACTTGGCACATAACGATCAAGATAATTGAGTAAATTCATGATCGTTAGAACAAAGATTGCGTAACTTGCGCCTTGTGTTGCTTTATTTGCCAGCATGGTTATTCCTTGGTCTTTTTTCTATTCACCATATTATAGGAAAAACAATATGGAAAATATGACCGAAGATTGACTTAAATCACTTTTGAATCACTATTGCTGGCAAAATAAATGCGTTTGATTGAACTTATCCTTCAATGATCGCTGTTACACCTAAACCACCAGCAGTACACATCGAAATCAATGTTCGGCCTGATTTTCCTGTTTGTGCACGGTATTGAGCCAAATTCTTTGCTGCAGTCGCAAGAATACGAGCACCTGTCGCAGCAAAAGGATGACCTAGGCCAACTGAGCCTCCTTTAACATTGAGTTTTTGCCGATCAATTGAGCCGAGTGCTGAATCTAAGCCTAATGTGTTTTTGCAATATTCTTCACTTTCCCACGCTGCAAGCGTACATAACACCTGACCTGCAAATGCTTCATGAATTTCATAAAAATCGAAATCCTGTAAGGTCAAACCATTTCTTGCAAGTAAGCGAGGCACAGCATGTGCAGGCGCCATTAATAAACCTTCTGGATTTTCACCATAAAAATCCACAGCAGCGCTTTCTGCATCAATCAAAAATGCCTGCGGCTCATGTCCGTGTGCTTTCGCCCAGCTTTCCGAGGACAATAGCACTGCGGCAGCACCATCTGTTAAAGGTGTTGAATTACCAGCAGTTAATGTTCCCAAACCAGATGTTTTATCAAATGCAGGTTTAAGCTTGGCTAGCTTTTCTAAAGAAGTATCCGCGCGCAAATTATTATCACGCGTTAAACCCTTAAATGGCGTGATAAGATCATTATAAAATCCATCACTATAAGCTCGAGCACCATTCAGATGACTTGCTAAAGCTAACTCATCTTGCGCCTCACGCGTAATTTTCCAGTTTTTGACCATCAACTCACAGTGTTCACCCATCGATAACCCTGTACGACGTTCATTCACATTTGGAATAGATGGTGCAAACATATCTGGACGTAGCTCAGTAATCAGTTCCAAACGATCCGCACGCGTTTTGCTACGATTGAACTTAAGAAGTAATCGACGAAGTTTTTCGTTTAATGCAACTGGTGCATCAGATGATGAATCCACACCACCAGCAATACCAACTTCGATTTGCCCCAATGCAATTTTATTCCCCACTGCGATAGTAGTTTGCAACGAAGTCGCACATGCTTGTTGCACATCATAGGCTGGTGTATTGCGTGACAATCCACTATCCAGAGCTGCCTCACGGCTAATATTTGCATCACGCGAATGCTTAAGCACTGCGCCAGCTGCCACTTCACCAAGAGGTTCACCTTGTAAACCAAATTTATCAACCACCCCTTTGAGAGCCGCTGTGAGCATCTCCGTATTACTTGTCGTCACGTAATTGGTGTTTTGTCTTGCAAATGGAATCCGTGAACCACCTAAGATGGCAACACGTTGTAGAGTTTTCATATTTGACTCCTAATAAATCCAGTGATGGATTGGGCCGATCAGCATGACTGATAATAACTGACAATCAATTTAAATATGACGATCATCATTTATAAATAGATTACGCTCATCATGTATAATGTCAATAGAACGCAAAATCAGGAGCGTGACTATGAAGGTCAGTAAATTACAAGCTGCCGAAAATCGTGAACGTGTATTGGATGTCGCAGGAAAATTATTTCGTGAACATGGTTTTGATGGGATTGGCGTTGCCGATCTCATGAAACAGGCTGGTCTCACTCATGGCGGGTTCTATGGACAGTTTGATTCAAAAGAAAATCTGATGCTGGAAGCATTAACCCGTGCATTTGAAGATAATATTCAGAATTGGTCACAAGTCGCAAAACAGGCTGAACGTCAAGAAATTGGGAGTGCACTAAAAGCAATTACTACTGCCTATTTATCCAAAGCACATCGTGATCAGCCCAGTATCGGCTGTGTTATGGCAAGTCTCGGTGTCGATGTTGCACGACAAACTCCAACGGTACGAGATCATTTAACGTCAGGGTTTCGGGCATTTGTAAACGCGATGACCCAATTATTTCCACAGAAATCCGCAGAAGTTCAACACGAAAAAGCTCTAGCACTGACCGCAAGTCTTGTTGGTGGTTTAATTCTTGCACGCGCTGTCAATGATGAGGCGTTATCTGAAGAAATTATGAAAGCTGTCGCAAAGAATATTTTAGAAAAGTAAGAAAACTAGTCAAATACTGACTATGTAGCTGTTTTATATCAACACCTACATAGTCAAAAAACAATTTAGCAGTTAATTATTTAGACCATTACTGTCCATTTGGATTTGCTGGTTGCTGTTGGCCTTGTTGAATCATATTACCCACATAGCCACCAACTGCAGCACCTACAACAGTCGCAGCAATTTTACCATCACCTTTACCAACTTTGTTCCCTAAAGCACCGCCAGCAGCGGCACCAAGAATTGCACCAATTGGTAATTCTGATTGAGAATTTTGCCCTTGCTGCGCGTATTGTCCTTGCTGTTGATACTGACCTTGTTGCTGATAATTGTTGTATGGCGACTGTGTAGGATAATTTCCGTAGCCATTATTCGCCATGCCGTTCATTCCACCTGCACATCCTTCAAGTGCCAAGCTTGCAGCTAATGCAACCGTTAAGATACCCAAATTACGCATGACACAATCTCCTACATGATCTAAAAAATATTAAAAATCAGTTAACTCGTACAATTCTATAAATTGCAGCAACGTCTGTAGTCTACAACCAAATGATCCATGATTAATTTAATCAATTGTAGTACATCGGTGATCATGTCAACGGCACTGGGCTTTTTAGAAAGACATTTTACTGCCCATCACAAATAAGCGTTGATAGCCTGTCGGTAGTAGACGTTGCAACCAATCCACACCATAAGCTTCTGGCCCAATCAATACACGACGTTTATTCGCTTTTACACCATCCAAAATAATTTGCGCGGCTTTGACAGCAGGAATACGCATTACCTTATCCGCAGATGCTTTTGATTTTTTGAGATTCATACCTAAGCTTGCGACGTTTTCACTCATCTCAGCTGTATGAGCAATATTGGTTTTAATGCCGCCAGGATGTACGCAAGTCGCACTGACGCCATAATTGCTCAAATCTAACTCTTGGCGTAATGATTCCGTAAAACCACGGACTGCAAATTTACTGGCATTATATGCACTTTGTGTCGGCTGTGCTGTTAGACCAAAAATACTCGATGTATTAATGATATGCCCATCACCACTTTCTTTCAGATAAGGCAAAAATGCCTTCGTCCCATAAATCACACCCCAGAAATTCACAGCCATCATTCGTTCATAGTCATGAATTTCATGACCTTCCACGGTGTTACTCATGGCAATGCCAGCGTTATTAAAAATCAAATTCACCTTGCCATGATCTTTTTTAACTTTATCAGCCCACGCATACACTTCTGCCTGCTCTGCTGTATTCACCACATCAGCAGTCACGATGACATTAAAGTGTCTTAGTAATTCAATCGTTTGTTCTAAGCCAGCTCGATTAATATCGCTAATCGCGACATGACATCCTGCTTTCGCTAATAAAATAGCTAACTGTTGTCCCATACCAGAACCAGCACCCGTAATTGCAGCAACTTTATTTTCAAACGTTTTCATGTCATTCTCGAATTTGGCTTTATTAAAGCTGTTGTAGGTTGAGTAAATAAATAAGTTGATTCGCATCGGATGCTATAATTGACAATAAACATTGTCAATATTAAATTTAATCAACCGACCAGATACTTTAAGTCAAAGACTAAAGGTCATGTGAGCAGAGAAAAACTTTAAGAAGGATTATAATAAAGACTAATTATCAGACAACTTGGAACTATTTTTTGATCGTTTTATGACTCATTATGAGCTAATAAGATATTACTATATCGATTATCGACAAAAAACGTTTTATAGATAAACCTGAAAATGTTACATTTGCGCATCAATTTTGACTTACGAGCCAAACCAAGACAGCCATGTACGTCTACACCGAATTTGACCAAGCAATGGTCGACGAACGCGTTGCCCAATTCCGCGACCAAACCCA
>JASLHI010000024.1 GCA_030149815.1 Aquirhabdus sp. | reverse complement strand
GCGTCAATCCGCGTACGAATTTGGTCTAATGTTGGTTTAGATGAATTAAAGAGCCAACCGCTTTTAGCAGAGTTGTTCGAACCTTGCGATGTCGTGTTGTCGCTCATCAGCGTTATTTCCTTTCTTGATCGATGATGATTGGTAAAGTGAACTGCTGCCATACGCTGATCAAAGGAGATTGCGACTCAATCAACTTATTTAGCAGCATATTGTCATTCACACGGGCAAATTAGACGTAAGTGTAGCAAAAAAACGACTTAACGACTGAAAAGAAGCTGTCAAAACGTCATCAAACCTGTCTAAAATCGAGGAAATCTTTTATCAGAATAACGCCACGAGTAATTCAACATGAGCCAAACATCTTCAACGACCTTATTAAGTCAATTACAAACGATGACCACAGTCGTTGCCGATACAGGCGACCTTGCTGCCATTGAACAATTTCGACCGATTGATGCCACGACCAATCCATCACTGATTACTGCAGCAGCATCTTTGCCATCGAATCTACCACTGATTGAAGATGCACTGCGTGATGCGCGCGCGGAAGGACTTGTCGATGATGCGATGATTGATCGTGCGATTGATTTACTCACAGTTCGTCTGGGACTGGAAATTTTAAAATTAATCAAAGGTCGTGTTTCTACTGAAGTCGATGCACGTCTATCCTACGATACCGATGAAACCATTGCCAAAGCCAAAGAACTGATTGCTCTGTACAAAAAGGCTGGCATTGATCAATCACGTATTTTGATTAAAATTGCTGCGACATGGGAAGGCATTCAAGCTGCCCAAGCACTCGAAAAAGAAGGGATTCATTGCAACCTCACGCTGATTTTCGGTTTACATCAAGCTGTGGCATGTGCGCATGCTGATGTAACGTTAATCTCTCCATTTGTGGGTCGAATTTTAGACTGGTACAAAAAATCTGAAGGCAAAGATAGCTACCCGATCGAACTCGATCCTGGCGTTCTGTCTGTTCGTGAAATCTATGCCTACTACAAGCAACACAATCATAAAACCGAAGTCATGGGTGCAAGTTTCAGAAGCTTGGCACAAGTTACCGCATTAGCAGGTTGTGATTTGCTCACCATTTCACCAGCACTACTGGCTGAATTAGCAAAACAAACAGGAAATTTGCCAATTCAATTATCTATTGAAAATGCCAAACTCAAACCCGTGAACGCCATCACTTTGACAGAAGAAACTTTCTCCACGTTGCATAACAATAACCTTATGGCTTTTGAACTATTGCAATCAGGGATCGATGGTTTCGTCAAAGCACGCGAGCAACTGACTATTCAATTACGTCAGATCGCGGGTATTGCAGACATTCACCCATAACCATAAATGACTATCTTTTAAGAGATCAATAGTACAAGAGCCACTAGGAGCAGCATCGTTGAATTCACAGCTTAGCCCTGAATTAAATCTCACAAGAAACAAACGTATCGCGACGTTCCTATTGGTCTCAATGGTCGTTTTCTGGATTATTTTATTATTCTCCAGCCGTCAATTTCCAAACTACGTCGGCATCATTCATATTTTGACGCTAGGCGCAGAAGCGGGTGTGGTGGGTGGATTGGCGGATTGGTATGCGATTACCGTACTGTTTCGTGATCCGTTTAAACACATTTGGGTTCCTAGTTTTATTCGCGAACACACCGAAATTATTCCACGAAACAAGGCGCGTATTGCTGAATCAATGGGACGTTTTGTTCAAGAAAATTTTCTCGCACCACACATTGTACGTAGCAAGCTTGAAGTTATTGATATGACTTTGTACGTCGCTAATTGGCTCTCTGAACCTGCCAATGCTCGTATGCTGGCAGATGAACTTAAACGGTTAGTGCCTCGTTTCCTCAAAATCTCCCAGAATGAAGCGATTAGTCAATTCATCAAACAAAGTACGCTTGAATGGTTTGGTGAAACGCCGATGAATCAGGCCGTTGCACGCACGATGAGAGCGGTTTTTGACAATAAAATTCATAATGATGTTATTCATCTAGCGCTCAGTAGTGCTGATAATTGGATTCATACCAACCCTCAGTATGCTGAAGAAATCATTCAAAAAATTCTCGATGAAACAGGTGTTTTCGGGCATTTATCGCGTGGGGCAAACCTACTTGGTTTTGATGTCAAACGTAATGTCGTATGGGGTGTATTACGCACCATTCGTGATTTGAACACTCAACCTGATCATCCTATTCACCTAATGCTTAATCATTCGATTGCGCAATGGATGACAGCTCTACAAGATGATGACTCCGAAGAATCGAAAAAACTGGAAGCGCTTAAACAAAGTCTCGTTCAATCTCCAACGGTAGTGGCTTTCGGCTTTCATATTTACGAAAGCATTATCCAAGGGATCATTGATGATCTTGAAACCCGAGAGTCTGCGATTAGCAATAGTCTACAAGGCTTTATGATACGAATCGGCTCGCAACTCCGAGAAGATACTCATGTGAGAAATGCGCTCAATTTAGAAATTGCTAATTTTGCTGAATATGCAGCCGATCGCTATGCAGATACCGTGATTATGTATGTCAGTGAGCAAATCCATAATTGGGATACCCGCGATATGATCAGCAAAATTGAAGCTGAAGTTGGCGGCGACTTACACATGATTCGTGTCAATGGTGTGGTGGTTGGTTTTATGATTGGGATTCTTTTAGGCTTAGTTCGATTTGCAATTGATGGGATTGGATAATCAATCTCGCCAGCCACTCATCACATCTAAAATTTTTTCACTCATTTTTAGATGTGATGTAAATAACTTTAAAAACGATTTAAAACACATCTAAATTAAACTTGCTATTCAGACCTTACGGAAGAGAAAAATCATGAGCATGATGCAACAACCACTCCTCATTTCATCATTAATCGAACACGCCATTGTGTCTCACCCTGACGCTGAAATTGTCAGCCGCCAAGTCGAAGGCGGAATTTTTCGCTATACCTACGGACAAGCAGCAGCACGCGCAAAACAAGTTGCCAATGCGCTCACACAAAAATTAGGCATCAAAATCGGTGACCGTGTTGGAACACTGGCATGGAATACTCATCGTCATTACGAATTGTATTTTGGCATTTCTGGCATCGGTGCGATTACCCACACCATCAACCCTCGCCTATTTCCTGAACAAATCATTTATATTATTAATCACGCAGCAGACCGTTTTATTTTTGTGGATTTAACCTTTGTTCCCCTGCTTGAAGCCGTTGCTGAACATATCAAAAAAGTCGAAGGCATCATTGTCCTCACCAATAAAGCCCACATGCCGACCAGCAGTAAATTGTCGAATTTGCTCTGTTATGAAGACCTGATTGCCGACATGCCAACGACTTTTGACTGGCCATTGTTGGATGAAAATGCTGGTGCAGCACTATGTTATACCTCGGGCACAACGGGTAATCCTAAAGGTGTCTTGTATACCCATCGCTCAACGGTGCTGCATGCGATTGCCGCTGTACAAAAAAATGCACTCAACATCGATGAAGAAAGCATCCTGCTTCCCGTTGTTCCAATGTTCCATGTCAATGCATGGGGTACGCCGTATGCTGCAACGATGGTCGGCGCGAAGTTAGTTTTCCCTGCACACGGTATGGATGGTGCGTCTTTATATGAATTGATCAATGGTGAGCAAGCCAACTTGTTATTAGGCGTACCGACCATCTGGTTAGGTTTGCTCAATTATCTGGATCAAATCAATGCAACCTTAACTTCCGTTAAAAATGTCGTCGTTGGCGGTGCAGCTGCGCCTCTCTCAATGATCAAAGCCTTCCAAGAGAAGCATGATGCGTTTTTAATTCATGCTTGGGGAATGACTGAACTCAGTCCGCTTGGCACAGTCAACAGCATGACAAAGGCTATGGCAAAATTGCCTTTAGAACAGCGTTATCAAAAACAACTGAAACAAGGTCGCTCTGTATACGGTGTCGAAATGAAAATTGTCGATGATGCGGGTAATGAGCTTCCACGTGATGGTCACGCCTTTGGTTCTCTACTCGTTCGTGGTCCTTGGGTTGTAGATAGTTATTATCAAAACGATGATAAAAAATCCTTTATTGACAGCTGGTTTGATACAGGCGATGTCGCCACGATTGATCCTGAAAACACCATGCAAATCGTTGATCGTGCAAAAGACGTGATTAAATCAGGCGGCGAATGGATTAGCTCGATTGATTTAGAAAATGCAGCGGTAGGACATCCTGCGCTGAAAGAATGTTGTGTGATTGGTGTCTATCATCCGAAATGGGATGAGCGCCCATTACTACTCGCCATCAAGAAAGAAGGTGCAACGGTCACTGCTGCCGAAGTGATTACTTTCTTAGCGGATAAAGTCGCGAAATGGCAATTGCCTGATGCGGTTGTTTTTGTCGATGAGCTTCCACATACGGCAACAGGCAAACTGCTAAAAACAGGCGTTCGCGAAACGTATAAGAATTATTTGGTGGAGAGCGGGCTAGTTTAAATTAAGTCGGCTACGGCTCAATAATTAAAGAATAAAACCAGTTAACAATTAATGGTTTTATTCTTGAATAATTTTTTAAAAGTTTAAACTGGAATTGCTCTAATAACATACTGCAAAGGACTTGCATCATTAATAGCCATTTGATAATCACCACCAGCTGCTTTTGCAATAGCACCAATTAAAGGAAGAAACTTCTCTTTATTAGGCTCAGGAAAATTACGCTGTATGCCTTCTACAACTTGAAATCCTGTACTGCTAAACAACTCTATAATAGTAACTCTGGTAAACCATCTCAGATGAGTTCTATCAAACAAACCACTATTTTCATAGCGGAAATCACCTATAGAAAGTTTTGCAAACAAACTCCAATGCTGAGCATTCGGAATACATACCACCACAGAACCACTCTTGGGAATAACTGTTCGAATTTTTCTCAAAACCGCCCAAGGATCTCGAATATGTTCAAGTGTATCGCCAAAAATCCAACAATCACGGTCAGCATTTGCTTGGTAGAAACTCTGATCAGCTAAATCCATATCTTGTGCTTGAGTAGTATCACAATAACGCTTCGCTAACTCAGCATAACTAGAATCAATATCTAAACCTGCATAATGGCAATTAGGGTTAATCTTTTTAAACTCCCGCGCTAACGCTCCAGAACTACACCCTATCTCAATAAGTTTATTAGAAGAAGTAGGAATCAACCTGAGTAAATCTGGATTATGGTTGTCATGTACAGGGGTTTGTTCCATTGCTTTTTACTCTCCATTTACGCTCTTATTTATCTAGACCTTATTTAGCCACAATAAGTATTCTACTTGCAGCCCAGAACTCCTGCAAATCAAAAACTTTACAGGATATCCTAATCTCACCCTGCCTTTTGCAGATTCGCCAAAGTCTCCGCCACACTACTCGACGTCACCTGACCTTGCAGACTATCAATCACCGCCTTGATCTGACTACGTAACGGCTCTTTCAACGTATACCAACGCGACAACACCTGCAAAATCCGAGAACCCAAAATTGGATTCTGCGCATCAAGAATCTTGGCAAAATTCACATAAAACAGAGCACCTTCAACCGTCCAAACTGCAACAGGATTGGTTGAAAAATTACCTGTCACCGAGCGAATACGATTCGGAGTATTCAAATCAAACTTAGGATGTTTGGTCAGTTGAGTCACCTCATCGACAGTCACCGTCGGCTTACTCGCTTGCAACCCAAACCATAAATCAATTGCCAACGCTTCATTCTCAAATCGCTGATAAAAATCAACCAACTTTGCCGTATGATCTGGCGCTTCGTAATTCACTAATTGACGTAGCGCACCTAAACGCTCGGTCATACATACTGCGACATCGTATTGATGACTTGCATTGGTCAGCGCATCCGCAACGCCTGCACGACATGCAAAGGCAAGTACCGCATTGCGTAGCGCACGTTGCCCCATGGTTTCACTACTATCGACATAAGGCACTATCGGCAAAGCTGCATACGCTGTAGACCAGAAATCCTTTAACTCCGTAGCAATCGCATTCATCAATGCTTCGCGCGTTGCACGCACTGCAACAGGATCGTAATCGCGATCTATACGACTCGCGATAAAAGCTTCAGTTGGAATATCCAATAAGCGCGACGCTAGCAACGGATCAGTGCTTGCCACTTTTGGAAGTGTTACAAATAATGATTTCAAGTAAACGCTTGCATCATGACCTTGCAGCAAAATACGCTCTAATAATTGCTGTGCCGCTTGCCATTGATTGAAACCATTACTTTCATATTGCATCAAGAATGCAAGTTCAGCATCTTGATAATCAAAATTCAGCAACACAGGCGCAGAGAAATCACGCAGCAACGATACTATCGGTGCACTTTCAATACTTTCAAAAACAAATACTTGTTTGCTTTGATTCAGCATCAGCACACATTCAGTTTCACCTTGTGCATCGAGTAACAACTGCTGTCCTGTTTGCTGATTAAACAATGCCATTTTTACTGGAATCGGCAAAGGCTGTGGTTCTGGATAGTTTGATTTCTTGTCGATCTTTTGCGATAGGGTCAATGTATAACGCTTCGCAGCCGCATCATAGACACCTTGCCCACTGACGACTGGCGTACCTGGTTGGCTGTACCACGGTAAGAAACTCCACAAATCAGTACCCGAACCATCGCTCAAGCTACCAATCAAATCTTCAACCGTTACCGCCTCGCCATCATGACGACGGAAATACTCATCGGTGCCTTTACGGAAGCCTTCCTCACCCAGCAACGTCGCCATCATGCGGACAATTTCTGCGCCTTTGTCATAAACCGTCGCGGTATAGAAATTATTAATCTCAACGAAATGATCTGGACGTGGCGGATGTGACATTGGGCCCGCATCTTCCGCAAATTGTATCGACTTCAAACTCGACACATCATCGATGCGCTGTACAGCAGGCGACTGCAACGTATCCGAAAAACTCTGATCACGGAAAACCGTAAAACCTTCCTTTAAACACAACTGAAACCAATCACGGCAAGTAATGCGATTGCCTGTCCAGTTATGGAAATACTCATGGGCAATTGTCGATTTCACATAAAAATTAGACACATCGGTTGACGTTTCTGGGCTGGATAGCACACAAGAAGTGTTAAAGATATTGAGACCTTTGTTCTCCATCGCACCCATATTGAACTGGCTCACGGCAACGATCATATAATTATCGAGATCGTAGGCGCGACCATAATGCTCCTCATCCCAAGTCATTGAATCCTTGAGCGCCTGCATCGCCACATGGCATTTTTTAATATCTTTTTGTTCAGTGTAGAGCTCAAGTGAAACAGATCGACCTTCCATCGTAGTGAAGGTATCTTTCAAGACTGCTAAATCACCTGCAACGCAAGCAAATAGATAACTTGGCTTCTTCGTTGGATCTTGCCAAATTGTATAGTGGCGGTCTGCGCCAACCTTGCCCGATTCAATCAAGTTGCCATTTGCCAGCAACGTCGGGAATTGATTATCCGCTTCAAGGCGTGTGGTGAACACGGACAACACATCTGGACGATCTGGATAAAAAGTAATTTTTCGGAAACCCTCAGGTTCATTCTGCGTGCAATACATACCACCCGATTGATATAAACCTTCGAGCTGCGTATTAGTTTCAGGATGAATACGAACTTCGGTTTTAATCGTACAACGATCGGGCGCATTTAAAACGGTCAGACTTTCTTTATCCAATACATAGCTATTGCGCTCTAAATCTGTACCATTCAATTGGATATTAATGAGTTCTAGATCTCGTCCCAATAACACCAACTCGCCCGCATGCAAACGGTGCACTTCTAACGTGCTTATGACAATCGTTTCATTCGCATGAATATTAATATCGAGATAAATCGACTCAGCACCAAACGCAGGCGGCTGATAATCTTTTAAATAAATAGTCGGGTGTGCAGTTTGAGTGTCTTCTGGATTTACGGCGATATTCATGGGGATATATTCCTTTATATTTAATAAGTACAAAAGATCAAAAGCAAAATCCCACCCAACCTCCCTTTACAAAGGGAGGAGCTTCCCCCTCCTTAGAAAAAGGAGGGCTGGGGAGGATTTGCTTTTGATGCTAAAAACTAAATCCGAACCTTTAACTCATAACCACCAAATTTACGCAGATTCAAAACGCCTGTATCAAGCAACAAATACTGCCCTTTAATGCCGTTTAACTTGCCATGAACCACAGGTTTTTTATCAAAATTATGCGCAGTGACTTTGACAGGATATTCATTAACTGGATAAGAGAATTCACGGATTCGCTCATCCGTAAGCATCACTAACTCATTCGAGGATTCTTGCAACATCTGATCAATGTCCGCTTGGTGTTTAGCAAGCAACTCATCGCGAATTGACATGAGATCAATCGGTTCTGCCTCGCCTTTGAGCAATTTTCGCCAATCCGTTTTATCCGCAATATCTTGCCCGAATAAAACCTCAACTAACCCTGAAAGTCGACGACTATTCACACGCATCAGCGGCAGCGCTTGTGTTGCGCCCTGATCAAGCCAGCGTGTTGGCATCTGCGTGATTCGAGTAATACCAACCTTCGGCGCAGAAGAATTAGCCAAATAGACAATATGTGGCTGGAAACACACACTCATCGCCCAATCAGGCTCACGACAAGTTCCCAAATGAAAATGGCAAGTCTCAGGCTTCATCATGCACATATCGCACGACGCCTTCGTGATCATGCATTTATAACAATGCCCTTGCGAATACGATTTCGGCGTTTGATTACCGCAGGATAAGCAAAAAATACGACCAGTCCACTCCAGTTCAATCTCATGTCCTAGGTTTTGGGTCATTGGATAATCAAACGCGCCCAAAACTAAACTGTACTCCACTCCTGCTGCCAATGTACCACGCGCGGTTTCAACAGTTTCGCCCAAATGCGTACGCATTTTATGACAAAGACCTTCGTATTCCATACTATTTTCCTAGTGAACGATTTCATCAAGTGAGGTTGATGAATGTTGCGATTTAACTCAATCAATAATGATGCAATTGTATGTTCAATACATTGAGACAGGGGCGATTATTTTAAACTGGAATGACAACAGCTTAACCAAAATAACACGGAATTTAGTCACGTCAACGCCATCAAATATACGTTGTCATCTCTTGATATGCGCTATGATCTCTCTATATGATCATATCAATATGGAGTTGTCTCGAATGACTCTAGAAATGACACAAAAGCCTTCAGTCCAGAAGCCTCTTTTCATCAGCAAGGACTTGCCAATGCCACATACACCACCGAATATTCTGCCACTCATTCAGCGTTTAGCGCACGAAAAACCAATCGAACACGGTTTAGTGATTGCGCGTGATTTTAGTTCGCTAAAAGATTGGAGTACAGGGTGGACGGGATTATGGCAACAGCGTGAACTCTGGCTACTGAACAACATTCCTTTTCAGCAACGTTTTGACCTTGCGGTGATTGTACTCGATGAATGCTATCTCGACCACGATTCCGTTACAAGTAACGCGCTCACACACGGCGATCATCAAGCAACGCCTTCACAAGCAACCGCAACTCAAGCAATTACACATGGTTTAACTCATCTTCGCGATTTACTCGCCAGACGTGTACTCGTCGTCGCCTATGGTGACCAATCTACAGGTCTGCGTGCATTAGGCTTTAGCCAAATTGAAAAAATAGAAGATTGGGAACTGTGGCAATTTAATATCCTTGAATACAAACAAATCCCCGATTGGCTCAATTCCAAATATTGGGCAAACCCTGAAAACTTCGATAAATATCGCTGGTAATCAGTCCACACGCTCATTGCCGCACTGTCTTATCAAAACAACTCAAATCTGCTACCATTTGCGCCAATTTTTAACACGCCACAACTCCAATATTTGAGTCGTGGCTTTTGTTTTCTTCAGCATGTTGATCTCGCATCAATCCCACATTTCAGAAACATCAAGGAGCAATCAGCCATGGCTGGACATTCCAAATGGGCCAATATTAAACACCGCAAAGCGCGCCAAGACGCATCACGCGGTAAAGTATTCACAAAATATATCCGTGAGTTGGTCAGCGCAGCCAAACAAGGTGATGCCGATCCTGCCAAAAATCCAAAGCTACGCGCTGTGGTCGAAAAAGCACTGTCCGTGAATATGACACGTGACACCATTAACCGTGCAATTCAACGCGGTGCGGGCAATACTGAAAACGATGATCTGAAAGAAATCAGCTATGAAGGTTATGGTGTTGGCGGTGTGGCTGTTCTGATCAACACCATGACCGACAACATCAACCGTACCGTACCTGAAGTACGTCATTGTTTCAGCAAATGTGGTGGCAATCTCGGTACAACGGGTTCTGTTGCTTACCTCTTCACTCAGCGCGGTGAAATTCGTTTTGATGATGTGTCATTAGAAGACAAAATCGTCGAAGTCGCATTGGACGCTGGTGCAGATGACGTGGAAACTGATGCCGACAGCATTACGGTTATCACCACGCCTGATGCATTTGGTTCAGTACAAGACGCGCTCGCTGCGGCCGGTTTGAAATCTGACAACGCCGAAGTGACCATGTCACCATCCACTCAAGCGGACATCACCGATGTTGAACAAGCACAAAAAGTATTAAAACTGATTGATATGCTTGAAGACTTGGATGACGTACAAGACGTTTACACCAATGCTAACTTCTCTGATGAAGTAATGGCTGAGTTGAATAAGTAATTTAATTATAAATGCTTGTCTCCTTCCTATGAGGGAGACATCAAACATAGGGTGCGCACCGCGCACCATTTCAAATATATAATTCTTAAAAAATATAAAAAAGAGAATACAGTGTCTAGCTATAAGCGATCAAATACAAACGGTGGGACATACTTTTTTACCGTAGTCAGTTTCAAACGCCGTAAAATTTTTTGCGATAAACCTATGCTACAAGCAATGCGGGACGCTGTTAAATGTGTTCGCGAAAACTATCCATTTGAAATTGTTGCATGGGTCACTTTACCTGACCATATCCATGCGGTGTGGACTCTACCAAACGATAATTGTGATTATGGCAAGCGTTGGGGGTTAATCAAACGATATGTGTCGAAACAATGCCCAGAATATGAAGCCCCTTTAGAAATGCTGTCATTATCGAACATTACTCGTAACGAAAAAGGAATATGGCAACGTCGATTCTGGGCACACGAAATAAGAAATGACATTGATTTTGAAAAGCATATGAATTATTTACATTTCAATCCAATCAAGCATGGCTTAGTTGAAAATATTGTTGATTGGCGTTATTCCACTTTTCATAAATATTATGCAAAAGGATTATATCCAGCAGATTGGGGTGAACTAATAGACGAAGGTGAATATGGGGAGAGTATTTAATTAAATCATATTAAACATGGTGCGCAGTGCGCACCCTAGGTCTATATTTATCTTAAAAAATACGCTAATCCCCACAAGTCCACGTCACGTCATGCCATACACGAACCTTCTTTGCCCCCAATCGACTTGGAGCATATTGGGTATTCATTAACTCTCTAATCGCTCGTTGATCAATTGCAGGATTACCAGAACCAAATCTAATTTGGACGCCTTTAACCTTCCCTGCATCATCAAGCAATATTCTTGCTCTGACGGAACGCTTTGTTCCATCAATCACCTGAGCTTTGACCAATAAGCGATTAACGAGATTCACACCTCACCCCACTTAAGCACTTCACTGCCCGCGCCAATCTACCCGCGCTTTGCGATGATTAACATAAATACGCATCACATATTGTCCAAAAGGTCGAGCCAATAAAGCTTGTTTAAACTGCTCAATTGCCTCAGGCGCAATGACATCATGTGGCGCAACCCACGGTGTGCCTTCAGGGCCAAATAATGGCGCGGCTAATGCACACACTGAAATATCCGCAAAACTAAATTGCTTACCTACCAAATAACCATGCTGACCATCTGAACCATTCGCCAGTAATGCTGCCTCAATGTCATCAATTAACACATCAATTTGAGCCTTCGATTTTGCTGCTTTTTCTGGATAAATCTGATACAACTCCTTCACACCTTTTTTAATAACAGGCGTCATCAACGGTTTGAACGCATGTAGAAAACCACGTTCACCCATCATAATTTCCATCGTATGTGGTTCATCAATCAGATAAAGATACATCCAGCGACGTACGTGATAGCCAAGTTCATTCGCAAGTTTATCCATCGCTACAATTGCGGCACGTTGCTTTGGATCATTGCTGATCAATGGTTTCTCGGCATAGACACCATCTAAATAAAAAGCAATTTCAGTCGAATCACCAATCCATGTTTTCTTATCTTTTAAGAGTGGCAACGTATCATTGCTGGCATGCCAACGAGTCAATAAACGATGTGGACCAGGGATGACATTTTTGGCAACGTAATCAAGTTCTTTATAATCCAGTAACCAACGGGCTTTTTCACAATAATGGGACAAAGGAAACTGGAACAAAGTACGCATAATCATTTCTCAAAAAAGACTAAATAAAAGCAATTGAATATCGTGCAGAACAGCATAACGACTTTGGTGTATCATATGCGCCAATTTTACAACTTTTTTCAACCAACTCAATCAGCTGGTTATTTTACAAAGCATCGTTTGGCAATTATTTTTCTTTCAAATTCAATAGATTCATCAATAGGAATATCATTATGGGTTTTAATTGCGGCATCGTCGGCCTGCCTAACGTCGGTAAATCAACGCTGTTTAATGCGCTGACCAAAGCCGCTATCGCTGCGGAAAACTTCCCATTTTGTACGATTGAACCAAACACAGGTATCGTGCCTGTGCCTGATCCACGTCAAGATGCACTTGCCGAAATCGTTAAACCTGAGCGTGTCATGCCGACAACAATGGAATTCGTAGACATCGCTGGTCTAGTTGCTGGCGCAAGTAAAGGCGAAGGTTTGGGTAACAAATTCTTGGCAAACATCCGTGAAACCGATGCGATTGCGCACGTTGTCCGCTGCTTCGAAGATGACAATGTCATCCACGTCAATAATCGCGTGAACCCACTGGATGACATCGCAACCATTAACACCGAACTTGCTCTCGCCGATTTAGATACAGTCACAAAAGCGATTGTACGTCTTACTAAAGCGGCTAAAGGTGGCGATAAAGAAGCGGTCGCAACCAAAGATATTTTAGAGCGTATCGAAAAAGCTCTAGCAGCAGGCGATCAAGCACGTTCTGTTGATCTTGACGAAGATCAACTCAAACTTGTTCGTGGTATGGGTTTGATGACGCTGAAACCAACCATGTATATCGCCAACGTGTCAGAAGATGGCTTTGAAAATAATCCGCATCTCGATGCAGTTCGTGAATTAGCTGCAAAAGAAAATTCAATTGTCGTCCCGCTTTGCAATCAGATTGAAGCCGAAATTGCTCAACTTGATGAAGCTGAAAAAGCTGAATTTCTTGAAGCGATCGGTATGGAAGAACCAGGTTTGAATCGTGTAATTCGTGCAGGTTACGCACTCCTCGGTTTGCAAACTTACTTCACTGCTGGCGTGAAAGAAGTTCGCGCATGGACTGTGAAAAAAGGCGCAAGCGCACCGCAAGCCGCAGGTGTGATTCACACTGACTTTGAAAAAGGCTTTATTCGTGCAGAAGTCATCGCCTATGAAGACTTTGTTGGCTTCAAAGGTGAAGCTGGTGCGAAAGAAGCTGGTAAATGGCGTTTAGAAGGCAAAACCTACATCGTGCAAGATGGCGATGTGATGCATTTCCGTTTTAACGTTTAAACCATTCAGATTTAATGCTTTAATCAAACCACCGTGAGTCTAAGATTTGCGGTGGTTTTTTATTTTTTAGAATGTAACAACAGGGATAATTAAAATGAAATCACTAAAAATAATATTATCAGGACTTGCCCTACTTTTAACTCCAATCATCGTATTTGCAGATGAACCCTCTTTTGACTCCATGACTGAATCGCAAATCGAACAATATTGTGCGGCTGGCAAAGGTGGTACACCTGAAATTGAATATTGTGCAAACCGTGAGTTTGAAAAAGCAGATCGCAAACTCAACACAACCTACAACCAAGTCATCGCCCAAATCAAAGCCAATCCTTCAACAAACTCCATGGGCAAACCGATGTTATCTCAACTCATCAAAGCCCAGCGTCTTTGGGTTTCTTTTCGTGATGCAGAATGCGATGCGCATTACACTTACTATATCGACGGTACAATTCGAGGTTTGATGTTTGTCAGTTGTAAAACTGAACTCACCGAACAACGAGAAAAAGATTTACGCAGATTCTACCTATCTACGAATTAAGATTAACCAAGCAGATTGCCTCAGAATCTAAATCTGAATTTTTGCGATTCTAATCAGCTCGCTATTGGCATTAAAAATAAAGAGTATGCCATTGGCTTCATCAATCAAAACACTCCCCAAATTTAGAAATGCTTGTTTGTTTTCTCGATACTGTTGCAACAAATCAGCTTTTCTGACCATAGGAATAACCTGATCAGCACATATACCTTTGAATTGAGCATTCATGATGACCTCCATGGTGCTTTTGATGGATATTTTCAGCCATTAAAACTATCCACTCCAAAGCTCAGAAATGGTGAGTTGGCTCGGTTAAGGATTTTTCGATGAAGTGGATAACTCATACCAATCGACGTTTCGAGTCAGGAACATCATGACTGCGATCAATACGAAGATAAGAACTGAACCTAAGATCAAGGTGAGATCTTCTGACTGCAAGATCACATACATCGATGCATACATCACGGATAAAATTGTAGTAAGTAAAAGTGTTCGCCCAAGCCCTTTCAGCACGTGATACACGTAAAAACTGATCAATAAGACACATGCAGCACTCGATCCAATGTATGCCACCGCAAAACTAACATGCTCACTGAATGACAGTAACAAGAGATAAAAAACACCGAGTGCAGCGGCAACCAAAGTATATTGCATCGGGTGAATACGTAATTTCTTCAGCACCTCAAACAAGAAGAATGCGCCAAAGGTAATCATCAGAAAGAGCAATCCATATTTGATCGTTCGATCTGACATGGTGTATGTATCGACAGCATTGATAAACTTCACGGCAAATGCACTATTTTCTGCATTTTTCAGAAGATCACATGCTGTTTTATTACCGTTGCTTAAACAAGCATTGAGGCGTTCAGCATTTTGATTGGCGACATAGGTGTTCTGCCAAGTAGCATTAAAACCATGGTCTTGAAATTTCTTCTGAGGTAAAGATGCACCATAAAAACTAGGATGAGCCCAATTTGCATCGACACTCATCGACATATCACGTCCCACCGGAATTACTTCCAAGCTACTCATGCCATTTAATTCAAAATTAAGATCAAAATTTAAATTTTGGGTTTGTGGATTTAGCTCAATAGGCGCTTCAGTAAACGTCATTGCTAATCGGTCAGCACGACCATCTGTAGGAAAATTAAATACAACCTTTTGCTGATTCAGTGTCATCACGGGCTGATTGGTCAAACCACGTAAATCAGAAATACTTAAACGAATGGTTGCTTTGTCCCAATGAATAGTCTGATTAATCGTCTGATTATTGGCTGCAACCATGGGCTGATTTGGAATCACAAAACTCCCTTTTATCGCAACGGCATCAACGTAAGTTCTCGCCTTATAAATGCCACGCCTAAAATTCTCATCACTGACTTTTAATTGATGTGTCCACGATGAATGACTTGGACTAATGATGATATCTTTCGTGAAGACACAGGTTTTTTTCAAATCACTACCGCAAGCCTGAGAGTTTGTGGTCGGAATCACAATAAAAGGTGTCAACACGCTTTGTCGGTTGACATAATCCTGACCGATTCCTTTGAGTACGCTCTCATTGTAGCTTTGTCGTTCACTGACGAGATTCGATAACATCGTCAATGCCATCAGAAACAATAAGGTTAAAAAACCAATCACTGCAAATTTTGACGTGAATAATCGAGTCACTTTTCATACTCCCCTTTTTTAATTTGAGAGTTTATTGTGTGACTTTGGAATGGAATGCCGATGGAGCTGATGTGAAATGAAGATGGATTTCATGTGAACTCAACATGTTCTAAAACATGAGGCTCACTCGCACACCGCCTTCGATATTTTCGACTTGAACTTGTCCTTGATGTAATGCCATCACTTCACGCACCAGCGTGAGTCCGATGCCTGTACTTTTACGCCCGCTTTCGGGTCTAGGTAGAGAAAAATAACGATCAAAAATCTGAGGTAGCGCATAATCAGGAATCGCTCCACCTTCATTTTCAATCTGAATCTTGATGCGATTCTTTTGTTGATGATCATTCATTTCATTCAAAATCTGAGTACAACGAATCGTGATACGTCCACCTTGTGGCGTGAAATCAAAGGCATTATCGAGAATATTGCCTAGCGCCTGATTAAACCAAAATGGTTCTGCTTGGACTGTACACTCATTTGGAATATTCAGTTCGATATGCAACTGACGGCTCTTCAATACCGCACGACGCTCTTCCAATAATTGATTGATCTGACTGGCAACAGCTATCGTTTTTTTCTCAAGGGGTTGCCCATGATGATCTTGTTGTTTTTCAAGCTTTGCCAATAGCAATAATCGCTCAATCAGATTCTGCAAGCGCTCTGTTTGCTCAATGATATTCTGCGTAAAACGTTCGCGATCTGGTGTGGGCAAATCATCATGTAGCAACTCCGCACTGGCTGCAATCGCAGTCAAAGGGCTTTTCAATTCATGAGTCAATGTATGCACATAATTCTCGACATACGCCTTGCCAGCAAGTGCCTCATGCATCTGGTCAATCGCCTGAGTCAGTTCATTCAATTCACGCGCAGCCCAAAAATGTAAGGGCTTAATCATGGCATCATGAATTGGCGAAATTGCTTGAATCGAATGTTCACTCGTTTCACCCAGTGAATTGGCTGGCGTTAATCGCAGAGCAAAACGTCGAACCTGTTCAATACTATGCCGCAGCCACCACGCAACCATGCCACTGACGATAAGCGACAACGCGACAATCCAAAGTGCTTGAATCGCCATTTCACGTTGGGCAAGATCGATATAAGGCTGAACCGACACTCCAGGTTTAGCTAATGAAAGCACTCCGATCAACTGCCCATTCCAGATGATTGGCGCAGCCACATACATTGTCGATGTGCTTGAATCATTGGGATCAGTACGCGTTGAACGCACCCCGTAACGACCATGCAAAGTCAGATAAACATCATTCCAACGCGAATAATCCTGACCCGTGGCTAGGCCTTGCGAATCATATAAAACAATCCCATGCGCATCCGTAATATAAAGCTGTTGATTAACGAAATTCTTTTGTTGATTCCAGATTTTTGCACCGATTTTTCGGCCCAGAATTTGAATGATTTTCTGATGAAATTCAGGAGTCTTAATCGTCTGATTTGCAACATCTGGCGCAATTAAACTGGCGATAATATTGGCATTGTCTGCAAGTGTTTCTTCGACGACTTGACGCACACTCGGCTTGATCTGATGTTGTAGTGCATTGAAAGTAAAAAAGCTTCCCGCCAGTAAAACGATAGCAAAGGCAAACCAAATTCTTAAAAAAATCGACATGCACTCTCTCTACGCATCAGAAGAATGAGGAATAAAAACGCTATGACCGACTCAAACTATACCCCAATCCACGATGAGTCTGTATTGGATCAATCGGATGAACCATGCGCAGTTTTTGGCGTAACGTTTTGATATGGCTATCAATCGTACGTTCTAAACTATGATCAGGATGTTCCCAAGCGGCCTGCATTAACTGCCCTCGACTCCAGACCCGCTCAGGTTGTTTGAGTAACACCTCAAGCAAGCGTAATTCATACCTTGTCAGATTAAGTGCTGTGCCGCAATAAGTTACATGAAACGTTAGCAGGTTAAGCTCCCAATCGCCCCAAGCAATGACGTGCTCAGACTCATTCGATCTCTCTATAGTGTCAGGAGTTTCAGGTCGATTCTCAGCAGAATTTTGCTGCACATCTTGTGCATTCACTCGCCGCCAAATCACTTTGATTCTAGAAATAATTTCCCGAGGACTAAATGGCTTAGCACAGTAATCATCCGCACCAATTTCTAGACCAATAATGCGCTCAATTTCTTCACTACGTGCGGTTAAAAACAACAAAGGCGTTGTCCATTGCTTCCGAATCGCCCGACATAAATCAAAACCATCCATATCAGGCAAGCCGACATCGAGAATAATAAAATCATGTGGCGCCGCCGTAAGCCGCTCTAAGGCTTGAGCCGCCAACGTCACCCAATGCACGTTCCAACCTTCACGTTCCAATGCATAAATCATGGGTTCTGCGATTGCTGGATCATCTTCAACAAGCAAAATCTGCTTGCTCGGAATTGTATTGATGACAGTACTCATAAGAAAAAGGGAATGGAATTAAGTCGTTCTATTATTAAAACAATTGAACGATAAAGTCCAGCAAGCTCAATGATTTTTATGTGGAGTGTTTATGGAGACGCTTCACATAAAAAAGCTACCCTACGCCAACAAAACCACCTGTTTGATGCCTCCACAACCGTGCATACAATCCACCTTTCACCAGCAGTTCAGCATGTGTACCCATCTCGATAATCTGTCCTTGATCCAACACCACCAGTCGATCCATCCGCGCAATCGTGGATAGACGATGGGCAATCGCAATCACAGTTTTACCTTGCATCAGCACTTCCAAGCTATCTTGAATCGCGGCCTCAACTTCCGAGTCGAGTGCTGATGTCGCTTCATCCAAAATCAAAATCGGCGCGTTCTTGAGCAACACTCGTGCAATTGCAATGCGCTGACGCTGACCACCTGACAACTTCACGCCACGCTCCCCAACATGTGCTTCGTAACCATGTCGCCCTTCGCCATCTTCCAGATCAGGAATAAACACATCTGCGCGTGCCTGCTGAACAGCCAACTCGACTTCCGCATCACTGGCATCTGGCTTGCCATATAGCAAATTGTCACGAATCGAACGATGGAGCAATGAGGTATCCTGAGTCACCAAACCAATTTTTGAGCGCAGACTATCTTGGGTCACTTGTGCGATATTCTGCCCATCGATCAGAATCTCACCACTTTCAAGATCATATAATCGCAGCAACAAACTGACTAATGTCGATTTCCCAGCACCAGAAGGCCCAACCAAACCAATCTTCTCGCCTGCTCGAATGTTCAGATTTAAGTGACTCAAAACACTCGGTGAATGATCGTGGCTCTTTGCATAGTTAAATGAAATATTCTGAATATCAATATTACCGTGCGTTACCTGTAACAATTCCGCATCAGGCGCATCAGATAAACCACGCGGCTTGGCAATGCTTTTCATGGCATCTTGCACCTGCCCGACGTTATCTGCCATGCCATTCAGTACCCACATGATCCACGATGACAACTCGTTAATCCGAATCACCAAACCTGCCGCAAGAGCCACATCGCCTAATGTGACTTTACTCATACTCCACAGCCACAATGCCAAGCCAATCGTCACGACAATCAACATGCTATTCATCAACGTCAGCAAACTATCCATGCTAGTGATAATACGCATCATCTCCTGCACACGTCGTGTCAGTTCCGTTGCGCTATCACGGGCGTAGTTCTCCTCATCTTTGCTTTGGGCAAATAACTTCAAGGTACTGATATTGGTATAGCCATCCACGATGCGTCCCATGAGTTGGGAGCGCGCACTCGATGCCTCAACCGAGCGAACTCTGAGTTTCGGCACAAAATAAATCATCCCGTAAATGTACAAAGCCAGCCAAACCAATAACGGCAACATCAAATGCCAATCGGCATGACCAAACAGATACAGCGCGCTGCCCGTATAAATCAGCACATGCCAAATCGCATCGGTCATTTGCACTGTTGAATCACGCAGTGCAGGTCCAACCTGTATCACGCGGTTGGCGATACGACCTGCAAAATCATTTTGGAAAAAACTGAGATTTTGTTTCAGTACATAGACATGACTTTGCCAACGAATCAGATTGGTAAAGCTAGGAATAATGGATTGTGAAACCAAGACGTTACGCGAAAATCTAAAAATTGGACGCAATATCAATGCCACAAATGCCATCCACAACAGCATCGACTGATGCTGCTGAAAAAAGACCTTCGGCGATGTCGTCTGTGCCATATCGATGATTTTGCCGAGGAAGCTAAATAGCGATACTTCAATGAGTGTCAAACCTAAGCCGACAATCAACACCATGATAAAAACGGGCCAAACTTGACGCAAAAAATGCAGATAAAACGCCACCAATCCCTGCGGTGGCATCTCATCAGGCACTTCACGGAATTGATCAATCAGCTTTTCAAAATAGGCATACAGCATAGGACGTCAATGTTCTGAATTTTCTAAATGATCAGAGCATAGCAAGTAAAGTAGAATGAGTGGAGTTAATCTCTGGACAAGGGTGTGCAATGCGCACCCTTGTACTGACTTAATTTATTTTATAAAAGACGCAAAACATATACTAATTGAACAACTGCAAAATAACACTGTATCAACATAATACTAGGAAGGAAGAAAAAGAAAGTAGCGATCATAAAAACGACAAATTTATCCTTAACTATATAAATAAACCATCCATTTATGCCGTTCAAAAATAACATCGTGAATATTGGACAAACGATTAAGAAAACAATTAAGCCATTGTTCAATCCCTTAATACTAGAATCCCTACCTAGTTTCTTTATTCCATTTTCTATTGTTTCTAAAGTTCTCTGCACAGAAAATATTTCCTTAGCATCTCGAACTACTACCAGAAAATAATAAAAATTAATAAAGATAATAATATAAATAGTACTTCCTATTAAATTTTTTAAGAAATGATCAGAAAAAGCTTCACTATGACTAATCATAAAAGGGTGCGTTAAAGGAATATCTACAAATTTGAGAAGATCCACTATCGGATCAATGAAATGATCAACCCCTCTAAGTACGTTATTGTTTGCAGAGCAAAATAGATAAACAATGATCCATAAAACCGTACCGATAACTGAAACTCTAAAAGGTAACTTAGGCAATCTATATGGTTCCAAAACCCTTCCTCCTACCTAATTATTTTGTTTACCAGAATTAAAGCAAGAATAAGGTACCCCTACGAATTAAGCTATTTCACACCTTCTTCAAACTGAGGCAAATCATCATTAATTTCCCACCAACTACATTTCGATGCCGTATAAAAATGAAATGCAGGTTTCACTTTTAACGGCTCATCCAACAAACCCGCACGAATCCGAATCACATTCGGCAACGAATCTCGACTACTGTAAATCGGCGAACCACACTGACGACAAAAGAAACGTCTTTTGCCTGGTGAAGATTCATATTCTGTGAGAAGTTCTGCACCGCTTTTCATCTCAAAATGATCAGTCGATACAGGCGTATTTGTCGCAAATGCCGTACCTTGCGCCTTACGACATTGCGAACAATGACAAATCTGAATCGGGGCAAGTTCTGCGTGAATTGAAAATTGGATACCGCCACAAAGACAACCACCTGTATACATAGAATTATTCTCTTATTAATTATTCGTTTTTGTAGGATAAATTTAGCCCATCAAAATTATGAATTGGAAGTAAAGATGGGCTAAAAGCCCATCCTACTACTCTCACAACTCAACCGTGACGTTTTGCAAAGTCTTGCATAAATGCAACCAACGCATGAACCGCCTCAAGCGGTACTGCGTTATACAAACTTGCTCGCATACCGCCAACTGAGCGATGACCCGCCAAGTTCAACAAACCTGCTGCTGTACTTTCTGCAAGGAATGCCTTCTCAAGCGAAGCATCTGCAAGCGTAAATGGCACGTTCATGATTGAACGATTTTCTTTTTTGATCGGATTGGCGTAGAAGCCGCTTTGATCAATGTAGCCATACAAGGCTGCAGCTTTTTCTTGATTAAGTTTCTGAATCGCAGTGAGACCACCTTGCTCAAGCAACCACTCAAACACCAAACCTGCCAAATACCAACCAAATGTTGGTGGCGTATTGATCATTGAGCCATTTTTGCCCTGTTGCGCATAATCAAGCAGACTTGGCGTAATCGGCTGTGCATGACCAAGCAAATCATCACGCACGATAACCAATGTCAATCCTGCAGGACCAATGTTCTTTTGCGCACCCGCATAGATCAAACCGAACTTAGAAACATCAAGTGGCTCAGACAAAATTGAAGATGAAAAGTCTGCAACCAGCGGCGCTTCAACTTCTGGAATGAAGTCGTACTGCAAACCACCAATCGTTTCGTTTGGCGTGTAATGTACATAAGCTGCGCCTTTGGTCAGTTGCCATTCGCTTTGTGCTGGCACATGACGGAAGTGATCAGCTTTGCTCGATGCAGCAACATTAACATTGCCATAACGACGTGCCTCAGCAATCGCTTTATCCGCCCAGATACCTGTGTCGATATAGTCTGCAGTTTGTCCAGCACCCAGCAAATTCAAAGGCACCGCTGAGAATTGCAACGATGCGCCGCCTTGTACAAACAAAACTTTATAGTTCGACGGAATGTTGAGTAGCTTACGCAGATCAGCTTCTGCTTTCTCAGCCACACCGACAAAATCATCACTGCGATGACTCATTTCCATGATGGACATGCCTGTGCCATGCCAATCTGGAAGTTCAGTTTGGGCACGATTGAGAACAGCCGTAGGAAGCGCGGCAGGACCAGCACAGAAATTAAAAGCACGCATGAAAGGAGTCCTTGCGGTTAAAAAAATAGAAAAAGATAAAGCTAAAATTTAATCGCGTATTTAACCATATTTGCAGAGTTTGATGTAGAAGTTGAACGTGATCAGAGAAGAATTCTCTCTCACTAAGCATGACATAAACTCAATCTCAACGAACAATGCAGTTCTACTTTTCTTGATTGAGGAAAAATAAGACTTAACAAATTTGAAATAAATACTTACAAATGTAAACAAGAAGGATTATCATTTCACCCATTGCTGGACATGAGTACATTTTTTCGGTGTGCAATATCATTATTTTTTCATGAGGACACTATGCAATATTTGAATCGTAAGAACAGTCTGACACGAGCTATGGCAATGTCGGGCATGATGCTCATCACAAGTGGGATGAGTAGCCTCGGATTCGCAGCAAATGACCAAACCTCTGATTCAATGAGCAATGCACAACTCACTCAAATGGTCAAAGAACTCAGCGCGCAAAATAAGTTACTGCTTGAGAAGCTCAATCAGATTGAAGCAAAACAAGCACAGCAGGACACTCAGGTTCAAAAACAAAGTGCTCAAGTTCAACAACAAACTCAGCAAGTCCAACAGCAAGCTCAAGCGCTGGATCAAGTTCAACAAGACATCAAAACAAATGCCTCCCAAAAGCAATCCAATGATGGATCGTCTACAACTGTTTCTGGCTATGGCGAAATTGGATATAACCGCCCCACCAAAGCACCCGAAGACTCAAACATTGATGTTCAACGAGCAGTTATCGGCTTAAATCATCGCTTCGATGACAAAACAAAAATGGTCGCCGAATTTGAATGGGAACATGCCATCACCTCATCAAGTGATCAAGGTGAAGCGGAAGTTGAGCAACTCTGGATCGAACGGGAATTCAAACCTGATCTACGCGGTCGTGCAGGTCTCTTCCTCATGCCTGTCGGTCTGATCAATCAAAATCACGAACCGACCACTTACTATGGTGTTTATCGTTCCGAAGTGGATACCAAAATTATCCCTAGCACTTGGCGCGAAGTCGGTATCGGGCTATCAGGGGATACAGAAAACGGTTTAACTTGGGATACAGCCTTCACTACATCACCTAACCTCAGCAAATGGGATCCGACCTCAACAGAAGGACGCGAACGAGGACCCCTACAAGCAACACATGGTGAAGGACAATTCGCCGCGGCAAGAGACTTTGGCGGGGTCGTGGCATTGAACTGGCGTGGGATTCCCGGTTTGATGCTGGGTGGCTCTGTCGTCTATGACAGTATTGGACAACACCAGCCTAATTTTCTCGGTAATCACTCCAAACTTTTAATGCTCGATTTACATGGTCGTTATCAGATCGGGGACCTCGATCTTGCAGGAGAAATTATTCGCGCCACTCTGAGCAATACTAAAGAATTAAATACTGACTTCTTAGCTACAACAACCGATCCAACTTTAGTACCTAGCTTGTTCTACGGTGGTTATTTGCAAGCGGGATACCGTGCATGGCAAAGTGGTGACTATGTGCTAAAACCATTTGTCCGCTACGAAATCCTGAACACCGCCGCTGGATTTGACTCGCTTGCCGCGAAACAACCTGATGAAAAAATCTGGACGTTAGGTACAAATCTGGAGATCGGCGAAGGTGTCGTCGTCAAAGCTGACTATCGTAAAAACAAAATCAACAAGTTGCCAGACGCCGACCACTTTAATCTAGGTGATTCATTTAACCTCGGTGTAGGATTCTCGTTCTAAAAGCGATTAAAAGCCACTTCATGCAAGTGGCTTTTTTTATTCAAACTGCTCCAACAAGCTGTAAAATTTTGACAGCCTGAATCTGTTTTTTCGGTATGATACGTCGGTCTTTTATCATCGTAAAACTGATTCCAGTTATGTCAGATATGTCCATGCACAACTCAGAAAACCTCCATCCGCACGCCGATATTGGCTCGCATACGCCTATGATGCAGCAATATTTAAATATGAAACGTGAATATCCTCACGCGCTCGTATTTTATCGGATGGGTGATTTCTATGAGTTATTCTTTCAGGATGCACATCGAGCAGCGAAGCTACTTGGTATTACCCTGACTCATCGCGGGAAATCAGGCGGCGAACCGATTCCGATGGCAGGTGTGCCATATCATGCAGCAGAAGGTTATTTAGCTCGTTTAGTCAAGGCTGGCGAAACCGTTGCGATTTGCGAACAGGTCGGTGAGGTTACAGGCAAAGGGCCTGTAGAACGCAAAGTCGTTCGCGTCCTCACTGCGGGTACGCTGACTGATGAAGCACTGATGCCGAGTCATCGTGCCGTTCGCATGGCGGCACTCTGCTTACAAAACAACTCTGCAAAGGGGCAAGTCGGCATTGCTGTTCTTGAGCTTGCCACTGGTGCATTAACCGTACAAGAAATTGGCTTTGATACAGCGCGTTTAACAATTGAATTGGCACGGATTTCACCCGCAGAACTATTGATTGATGAAAATCTTATCCAACAAGAAAAAATGACGTTGGATGACATCAAACAACTCTGCGGCACATCAAATAGTTCTCTCACACCGAATACAACTATTACACGCCGACCAAACGTCGATTTCGATCTGAAAAATGCAAATGAAACACTGTGCCGTCAGTTTAACGTCAGCACATTGTCAGGTTTTGGTATTGATCATTTGCCACTCGCACAAGCTGCTGCTGCGGCACTGCTCCACTACGCGCGTGAAACCCAGCAAAGCAGTTTGCCGCATATTCAACATTTGCGCCTTGAATCGATGGATTCGTTCATTGCGCTTGATCCAGTGACACGGCGCAATCTGGAAATCGTAGATCCTCTGTTTGAACATGGCACATCACTACTTGCACTTGTTGATGATTGTCAAACCGCGATGGGTAGTCGCCTGCTCGCACGCACACTCATGCAGCCCCTGCGTGATACGCAAATTTTAGATGGTCGTTTAGATGCTATTGCGCGATTAAAAAATGGCTTTCACGACGAACCTATTCGTATTGTCCTAAAAAATATTGGTGACGTTGAGCGCGTACTCGGACGCATCGCTTTAGGCACTGCGCGTCCACGCGACCTTGTACAGCTTCGCCAAACTTGTGGACAACTGCCTCTCCTCCATCATGCACTCCAACCTGCACTACATGGCAAAGGTTGGGAACAGCTCGAAGATCGCAGTCTACTTGATGCACTCAGCGACCAGCTTGGACAATTTAATGATGTCTATGCCTTATTGACCAAAGCCATCAATGAACTTCCTCCAGTCCTTTTACGTGAGGGCGGTGTCATTGCTGATGGGTTCGATGCCGAACTCGACGACTTACGCCAAATTCGCGATCATGCCAGCCAATATCTACTGGATATGGAAATTCGTGAACGTGCCGCGACTGGCATCAATACACTCAAAATCGGCTACAACCGTGTCAGTGGCTACTTCATTGAGCTCACTCGCGCGCAAGCGGAATCTGCACCAGCACATTTTATTCGCAGACAGACGCTTAAAAATGCCGAACGCTATATCACACCTGAATTAAAAGCCTTTGAAGATAAGGTACTTTCAAGTGAATCACGCGCCCTGATGCGTGAAAAAATATTGTTCGAACAACTGCTTGATCAACTTAAACAACAGCTTGCACCACTACAAATGATGAGCGCAGCAATCGCTGAGTTTGATGTCTTAAGCAATTGGGCAAGTCAGGCACGTTTACGCAATTGGACGCGACCATCATTTACGGCTGAATCCTTGATTGATATTGAAGGTGGTCGTCATCCTGTTGTTGAATCCGTCAGTCGTGCGCCATTTACACCAAACGATGTCTTCCTCAATCAAAATAATCGTCTGATTCTGATTACTGGTCCAAATATGGGCGGTAAATCCACTTATATGCGCCAAACTGCATTGATCACATTACTAGCCTATTCAGGCAGTTATGTACCAGCAAGCAAAGCAATTCTCGGCCCTGTTGATCGAATTTTTACCCGTATTGGTTCAGCAGATGATTTATCCAGCGGCAAATCGACCTTCATGGTGGAAATGACTGAAACAGCACAAATTCTGCATCATGCCACCAGCCAATCCTTAGTCCTGATGGATGAAGTGGGACGCGGCACCAGTACCTATGATGGCTTATCATTAGCATGGGCTTGCGTCTTAGATTTGGCAAAACGAATCAATTGTCTTTGCCTGTTTGCGACACACTACTTCGAACTGACTGAACTCGGCGTACAAGCGGGTATTGAAAACCGCCATGTTGCAGCACGTGAAATTAACGGTGAACTGATTTTATTACACCAAGTCCAAGATGGCGCAGCCAGCAAAAGTCATGGCTTACAAGTCGCTAAACTCGCGGGCATTCCAGCATCCGTTATCAAAGAAGCGCGGAGTCGCCTACGCGCGCTTGAGCGTCAACAAGCCGTTCATTTAGGACAAAACGATTTATTCGATGATTTATTTAGCCAAGAACCTGAGCAAACGTCTAACTTTACTCAGCAAAATGAAAAGCTAATTCAAGTATCGCCTGTGATTGATGAATTAAACTCACTGGATGTCGATGATCTTACGCCTAAGCAAGCACTTGATATTCTATATCAGCTAAAGGAATTGGTATCGGGCAGTAAATAGATTAAACTATGCGACATTCAATTCACTCACAGTAATCAGTTGCCACTTTCATTTCTTTAAGACTGGGCCACTGAAAAACTGTTTGAAACCATTTTAGTTAGACTTTAGGTAGCCGATCGCCATGACCTTTGTTGTCACCGAAAACTGTATTAAATGTAAATACCAAGACTGTGTTGAAGTATGTCCAGTAGACTGCTTCTACGAAGGTCCAAACTTTTTGGTTATCAATCCTGATGAATGTATCGACTGCGCACTTTGCGAACCAGAATGTCCAGCCAATGCTATTTTCTCTGAAGACGAACTGCCAAAAGGTCAGGAAAAGTTCTTGGAACTCAATACTGAACTTTCTGCAATCTGGCCAAATATTACCGTGATTGGCGAACGTCCAGCAGATGCTGCTGAATGGGATGGTAAGCCAAACAAATTAGCATTGTTAGAACGCTAATCTATATACGCTTAAGCCTCGTATCAAAAAAACCGACTTTCAAATGAAGTCGGTTTTTTTATGTGCAATTGATTTCACGATGTTTTCATTCATATCTGCTAAGATCAAAGACGTTAAGACGATATTTTTAAAACATTAAAATGGACTGATATTAATGCCAACTTACTCACAACCACAATTTACATTGAATAAAGTCAAATATATGTTAATCGGTTTTCTAGCCCTCATCACCTTCTTTATTTTTTGGGGCTGTTTCTACACCGTCGCGTCAGGCCAACGTGCACTCGTCCTGCGTTTTGGACAAGTACAAGAAGTAGTGTCGGATGGTTTACATTTAAAAATGCCTTTCATCGAACGTGTCATTCTGGTCGATGTACGCACTCAGAAGTCCAAAGCACCTGCCAGTGCAGGAACGAAAGACTTGCAAACTGTCACGACTGAAGTTGCATTGAATTACCATCTGAATGCAAACAATCTGCAAGACACCTACACCCGTATCGGTCTAGATGTTGAAGACAAGGTGATCGAACCACGCATCCAAGAAATTGTAAAAGCCGTGATTGCACGTTTTTCTGCTGAAGAACTTTTGACCCGCCGTGATGCTGTTAAACAAGAAATTGCGATCGGTTTACGTTCATCTTTAGCCAACTACAATATTACTGTCGAAGACATTCAAATCACCAATTTCAGTTTCTCTAAAGCGTTTGATGAAGCCATCGAAGCCAAACAAACCGCTGAACAAAATGCATTGAAGGCTAAAAATGATCTAGATCGCATTAAAGTTGAAGCCGAACAGAAAGTCGCAATGGCACAAGCCGAAGCGGAAGCCATTCGCATTCAAGCACAAGCCATCAAAGAACAAGGCGGTGAAGAATACGTCAAAATGAAAGCCATCGAAAAATGGAATGGCATCCTTCCACAGTACACTGGTGGTGGTGCAATGCCATTTATTACTGTTCCAACACAAAAATAATCAATGATTTAAAAAAAACCTCCAAATGACTGGAGGTTTTTTATGATTTGCAAATTTACTAGCGAATACTGCCTGTTAATAAACGCCATAGGCTGCGTTTTTTTAATGGTTTCTGAAGTAACTCATCTAATGAAGGCAAACGCTCTAATCGCTCAGGAATCACGTGGTCTGGCAATTCACCCATTAAGCCAATGCGCCGCTCAGAACCGAATCGACTTAAGAATCCCATCAAAGCTGCTTGCGCACCCTCATTATGCTGCCAACGAGAGCCTGCAGCTAACGGCCAATCCAAACGCCCAACTTCGTTGACATGATCACTAGCAACCAATGCCTGATTGAGATTTTTCCATAAGGCATTGCGGTCGGGATGATTCAATGCCTGTACAGACACCAAAACCACCCAATTTCCAATCACTCGAGCTTCCAAACTAAAGCGTACAACTTGCACAACATGAACAGCTTCACTCGCAACAATCGGTTGTGTAAATGGATGGCGTGTAGGTTTGTGATCGAGTTGCGCTTTAGCAGGTAGATTCTGAACTGCATCGGAAGCTTTCGTCTGTGCTTGGTCTATACTAGAGTCTAGCTGAATAGAAACTGATCGAGATTCGGGCGGGGAAAATGATTTTTCTTTAACAATAGTAGGCTGAGCTAATTCACTTTGTACGGAGACAGAAGGTTCATCTTTACCCCATACTAAAACAGCATGTGTATTTTGCACAGGCTCACCACGAACCGCCCAAAGAGGAATCCCCAAGGCGGCTAAAACTGCGCGTGTACGTGCCTGTTGCTGCTGCAAAATTACATCACCTCATCAGTTTGCGGATTCGCTTTGCCTTGTGTAGACAACCAATTTAACGCATCTAAATAAGCTTTTGCACTCGCAATCACGATATCGGTGTCCGCACCTTGCCCTGTGACAATACGACCATTTTGATTCAAACGTACTGCAACCTCACCTTGACTGTCTGTACCACTAGTAATCGCATTCACCGAATACAATTCCAAAGTCGCACCAGATTTTGCAATTACTTCAATTGCTTTGAAAGTCGCATCGACAGGCCCAGAACCATTCGCACTCACAGGATGAGCCTTACCATCTACATTCAAAACCAAATGCGCACGAGGTACTTGTCCAGTTTTACTCGTGACCTCAAGCTCAGTCAACTCAAAGCGTTTACAAACATCTGCACCTTGATGACCACTCACGAGAGCATGTAAATCTTCGTCAAAAATTTCACTCTTACGATCTGCAAGCTCTTTAAACCGTACAAATAAAGCATTCAATGCATCATCTGACTCAACGGCAATGCCCAACTCATCCAAACGTGCACGAAATGCTGCGCGACCAGACAATTTACCTAAAGTCAGTTTATTAGCGTTCCAGCCCACATCTTCGGCACGCATAATTTCGTACGTTTCACGATGCTTCAGAATTCCATCTTGGTGAATACCCGATTCATGCGCAAACGCATTTGCACCAACAATCGCCTTATTTGGTTGAACCGCGTAACCCGTAATTGCAGAAACTAAACGTGAAGTTGGAACAATTTCCTCAGTTCTAATATTCGTTTGTACATTGAATACATCTTTGCGCACTCGCGTTGCCATGACCACTTCTTCAAGTGCCGCATTCCCTGCACGCTCGCCCAATCCATTGATTGTACACTCAATTTGACGCGCACCAGCTTGTACTGCTGCTAATGAATTCGCAACTGCCATGCCTAAATCATTATGACAATGCGTAGACCAAATGACGCTGTTCGCATTCGGTACACACTCAATCAGTTGTGCAAAACGCTCAGCGTATAACGCTGGTGTTGAATAACCGACTGTGTCAGGCACGTTAATGGTTTTCGCACCCGCTTTAATCACTTCATCAAAAATACGAACCAAGAAATCTATTTCTGAACGAACTGCATCTTCTGCGGAAAACTCAACATCATCTGTATATTCAAGTGCTAACTTCACCGCACGAACAGCAGCTTCAACCACTTGATCTTCATTCATACGCAATTTGTACTGCATGTGAATCGGACTAGTAGCAATAAACGTATGTACACGACCACGGTTTGCATGTTTGATTGCATCACCAGCACGACGAACATCTTTATCATTTGCACGTGCTAATGAACAAATTGTTGAATTTTTAATAATGCTGGAAATAGTTGAAATCGAATCAAAATCGCCTTCACTCGCTGCAGCAAATCCAGCTTCAATGACGTCAACACCGAGCTTTTCCAACTGACGCGCAATACGAATCTTTTCTTCTTTCGTCATCGAAGCACCAGGGCTTTGCTCACCATCACGTAACGTTGTGTCAAATATAATAAGCTGACTTTGCGGTTGAATGATCTGGCTACTCATGACGTTATTCCTAAACTTGTAAAAAACATGTATTCAATTCAATGTTCTTATTCTACCGCAACCCTAAGAGCTAACGGTGTAAATCCTATTTTTTTTAGCATATAAAAAAACCAAAACCCCCATATATTTATATACGGGGGTTTTGGTAGTAACTTTCGTTACGAATAAATGAGCTGAGGATGCCCTACTCTCACATGGCGAATGCCACACTACCATCGGCGCAAAGAGGTTTCACTTCTGAGTTCGGGATGGGATCAGGTGGTTCACTCTCGCTATAGTCCTCAGCACAACTGTTAGG
>JASLHI010000048.1 GCA_030149815.1 Aquirhabdus sp. | reverse complement strand
TAGCATTGGTCATTTGCGAAACAGCGCAAAAATGCTTTAATACTCGGCATTGTAGCCCAGATGGGCATGTTTCTCAGGAGTTTTTATGTCGCTGCCGCGTTTGACGGGTCTTGCCTTACCAGTTGTACTGTCAGGATCATTGCTAATGTCCGCATGTAGCAGCCTATCTGGCAGTAAATCGGATACAAAAAAAGATACAGGTCCGACCAAGACTGAGCAAGGTTATTACGAATCCGCTCAACGTTCTTTGGAGAATTCACGTTTTGATGATGCAACCAAAGATTTGACGGCACTTGAGACCTATTATCCAGTCGGTGCATATACTGAACAAACTGAACTCGATTTGATGTATGCACGCTTTCGTACCAGCGATTATCCAGGTGTAATCACTGCGGCTGATCGTTTTATTAAGCTTTATCCTCAAAATCCGCAACTTGATTATGCGTATTATTTGAAAGGTGTTGCAAACATGGAGACGGGTGCAGATACACTCCTCCGCTACACCAACTTAAACTCTGCACATCGTGATACAGGCTATCTCCGCGCAGCTTATGATAATTTTAGAGACCTGATTAGTAAGTTCCCACAAAGTGCTTACGCACCTGACTCTGCACAGCGCATGCGTTTTATCACCAATCAATTCGCTGAAGGCGAAATGAACATTGCGCGTTATAACCTTGAACGTACAGCGTATGTCGCCGCTGCAGCTCGCGCTCGTTGGGTTGTCGAATATTACCAACAAACCCCTCAAGTTCCTGAAGCACTTGCAACATTGGTCGTGTGTTATCAAAAACTCGGCATGGATGATTTAGCAAAACAATATCTGGATGTGTTGAAAGCAAATTATCCAAAACTAGTTCATGGAGATACGGTCAACCTTGCGGAAGCACGCGGTGAAGCCTCTTTGTTTAATCGAATGACACTCGGCATCTTAGGACGTCGTTCAGATACACTCGTACCAACAACAGGTCAGGCTTATCAACCGACAGCAGAGGCTGCGCCTAACTTGATCGACTCAACAACGAACGCGATTAAGCAACAGCCTTCCAAATTGGATAAAGCCGGACATGCCATCTTCCAAGCGGGACATAGTGTGACGCATTGGTTTGGTAAGCTATTTTCTAGCATAAACCGCGGTGACACGGATGGATCAACAGCAAGCTCACCTGCACAAGCATCATCTGCTTCTCCTGCAGCGCCTATTGCAACGAGCAAGCCTTAACGATAAACACATGCTATCATCCTCCGTCAGCGATTGATCTTGAAACAAGATTAAAGATCACGCTAAACATCGCATTTGGCGGAGGCTGTTAGATTAGATATGAGTATTCCTCGTGCTGTCATCGATCAAATTTTAGATCGCACCGATCTGGTTGAACTGATCAACAGCCATGTTCCGCTTAAAAAAGCGGGAAAAAATTTCACCGCTTGCTGCCCATTTCATCAAGAAAAATCACCTTCGTTCTCTGTGTCTCGCGATACAGGAAAATATCATTGCTTCGGCTGTAATGCTGGCGGTAACGCCATAACATTCCTCATGGAATATGAACGCCGAGACTTCATGGATGTGCTTAAAGATTTGGCACAACGTGCGCGGATTGAATTACCAGAACGTGACCCTCAAGCCATGCGCGAAGCAAAAATGCGCACTTCATATACACGACAAGCACCCGCACCAAAGCCAAACCTTGCGGTCAAAACAGAGTCCTCGCCAAAAATAACAACTGATCACTCTCATGATGCACCTGCTGCTGATTTTTCAGGAATGGATGAAGATGCGTATTTCAGCCGTGAAGAGGACAGCTATGACTATGACGGCGATTTTTCTTATGAACCACTCGCACTCGATGAGCCTAAAGAAGGCAGTCTTTATGATTTAGTCGAACAAGTTGCTCAGTTCTACGAACAACAACTGAGACAAAATGCTGCTGCACGAGATTACTTCACAAGACGCGGTGTTGATGAAGCAACGAGTCAATTTTGGCGTTTGGGCTACGCACCAGATCACGCTGGACATTTGCTACAACGATTTCCAAATGACCTCGAAGGTTTAAAAAAACTCGGCTTAATTCGCACCTCTGAGCAAGGGCGAGATTACGTGTTATTACGCGATCGCGTGATTTTTCCGATTCGAGATGTGAAAGGTCGCGTTGTCGGTTTTGGTGGTCGTGCAATGCGCGATGACATTAAGCCTAAATATATCAACTCACCAGAATCTGAGATTTTTTATAAAAACCAGATTCTTTACGGCCTCTATGAAAGTCGTAAAGCACGCGCGAATGATTGGCTCATGGTCGAAGGCTATATGGATGTCATCGCCTTGCATCAGGCAGGCTTGGCAGGTGCAGTTGCGTCTCTGGGAACAGCAACAAACGTTGATCATCTCCAGACACTATTTAAGCAAAACCCGCGTGTGACCTTGGCATTTGACGGCGATAATGCAGGTCAGCGTGCTGCGTGGCGTACACTTGAATTGGCGTTACCAATTCTGACAGACGGACGCGAATTGCGCTTTTTAGTCTTACCTTCAGACCATGATCCAGACTCATTAGTTCGTATAGAAGGCCCAGAAGGCTTAAAGCGGCGAATTGAAAATGCACCTCCTCTCTCCGACTTTCTCTATGAAACTTTGGCTGCACAACAGAATCTAACCCAGCCCGAAGGCAAAAGTCGCCTCATGCGCGATGCGCAGCATATGATTGATTTACTTCCTCAAGGTAGCTATCGTCGTTTGCTCTCGCAGTCATTACGAGATCGGCTCGGCTTGGGCTGGAAAGGCAAAACGGCACAAGTCGTTCAGCACACGCTGAATTTTGAACAGCATTCTTTAGAGGATCAAGCGCTATTACTGCTTTTACATTACCCAATGCAAGCCGAAGCGTTGGAAGAATTACACGAACTCGCTGATGAAACCCAGCCGCTTGGACGCGCACTTAAGCTGATTGCTCAGTTTCGCGCTGACTTACCCGATGATGCGGAACAAGCGCTTTATTTCTTGCTTGGCGCTTGGGCAGATGACCGCGAACGACTCTGGTTATGCCAATTATTAGATAGTGTGAATATTCAAAGTCTCAATGCTGAACCTGCACATCTAGAAGGACTATGCCAAGAGTTAGCATTACAGCTCTGTGAAAAATATTTAAATCGCCGTCTTAAAATGACGACTTCACTGAGTGATGCAAAAAAAATCAACGACCGATTAACTGATGTCAGAAGAAAAATACAATTTCGAGAACAACCCATAAAGGTCTAGATAGATGAGTTCAAAATACTCATAGAGGACTTGGGTCATGGAAAAGTGGATTCTTTATGCGTTTATCTCCATGATTTTTTTCGGATTTCACTTCCGTGATTGCCAA
This sequence comes from Aquirhabdus sp., assembly GCA_030149815.1. Taxonomy (GTDB): domain Bacteria; phylum Pseudomonadota; class Gammaproteobacteria; order Pseudomonadales; family Moraxellaceae; genus Aquirhabdus. The sequence continues at coordinate 103,473 of JASLHI010000048.1, read as the reverse complement.
GCTTACACTCACGAGAATTTCAAGTGAATTAAGTCTGACTATTCGCACCATTTTTGTCTTCATTTTTGTTTTACTTTTTGCAATCGCAGCCGTACTAAAGCAAGAACTTACTCTCATCAGTCAGTAAAATATACTTTGGCTAGCCCTATCGGGTGTAACAACATCACTATCTTTGCTCTACTACTATAAAGCGCTTAAACTCGGTGATGTCGCTACCATTGCAATCATTGATAAAGGCAGCTTTATCATTGCATTTTTATTAGCTTGGCTCATCCTTAAAGAACAAATACTTTACGTATTATGACTGGATGTGCGTTTATTTTGACAGGATTGCTAATTGTTTCGCGTAAATAGAATGAGCTTACTTAGCTCAATAACAACCGTTATATCAATCAACTTATAAATTTAACTTTATTAATTATTGAGTTTCACTATAACTTCGCAACAATAATATTTTGCCATTCCTTTGGATCAGCGTATCAATACTGCGTAATTTAGTATTCATCAAAGTATCACCTACATCTAATGAATAGCTAACATACACCGTAGCAGTCATATTATCAGTTGAGAATATAATTTTATGAATAGTTAAACTATATTGAATCTTAAGTGTACCGCCAAAAACCGTTCCAATTTCATCAAATTTTCTAAACGTATCTTTGTATTCAGCACATATCTGTTCTCTATTTTGGGTTGTATTCTCATGCATATAATTTGCAAATAACGAAGGACCCGTATTATGGTAATCATTTGCCAATAAAGTACAAAGTTCATCTGGTTTACGGCTAGAAATTGCTATACCACCACGATTATAAAATGCTTTAATTTTATCATGAGAAAGCCGACTTCCATCTATCCAGTACCACCAAGCACATGCTATTCCAATGACACAAACTAAGAATATCTTTCCGATCATACGAATGATCATTTTATTAACAACCTTTTTTTGGATAGCAATAACAATAAAATAAAGAGCAGTCATCATATCAATTAAACAAGTACACTCTCTACTTGAAAATCGTACAACTAATCGCCATTTATCTTTCAAGCAGGCACTTAAAACAATGCTATCGCCTGTGGTATACTCGCCGATTGGTTATTTGAGCCAACATGCGCGCAATGCATTGCGAACTGGCTGCATGATAAAAGCCACAAAAGAGTACAGATTGAAACAATGAGTGACATTACACTTTATGTAAAATATTCATAAAGTTGTAAATTGAACAAAGTAAGCAAAACCCGTAAAGCGCATCATATTTATTGAGTGCGTCATCCGAATTTGATATCAGTGAGAGCCGAAAACGATGAGTGATTCACAAACCTCCACCTCGCAAATTGCCGCGCTCATCACCAAAGGTAAAGAGCAAGGCTACCTCACCAACGCCGAAGTCAACGATGCTCTGCCCGACTCAATTACTGAAAGCGAGCAAATCGAAGATATTATCCAGATGTTGAACGACGTCGGTATTCCTGTACACGAACGCGCACCTGAAACTGACGAACTAATGCTTGAAAGTGCACCTGAAGCAGGTGACGACGAAGTTGCGGCTGAAGAAGCTGCAGCAGTACTTGCCGCTGTTGAAACCGAACCAGGTCGCACAACCGATCCAGTTCGTATGTATATGCGTGAAATGGGTACAGTTGATTTGTTGACCCGTGAAGGCGAAATCAGCATCGCTAAACGCATTGAAGATGGTATTCGCGATATTCTCCATGCTATGGCGTATTGGCCTGGTGCTGTTGAACTCGTTCTTAAAGAATACGCTGAAGCAGTCAACGGAGAGCGTCGCTTATCAGATATTCTATCTGGTTATCTTGACCCAGAATCTGATGAAATCCCAGAAGTGATCGAAGTTGGTGATGACGAAGATATTCCTGAACTCGCCAGTGTAGAACCTGCCGCATCAAAATCTGATGATGAAGAAGATAGTGGTGACGAAGAGGAAGCTGAATCAGGACCTGATCCAGAAATTGCACGTCTTCGCTTTGCTGAACTCACAGAACGTCATGCAGCCTTGCAAGAAGCACTTCAATTCGGTCGTCACTCTGAACAAGCCAAAACTGCCTTGCAAGAACTTGCAACTGTATTCATGATGTTCAAGCTGACACCACGTCTGAGCGAAGAAATTAGTCTCATGGTTCGTCAGACCATTGATCAAGTGCGCGGCAATGAACGTGAAATCATGAAGTTCTCTGTCAAAAAAGCCAAAATGGATCGCGATCATTTCCGCAATCACTTCCCAGGTAATGAATCCAATCTCAACTGGATTGATGAACAAATTGAGCGTGATGGTCTGCTGGAAATGGGGCTTAATGCTGCACGTGCTGACATTATTTCGTTCCAACAAAACCTACTCGATCTCGAAACACAGCTAAGCCTACGTGTTGTCGACATCAAAGAAATCTCAAAGCGTATGTCCATTGGCGAAGCTAAAGCTCGTCGTGCAAAGAAAGAAATGGTTGAAGCCAACTTACGTTTGGTGATTTCAATCGCGAAAAAATACACCAACCGCGGTCTACAATTCTTGGATTTGATCCAAGAAGGTAACATCGGATTGATGAAAGCGGTTGATAAGTTTGAATATCGCCGTGGCTATAAGTTCTCGACTTATGCAACTTGGTGGATTCGTCAGGCAATTACACGTTCGATTGCTGACCAAGCACGTACGATTCGTATTCCTGTACATATGATTGAAACGATTAATAAAATTAATCGTGTATCTCGTCAATTGCTACAAGAAATGGGTCGCGAACCAACACCTGAAGAATTAGGTGAACGTCTAGAAATGGACGAAATCAAAGTTCGTAAAGTGCTAAAAATCGCAAAAGAACCGATTTCAATGGAAACACCAATTGGTGATGATGAAGATTCGCATTTGGGTGATTTCATTGAAGATACTAACATCACTTCGCCAGTTGAAGCTGCAACTGCTGAAGGCTTACGTGAAGCAACACGCGAAGTCTTGGCTAACTTAACGCCTCGTGAAGCAAAAGTATTGAAAATGCGTTTTGGTATCGACATGCCAACCGACCATACTCTGGAAGAAGTCGGTAAACAGTTTGATGTGACTCGCGAGCGTATCCGTCAGATTGAGGCAAAAGCATTGCGTAAACTACGCCACCCTTCTCGTTCAGAACACTTGCGTTCATTCCTTGAGAATGATTAATCTCGAATTGTTTGCTTAATTTAAAAACGCCTATCTCACGATGGGCGTTTTTATTTAAGAAATGCAAATCAATTACAGAGATTGAATTTCAATAAATTGGCTCAATCTAATAAGCATAGTTAACGCAAATATTCTTAAATTAAATTTGGAGTTCACCGATGACCGATGAAAAAATCGCACCCGTTGTAGCACGTAAATCAACAGATATTCACAACGAAGAGTTGTGGCAATTTCCAATGCAATATCCAATCAAAATTATTGGTCACGCATCACCAGAATTATTAGGTGCGGTGAGCGATTTATTGACAAAGCACTTCCCGCTTTTGGATCTTGCGCACCTCACCGTCACGCAATCTAGCGGTGGAAAATATCACTCAATTGCTGCAGTTTTGCCATTTGAGAACAAAGAACAAGTGAATGCTGTCTATGCTGATCTTGCTGCCTCAAAGCATGTAAAAACCGCCTTGTAATTGACCATTCATATGGTTATCAGCAACATATCAAAAAATAAACCCTGTAACATTCCTATCTACAGGGTTTATTTTTCACAACCAAGAGCAGCTTACTTCTTAGTCCTACTTCGCTTCTGAAATGCCTCAGATAACCGACGATGGCGGACTGCTTCACGTTCGCTAAGCTTGACCTTCTTCTCTGCAAATGGATTTTCACCACTCTTAAACTCAATACGAACAGGCGTACCTTCCATTTTGAATACTTTACGAAACACATTTTCTAGGTAACGGCGATAATCATTCGGAACTTGATCGACTTGATTACCATGAATAATAAACAGCGGTGGATTTGAACCACCCAAATGCGCATAACGCATTTTAATGCGACGACCATGCACCATTGGCGGCTGATGCTGCTCAACGGCATCTTGCAGAATTTGCGTCATACGATTGGTCGTGACTTTAAGCATTGCTGAATCATAAGCACGATGAATCGATGGATATAGATCACCCACACCCGTTCCATGTAACGCAGAAATCAAATGAATTTTAGCCCACGGAATAAAATCAAAACGACGTTCAATATCAGATTTGACTTGTTGACGATCATAGTCACTCATACCATCCCATTTATTGATCGCAATCACCATGGCACGTCCCGCTTCTAATGCGAAACCAATCATGTGCAAGTCTTGCTCAACAATTCCTTCCCGCGCATCAATCACGACCACAACAACATGAGCATCTTTCATCGCTTGAAGTGTTTTCACTACGGAGAACTTCTCAACCGTTTCAAATACCTTACCGCGACGACGGACACCAGCCGTGTCGATCAACGTATATTGTCGACCTTGGCGCTCAAACGGAATATAAATACTATCGCGCGTCGTACCTGGTTGATCATAAACAACTACGCGCTCCTCACCTAACAAACGATTTACAAGTGTTGATTTACCCACATTTGGGCGACCAATTACCGCCATCCGCAAACCCGGAGCAACAGTTTCCTCATCGAGAGGAACGTCTTCTGGCAGCTCGGCTAAAACGTCTTCCAGCAGTTGCGATATCCCACGTCCATGGCTCGCTGCGACGTGATGCGGCTCACCAAAGCCTAATTTAAAAAATTCAGCAACGGCAGCTTCGGCATGTACGCCATCAACCTTATTAGCAACGATATGGATCTTTTTACCCAATACGCGAAGTTCGCGTGCAATTTGTTCATCTGAAGCCAATAAACCTGCTTTAGCATCAACCACAAACAAGACAATGTCGGCTTCCTCAATCGCAGTACGCGACTGTTCAGCCATATAGGAATCAATGCCTTGGTCGTTTTCACCAATACCACCCGTATCCACGACGATAAAAGACTTATTTTCATAAGTCGCATCACCATACTGCCGATCACGCGTCAAGCCTGGCAAATCTGCAACCAAGGCATTACGTGTCTTAGTAATTTGATTGAATAAGGTTGATTTACCGACATTTGGTCGCCCAATCAGCGCAATAACAGGTTTCATGACAACTCGTTTAATAAATATTTACTGTAAAACAGCTTCTCAATCACGATTCAAAAAGATTTAAAACGAGAAAGGACTAAAAGCTAAAAAGGGTTTGCTAAGCGTTCGAGTATTTTATCCACAAAATACCTTAGCATAGCAAACCCTGCATTATACCTGATTAATGACTCATTCTACCGCATAGGCAGAAATCATCATGAATTAGCTTGACTGCCAGATACTCAGTGAACCATTTGCGCTATTAACAAGTAAGCGATCACCAACAACACGTAGCGTAGAAATTGCACCAGAAGTCTTCACACGACCGACAACTTTACCTTCGGTTTGTTCAATGATATGCAAATAACCACTCGCATCACCAACGATTAAATAACGACCTAATACAACTGGATTACTTAGACCGCGATACGATAAAGCATCTTGGGTCCATACCAATTTACCGCTTTGCTCATCCACAGCAAGAATCTTGCCTTCTACAGTACTGACATAGATATTGCCCAATCCTGTCGCAGGCGTACGTAAACTACTCGTATCAACAACCCAATTTACTTGTTGATCATCGATATTCATCGCGGTCAACTGACCTTGATAGCTCACCACATAAAGTTGACGTCCAACAATCAGAGGATCGCCATTAATATCGATGAGACGCTGCACTTCAGATACACCATCACTGACTGCAACGCGGCGCTCCCATTTTGGAACTCCATTTGCCAGATCCAGTGCATAAATACGCCCAGCATCGCCTGCAACAATCACTGTACTCTCATCAAATACAACAGGAGCAGAACTGCCACGCAAGCTCAACGTTGGTGTAGGAATATCATACGCCCAAGCGGTTTGACCTGTTTTAAGATCCGTTGCAGTCACAGACCCATCCGAACCTAAAACAACTACACGATTTCCGCTGATCAGTGCAGGAGATAAAATTGATGAGCCTGTATTTTGAACCCAGAGCTGTTGACCAGTCTTGGCATCTAACGCGACAACATCACCTTTGGTTGTGCAATAGACCAGAACACCATTAGCAACACTGACACCACTCGTAATCTCTTGTTTACTCTTAGCTTGCCAGAGTTTATGCCCTGTTTTATCCCATGCATAAATACGACCACTATGGCTTGCTGCATAGACATTGCCATCTTGAACATCCAGTTGCGGACGCAATGGATCTAGCTTATCTTCGCCACCAATCGAATCTTTCCACACTAATGCAAGTGTTTGGCTTGGTGCCGTCAGTACAGGCAACTTACTTGGTTTATGTTCAACAGGCTTTAGATCTTTATCAGAACTACATCCCGCCAGCGTAAAAACACTGGCCGCGACAATCGCAAGTGCTGTGGCACCAAATTTAGGCAATGTAACTTGCCTTGGAAATGAAGTTTGTTTCAAAGCAGTCACGATTGGCAAGTTCATTACGACGCAGCTCCAGTATCAGTTGGGGTCGCAGCGGTTACAGGCTGCGGAACATCTCGAATAGGACTCGGAGTGACAATATCGACAGGCTCCAAACCAAGAGCGCTCATTTTAACCTTGAGTAACTGGCGAGATTGTTGTCGTTTTACAAGTGAATCCCATGCAGACTGATACGCTGCTTTTGCACCAGCAACATCATTCTTTTGAACTAAAACATCACCACTCAGCTCATTTGCACTTGCAGAAAACGCTGGATCAGCAACATTCTTCAAGGATGTTAATGCAACATCGAGTTTATTCTGAGCAGCTTGAACACGTGCAAGACGTAACCAAGCGATCGTTGTCAAACCTTGATCTTTTGCTTTGATCGTAACAGCCTGAGTCAATGCTTTTTCTGCACCAGCCCACTCGCCTTGATCAGCAGTAACTTTTGCCTGCAGCAACAATGCATTTAATGCAAAAATACTATCTGGATGCGCTTGTACTAATGCTTGCACATTAGAAATAAAACGACTCTGCGCAGCTTTATCAGCAGTTGCTTTTGCACTATCTTCCAAAATACGTTGATACTGGTTCATCGTTTCGATATTCGCTTTCGCTTGACGATTTTGCCAAAACTGCCAACCAAAGAAAGCGATCAGTGCCGCTAAAATACCTGTTAAAACAAAACTTCCATATTGTTTGAACCATTTCTGGATACGCTCAATCTGTTCTTCATCACTGATATAATCACTCATGACTCATTCCTTTACTTAATCTTAACAATGTCTATCTTTAATTAAATGTATTGCCGCAATCCATTGTTCGATGACGTTATATCGCGAACCGCTGAATCAACTGTGACACCAGATCCTGCTGAGACCATGCTTCTTGCTCACCTGTTGCCAAAATTTTCACGGTCACTTGAACTTGCTCAATTTCACGTTCGCCTAAAATAATTGCAAAACGTGCACCTGACTGATCGGCTTTTTTCATCTGACTTTTCAGACTACCTTGCGATCCCGTTTTAACACGGATTGATTGATTTGCTGATTCAAACGCATCACGCAAGGATTCGGCAAGAATGAGTGCTTGGGTTTGATATTGAGGATCAGACAGCAAAAATACTTCACATTCACCTACTTTTTCTTGAGCTTCAACTTGCTCAGTCAGCAACAACAAACGCTCCATACCGAGCGCAAAACCGACCGCTGGAACGCTTTGATCCGCTTTACCTTTAAGTTGCCCCACGAGACCATCATAGCGACCACCCGCACAGACTGTGCCTTGCGCCCCTAAATGCGTTGTCGTCCACTCAAAAACAGTTTTGTTGTAATAATCCAAACCACGAACCAACTTTTGATTGACCACATACGCCACGCCAGCAGCATCTAAATAAGCTTTTAACTGCTCAAAATGCTGGAGAGATTCTTCATCCAAGAAGTCATGCAACTTCGGCGCATCCTTTAAGAGAGCCTGAGTTTGTTCACTCTTACTATCGAGAATACGCAATGGATTAGTGGTTAAACGACGTTGACTATCTTCATCCAATTGCGCTTTACGTTCAGATAAATATTCAACTAATGCTGCACGATAACGTCCACGTGATTCGATTTCGCCTAAAGTATTCAGCTCTAACTGTACTTTATCGCTGAGGTTGAGACGTTTCCACATTCTCGCCGTAAGCAAGATTAACTCAGCATCAATATCAGGTGTCGTCACACCGAAAGTTTCAACCCCAAACTGATGGAATTGACGATAACGACCTTTCTGTGGTTTTTCATAGCGAAACATTGGGCCTGTATACCATACGCGCGGCAATGTCCCACGCAACAAATTATGTTCAAGCATCGCACGAACACAACCTGCTGTCCCTTCAGGACGTAACGTTAAAGATTCTGGTGGCTCACCTTTATCAAAGAAAGTGTACATTTCTTTTTCGACGATGTCGGTTGCATCACCAATCGCACGCTTAAACAATGCGGTTTGCTCTACCAGAGGCAAACGAATTTGTTGATAACCATAAGCGTCCATCAAACCCATCAGAACGGATTCGAGCTTGCGCCAACGAGGTGTTTCACTAGGTAAAATATCGTTAAAACCACGAATTGCGTTAATTGTTAAACTACTCATGCTGCTTTTTTACTACCTAATTACGTAATTCGAATAATTTCTTTCGCTTTCGCGACTGCGCGCTCTGCTTCAATCGTTGCGACTTTTTGACGCACCATTTGCTCAATCTCATCAACCAAATTATTGGTATCGATGAGATGGCTTTTTTCACCATTGAGATAAACCAGTGAACGTGGTGCTGCACCAACGACACCAATATCCGCTTCTTTAGCTTCCCCCGGCCCATTCACTTTGCAACCAATCACCGATAAATCAAGTGGCGTGCGAATGTCTTCCAAACGTGATTCCAATGCATTCATCACACGAATGACATCAAACTCTTGGCGTGAGCAACTTGGACAAGCGATGAAGTTAATACCATTTGAACGAATATTCAATGATTTGAGAATATCGAAGCCAACTTTCACTTCATCTTCGGGTTCAGCAGCAAGCGACACACGCAGCGTATCGCCAATACCATCTAGTAGTAATCCACCTAATGCAATCGCTGACTTGACCGTTCCTGAGCGAAATACACCTGCCTCAGTCACACCCAAATGCAACGGATTATCAATTTGTGCAGACAACAGACGATAAGCATCCAGTGTCAAAAAGACATTACTGGCTTTCACGCTGACCTTAAATTCGTGGAAGTTTAGTCGATCTAAAATATCAATATGGCGCATCGCAGACTCAAGTAAAGCCTGACCTGTCGGCTCACCATATTTAACCTGTAGATCTTTCTCAAGTGAGCCAGCATTCACACCAATACGAATCGAAATATCATGATGTCTTGCTGCTGCAACCACTTCACGTACTTTAGCATCGCTACCAATATTTCCAGGGTTAATACGCAGACAATCTGCACCCAAATCTGCCACAGCTAAAGCAATTTTGTGATCAAAATGAATATCAGCAACTAAAGGCACACTGACTTGTTTACGAATTTTGCCAAACGCCTCGGCAGCTTCCATACTCGGCACAGAGACACGAACAATATCTGCACCCGCATTCACACAGCGAGTAATTTGATCTACTGTTGCCTGCACATCGCAAGTTTCAGTATTGGTCATGGTCTGTACACTAATTGGCGCATCGCCACCGACATAGACCGAGCCAACACGAATTTTACGTGTAGGTTTACGTTTAATTGGCGAATGGTGCATAAAAGCAATTCCTACTCATGACTAATTTTTAAAGCTTATGCAATACCAAATCCCAGCATTACACGTATTCTCAATGCTTAACGGGACAAGCGGAATGATGCATGTCCATCAACGGTATATGGTGCCAAATCAACATGTTCGCCATTCAGACTTAACGTCACATGTGCTGCATCTGCCAAATTAATGCTAAACGGAGATACACCACTTAATGTTAATGGCTGTGCATTACTTTGTGTTCCAGAAACGAGCGTTTTACCTGTGGAATCTTGAACACTAACATCACTCGACTTACTGAGTGTCAACACCAACTGATCACTTGAACTCTGTGTTGACGTCACTGGAGGTAAGCTTGAAAGTGGTGCAGCTGTCGTTGGCGAATATGGCGCTGACGTGGTAGAACCACTATTAATCTGTGTACTCGCTGTCTGTGTATTATCAGTTAAAACAACAGTGTGTGCTGCCGAAGCGCCCGTTGTTGAGCCCATGACACGTTTTACGATTGGACGTAGAATCAACACGATTACCACCAAAACAACAGGTACAAGCAACCACAACATCCAGCGCTTACTCTTACGTGTCCGACTTTGTAATTTTGCAAGTTGTTGTAATGGAGAGTTTTCTAATGAATGGTTACTCGATAATCCAGTTGCACTCGTATAGAGCTCATTGAACTGCATGATCAACACGTCAGAATCAATCCCCAACAAGCGTCCATATGCACGTAAATATCCACGAATAAATGCTGGTTCTGGTAGCGTTTTATAATCATCAGCTTCAATTGCAACCAGAATACGCTCATGGATATTCAGTTCTGTTGCAATCTCTTTAATCTCACGACCTTTGAGCAAACGGGTTTGACGTAAACGCTCGCCTGGTCTTTGAGCATTGCTTGGGGTTTGGGTTTGAGACAACGGTAAACTAGAAGTGGACATCGAACTACCTGAAGAAACGGATTGTTGTGGCAAACTATTATTTACATCATCATAATTTTGAAGACTAATCGTAGAGTTTTGATTTTCGTTAATATTCAAAGAAGAAACCTGAGAGTTAATCGATGAATGGGCGTCTTTTTTGAGAAGATCAGATTCTAGCGTAGTTTCTACTGCTTGCGGAACCGCAATAGAGTTTTCCGTAGCAGGAGGCTGCTCATCAGATTGCACACCGTCCACAAGCTTCTGATCTGGTTTTAATTCCATGCTGCACCCGACTTCAACAGCTCATGATAATGTTGGCATTCTTGGCTATCTGGATACTCAAGCTCTAATCGGCTGGCGAGAAACTCTAAACGACCCGAGTCTTGGGTTTTCTGCGCAATGCGCATACCTAACCATAAAGAACGCGCACTTTGAGGCTCATCACCTGCAAACTTGAGAAACTCATCGTATAACTTACGCGCAGTTTGTACACGATCTTGTTGCAACATCATCTCCGCAAGTTCAAAACGTGAAATTTGCGAATTATTATTAGTTTCTAACGCTCGAATAAAAGCCTCTTGCGCCTCTGCTTTTTTACCAAGTATCAGTGCTGTACGACCAAGATTCTCTAAAGCTGCTGCACGATCAGCGTAACCTAATTGATTACCCGCAATTTCGAACTGGTCATAGGCTTCTTGATAACGTTTTTGCGTGCTCAGAAACACACCATAGTTATTATGTGCGGAGGCATAATCACTCTTATACGAAATAGACTTTTTAAAATATTCTTCTGCTTTAATTTGATTGGCTTCACCGCCTGCACGTTGCAGCAAAACACCCATCATATTATTCGCTTCTGGTGATCGTGGATCAGATTCCAGTGCTCTTGCCAAGGTGCGCTGAGCAGCATCCAAATCACCACTTTGAATAAATGAAGCGGCTAATCCTGTTCTCGCTTGAGCCGCTGCGGTAGGATTTGCTGGGGTTTGTGCTGCGGTCATCATGGATGAAGGTTTGTTCACAGTCGTGACGCAGCCTGCTAGAGCAATTGCAGTCAAACTAAAAACACCCAAAATCAAACCAGATGCATGAGAGCGACGAACAGAGTCTAAGGCACCATTCACAGCGTTTAAGTGAACAGTGTCTAAGCTCAAGAAATTCTTACGATGCATCATCACTATGAACCCCGTGTTCTCAATATCTCGCGGCGCTGACCCGACGTTGAAGCAGATTTAGACGTGTTGGCATTTTGATGCTCAACGATCTTTTGCTTCCACTTTTCGGCACGACGCGTACGATCTGCAACCTGTCCAACCAATTGACCACATGCTGCATCAATGTCATCGCCGCGCGTTGTCCGAACCGTACAAACATAGCCTGCATCCGACAATGCTTTTTGGAACGCCATAATGCGATTACGACTCGAACGTCCGTATGGTGCATGTGGAAACGGATTAAATGGAATTAGATTAATCTTACTCGGTAAACCGTTTAAGAGTTGTATCAATTGTTTAGCGTGAAGCGGTTGATCATTGACACCGTCCAACATGACATATTCGATAGTGACGTGTTTTTTACGTGACGGTTCAAGCGCATCATCTTGATCATCTTCCACTTTGATCGCTGCTTTTTGTGCTATTTTGGCTTGAACAGCTTTGTGCTGTGCGGATTTATCGGTTAATGGCGCACCGCGTTCAACATAACGTCGTGCCGCTGCCATGAGCTCAACCAGCGGATATTTTTTGTTAATGGGTACAAGTTCGTTACGGAGTTCATCGTTTGGCGCGTGTAATGAAATCGCCAAAGCCACATCAATCACATCACCCAGCTTATCAATCATTGGTACAATACCTGATGTCGACAGCGTCACACGGCGCTTAGACATACCATAGGCATGATCATCCAACATCAATTGCATCGACGCGACCACAGGTTCGAAGTTAAGGAGTGGCTCGCCCATACCCATCATGACGACATTAGTCACGGTACGAGTACGCTCACCAACTGGTGTATCTTCCATATAGGATTGATTCGCCACCCAAAGTTGACCAATGATTTCAGCAGGCAGCAAATCACGTTGAAAACCCTGCTTACCCGTACTACAAAAACTACAGTCGAGCGCACAGCCGACTTGCGATGAAATACACAATGTCTTGCGACCATCAGCAGGAATCAGTACGGTTTCAACCAGTGAGCCAGCACCTTCACCGACGCGAAATACCCATTTACGTGTACCATCATTGGAATATTCACGATGAACCACTTCGGGTGCCGCGACATAAGCAACGCGAGATAATTTCTCACGGAGTGCGCCTGCTAAATTGGTCATTTCATTAAAATCAGTGACACCAAGCTGATGAATCCACTTCATCACTTGTGCAGCACGGAATTTCTTTTCACCTATAGTTTCAAAGTACGTTTCAAGTTCTTTGCGAGTCATGCCGAGTAAATTGACTTTATTCGCGTTTTTATCTGTTGGCTTGGCAACATCGCTTGCGCAATTCGACGATCCATCGCCTTGCGTAAAAGAGCTGGCTTGCGCATCCACAACTTCAACATTCATAAAATCATCTATCCAAAACGGTTAACGACATCACAACCACATGAGATTAAAAGTCTCATACTAAAACAATTCTTTTCAATGATTTGCATCGTTTCTTTATCGCACTTTTCATAACAAGAAAACAGCACGATGTAAAAACAACAAAAACCAGATGTCAGTAACATCTGGTTTTGGCGCGTTGTTATTTTAGCATGTGGTGCGCCATTCGCATAAACGACACCACAATTTAAAACGTTAACGAATGCGTATTAGCGAATACGTGCAGTAACTTCAGTTGCAGCGAAGAAGTAAGCGATTTCGCGGTTTGCAGATGCAACAGAGTCTGAACCGTGAGCAGCGTTTTCGTCGATGCTGGTTGCGAAGTCAGCGCGGATTGTGCCTGGTGCTGCTTCTTTTGGATTAGTCGCGCCCAAGATGTCACGATGTGCCAAAACTGCGTTTTCGCCTTCAAGTACAGAAACCAAAACTGGACCTGAAGTCATGAATGCAACCAAGTCACCAAAAAAACCGCGTTCTTTGTGTTCTGCGTAGAAGCCTTCTGCTTCTGCTTTAGACAATTGTTTCATTTTTGCAGCAACGATTTTCAAGCCGCCTTTTTCAAAACGTGCGTAGATTTCGCCGATGTGGTTTTTGCCCACTGCGTCTGGCTTAACGATAGAGAGAGTACGTTCGATTGCCATGATATGACATTCCTTCTGAGTGTTGATAAAACGAAAAATAGATGAATTAAAAAATTAGGCGCGTATTATACCGACGACTGAGCACAAAGATAGAGCATGTTTTGTTTTACAGATTGTTTAAATCATTCTGATACTGTCGCTATGGCATTTTTACGGATAAAGATGACTTTTTGATGATGGTTAATAAACTGTATAGCTCGTTGAGCCTGTCGAAACGCGCGGCGAAACTATACAGCCTTGAAAATACTAGCTCTCTTAATCCATTTCATCCAGCCAATTCATCTGAATGGCTTCAAGGATTTTTTCATTCGAGCGATTTGGGTCATCTTGAAAATCAGGTAGTTCACGAACCCAACGATGTAAATCGGTAAAACGAATGGTTTTTGGGTCGACTTCTGGATGCGCTTCGATAAGTGCGAGCGCAATGTCGAGGGAATCTGTCCAACGTAATGGCATGAGATAATTTCCAAGCAGTTTTTTAATGGCGTGACTTTAGCAGGTTTTTGTTTGAATACAGGGCTATAATTTTAGTTTATTTTTTCGCTGTTTTTGTTTACCTATCCAGAAGAATGTACAAAATAAAAACTTAAAGCTACACAGATTAATTGTAGGCTAAACAGCAGCCAATATCCTTTCCACATTTGCAACTCAAAGACATCCAAAACAATATAATTATATAAAGTTTGCAATATGATTTGACCAACGATCATCAATCCCAGCCACTCAATCAGATTTAATCCAGAAATTAATAATAAAAAAACTAGACATGAAGGCAGCAAACAAAGAAAAGCTATAAATTTATTTTTATAATCAATAGTAAACGTCACTTTCACACCTCAATATTTTATTGTATCTTATTCGCAGAACGCTCTATCGAATAGGCAAAAACTCAAAGCATTCACTGTTTAACCTTATAACAAACCCACATCAGCCCCACCCAAAACGGAATCACATACACCGAAATAGCAACCCCTTCAATCTGCGTCATAATCCCAAGAATCAATACCACAAACGCCAAACACACATAGTTCGCCCACGGATAAAACAACGCCTTGAAATGCGGGCTCACACCTTCCCGATTTTTTGCCGCCCGAAACTTCAAATGGGCAAAATTAATCATCGCCCAATTAATCACTAACGCCGCAACCACCAACGACATCAAAAGCTCAAGCGCACGTTCAGGAATCGTATAATTCACCACCACACAAATAAACGTCATCAACGCCGACACACCGATCGCCAGCGCAGGCACACCACGACGGTTTACCGTTAAAAATGCTTTCGGCGCATCACCTTGCACCGCCAGACCATAGAGCATCCGACTATTGCAATACACACAACTGTTATAAACCGACAACGCAGCAGTCAGCACGACAAAATTCAGAATATTCGCAGCTAAATGATCGCCAATGATCGAAAAAACACTGACAAAAGGACTACTGCGATAATCATCACCACCCGACGACAAACTCTGTAACAACTGATCCCACGGACGTAAAGACAACAGCACAACGAGCGCACCAATATAAAAAATCAAAATCCGATAAACCAACTGATTGATCGCGCGTGGAATTACTTTTTTCGGTTCAGCCGCTTCAGCCGCCGTGATTCCCACCAACTCCAAGCCACCAAACGAAAACATAATCAGGGCAAGAGCCATCAGTAAACCATGCCAGCCATTCGGCAAGAAACCACCGTGTTGCCAGAGATTCGTGATTGACGCTTGCGAGCCACCCTCACCGCTTAACAACAAATAACCACCAAATCCAATCATGCCAATTATCGCAGCGACCTTCACAATCGCAAACCAAAACTCTGCCTCACCAAACCAACTGACGCGCGTTAAATTAATCAGATTAATCAGGACAAAGAAAACTGCGGCAGTTGCCCAAGTTGGCACATCAGGCCACCAATAATGGATATATTTTCCAACTGCCGTAAGTTCAGACATGCCGACAAGCACATACAACACCCAATAATTCCAGCCTGATAGAAACCCAGCAAATCCACCCCAATACTTATGTGCAAAATGACTAAACGAACCCGCCACAGGTTCTTCCACGATCATCTCACCCAACTGACGCATGATGAGAAAAGCAATCAGCCCACCAATCGCATAACCCAAAATCATCGCAGGGCCAGCCATCTTCAATACGCCCGCAGAACCTAAGAACAATCCAGTACCAATCGCACCACCCAGCGCAATCAATTGAATATGTCGATTCTTTAAACCACGATGGAGGGAAAGATTAGCATTGTCATTCGTCATGTATTGTTTTACTCAAAAAATTGATCTTATGCTGATCTCCTTCCCCTTCAAGGGGAAGGTCGGGATGGGGATGGTTTTAGAGTAAAATCTAAACCTACCACTTAAAAATAGGCATTGGATTCAACGGATTTTTAATTCCCCAAGCGATACCTCGCTTCAACAAAAATCGATGAAAACCTGCGTTAGGAAAATGCTGTTTGATATCTTGCATGGTAGGTTGATCTACTTTTAAACCCAGCATCCCAAAAGTCACCTCAGCCCAATCGGCTTGACGGAATAACTCGACAATTCGTGAAGGATGTTCAGAAGGCTGAATCTTATGATGGTCTTGGATCATGGCAACTACTTCATCTATCCATGATTTCTTATCAATTGAAATCAGATAGTCTGTTGCCATCTGCGCGGAGGGATCAAGATAATCTAAAGTGTCATGCGTCCACAAACCCAAATCGTGGAATGCTGCGGCGACGGCAACCTTTTCCAATTCAATCTCAGTCAGTTTTATGGCTGCTTGAATGGTATTCATTAAACGATATAAATGATTGCGATAAGCGACATACTGCTTACCCAGTTGATTTCGATGCTGACTCAATAAATCATCTAGCCTTGTATGAACTAAAATCAACAAAATAAGCTCCTGCAAATCAAAAAACGGAATGATTAATAAAACAATTCAAAGCTATTAACAAACTATCCATACACAATGAATATCAAGATGAAATCACTCACACCTCAAAACTACTCACTAATCTCGAATACGCCACACCACGCCATACCCAATGTACGGTACTTCCCTCGAAATGATCTCCCTCAAACCACAGGAAAACACCCTCCATCATTTCTGGCCAATCATCCATTGAAACTACTGTTTCTCGCTGCATCACCGCCAAAAAAACCGCCAAAATCGTATCGTGGCTAACCGCCAGCAAGACACTATTCTCCTGACTCGGCAAATGCTTATACAGCAAACCTAAAATATCCAATGCACCTTGTATCGGACTTTTCATCCCAGCAATTTTCTGACCCAAGAAATGATTAATAAACTCCAATGCACCATATTGCATAAACAATGGTTTTAGACCAGCACTATCTTGTATAAAACTACCCGGTTCAACCAACAAGGCGTTTTTGACCACATCTGGCTGTACGACCTGAATACTCTCAAGTGAGCCTTCCAGCATCAACGCTGCAGTTTCGACACAACGTCCTATTGGACTACTCAAACACGCGTGAAACGTGCGCTCAGTCCATGTACAAAAATGCTCGCCCCATGCATAAGCCAATCGCCGTCCTTGATCAGTAAGCGGCAGCTTATAACCCGCAAAGCCTTGATCATCAACCAACTCTCGAATGGAGTGGCGAGTCAACAATACGATCGGACGCGACTTGGGCAATAACTCAAGTCCTGCCTGCATCGCTGGAGGCAAGTCCGTAGGAAATGGAACACCATCTTCAACATCATCAAACGACATGACTATTTATTCCAACAGCGAGTTATTCCAATGGCAAAAAGCCAGATCAACTATAACGTAAGAACGTCTGAAACGCCCGACCAAGATCATTAGCAAAAAATGACTTTATAACTGCTCTACTTGCTGAATCAGATGATTAAAAATCTCCGCAGACGATTTCATTTGCGCATGAGATGCAACCGATTGACCTGCCCAAAGATTGGTCATCTGAGCATTATTTTGTTTTTGTGCAGCACTTCTGAGCGTGGTTGTCAGACTATTTTGAATTGGATATTGAGGAATAGACAACCCTGAACGCGCAATCTCGGCATCCATCTCAGAGATGAATTGATTGGTTATACCTCGCGCCCATCGACCAGAAAACGTCCGAGTTAAAACACTGTCCGTATCCTGCGATTTTTGCAGACTTTCTTTATATGATGGAATTGCCAAGCTTTCTGTACTGGCGATAAACGCCGAACCAATTTGCACACCTTCAGCACCAAGTACTAATGCTGCCTTAATCGTTCGACCATCTCCAATGCCACCTGATGCAAGTACAGGCACAGCAACATGATCGACGATTTGCGGAATAAGCGACATCGACCCCACTTGAGGAATCGGCTGATTTTCAGAAATCAGAAATGTACCGCGATGACCACCTGCCTCAACTCCTTGAGCAGTAATCGCATCAATTCCTTTTTGTTCCAAAAACATAGCTTCTTTCACGCACGTCGCTGTGCCGATTAAAACAACTCCTCGCGCCTTGAACGCTGCGATGACCTCATCCGTCAGCACACCAAAAGTGAAACTCACAATCGGAATCTGCTCATCCAGCAAAATTTGAATCTGCTCGGTATAAGAATGAAACTTTAGTGCTTCAATCGAAGGAATAGTGCAATCAAGATGCTGCTCTGCACTTAAGTGCTGTAAGTAATCTGTCATTTCTTCAACAACAGAAATATCAATCTCTGGAATATCGTGTGCAAAAAGATTGACTGCGAAAGGACGATCTGTAAGTGATTTTGTTTTTTTAATCAGTTCAAGCGTTTTTTCTGGGGATAAACCACCAACGGGAAGCGAACCTAATCCACCAAGATTAGCAATCGCTGCCACCATTTCAGGAGAAGTCACACCCAGCATCGGTGCTTGAATAATCGGGTACTGGATGCCAAGTAACTGCGTTAAACGATTCTGCCAAATCATGCACCCATCTCCCTATATTATTGTTTTATCTCAATCTACGTATCTCAATGCCCGAACGTTCCCGCCCGCAACCACGTAAACTCAAAATTTGCCACAGCTAGTGTATAAATACGTGCATCAACTTGTTGCCAAATTTGTTTAAGTTGATCTGCAATAATATTTAAACCCGATTGAATTAATAATTCAGGCGCGCGCTGACAAATTCGCAGAGCTTCATAAACATGACGACCTTGTGAGCTGCTATCCAACAAACGAACTTGTCTCAATGCCAAAAATGCATCAACTTGTGCATGATTTGCATAAGGCACTAACGGCAGAACAATACGATCAAGCTGCTCGTCTAATCTTTTCCAAATCAATAGCTTTTGTTCATCTGAATAACGATTCCACTCGATGACCTCATAGCTAAAACGACGACATCCACGACACACTTGATCGCCAAATACTGTCGAACATTTACCTGCACAAGGACTCAACGAGCCATTCAAGGAACCACTCAAAACCACCACCTCATATCCACGATTATGGACAAACTCATTCGAAAAAGACTTTCAAAATTGCTCAAATCGAATCAAAAATGCTTTAGATCATAAACACTGTCATTTGAACCATTATCAAATGTCTCATAAAAGATTAGAATAGCGCACCCTAATTTAGGTAAAATACGTTTAATAACCGATCAAACGTTATTGTACAGTCACCGCACAGAGCTTTTAGCCCCATGAAAGAACACGTCGCACAACAACCTCACGATGAAGAACTCAGCCACGACGCTCAAGGCGAAAAACCGTGGGTAATTGCAGCATTATACCAGTTCCGCTCAGTCTCCTTCCCTGCGGATTTGCGTAATCGTCTGCAAGAACTGAGTGAACATTTGCAACTTCGCGGCACACTGATTGTTGCTGACGAAGGGATCAATGGTACGGTGGCAGGTAGTCGTGCGGCAATTAGTGAGCTGCATCAAGTGCTTCTGAATGAAGGCTTTGATCGGATGGAATACAAAGAATCTTTCAGCCGCGACAAACCTTTTAAACGCATGAAAGTGAAACTTAAACATGAAATTGTAACGCTCGGTGTTGACGTCGAACCGCTCGCGCAGGTTGGTCACTATTTAGAACCAGAACAATGGCATGAATTCATTCAACAAGAAGATGTTGTGATTGTTGATACGCGTAATCGCTATGAATACGCTGCAGGCACATTTAAAAACGCAATCGACCCAAACACCGAAACGTTCCGTGAGTTTCCTGCGTTTGTAGACGAACACTTAAGCGACGCCAAACATAAGAAAGTTGCAATGTTTTGCACAGGTGGTATTCGTTGTGAAAAATCGACCAGCCTACTACTACAACAAGGCTTCGAAGAAGTTTATCACCTCAAAGGCGGCATCCTGAATTATCTCAAAGTCATTCCAGAAGAAGAAAGCCTCTGGAAAGGTGAATGCTTTGTATTCGACGGTCGCGTTGGTGTTGGTCATGGTGTTGAAGAAGGCGAAAGCGCGATGTGTTTTGGTTGCGGCTGGCCATTAAAACGTCATGAATTACAGTCTGTTAAATACGAACGTGGCGTCAGTTGCCCACATTGCTATGACCAAACCAGCGAAGCCCAAAAAGCCCGCTACCGTATGCGTCAACAGCAAATGGATGGCGATATTTAATTTTTTTTAGCTTTCTTGCTTTCAATCCGTCCTGAGCAACTGTTTGAGCAGGACGAGTTTTATTCAAATGCATGACATTTTGAATAAAACTTCCTACTAAGAACAACTCCCTTTACGCGAGTTTTGCGATGGACACGGTTTTGCTTACTTTTTCCAAGAAAAAAGTAAGACCCGCGGTAGGCGGATCCTCCCATTGCACAACTCAACGGAAAGACACCCGCGTGATGATTTTTTGCTTTAATACATCATTCTGCACACTGACATTCTGAATTTTATTATTTATGAGTCACCATCAATTGAGGTGACCCTTTTGCAATACCCAAGGAAACACAGCATGACCACACCTCGCCTCCGCATTAAGAAACGCGATCAACAACGTCTCCGTGATGGTCATCTCTGGGTGTATTCCAATGAAGTCGATACTGATGTCACACCGCTCAAAAATATTAAATCCACATTGGTTCACCTCGAAGATTATCGTGGTCAATTTCTCGCAACTGCGAGCTTTAATGGTCAATCTTTGATTTGCGCACGAATTTTAGATACCGAAGCACGCGACGATTTAGATGCTGCATTCTTTGAAAAGCGCATTCAAACCGCACTAGAATTACGTCAAATCGCCTTTGAACAAGACTTTTACCGTTTAGTCTATGGTGAAGCAGATCTGCTATCGGGTTTGGTTATCGATCGCTTTGCACAAACATTTGTCGTGCAAATCGGGACTCAAGCGATCGAACAAGCAAAAGATGCACTCGTCGCTGCGCTGCAGAAAATCTTTGGCGTGAGCGCAATTATCGTTTTTAAAAACGATGGTAAAGGCCGCGCTATTGAACAACTCGACGAATATGTCGCAACTATTCCTGCTGATGTAAATGTCACCGAATTAGAAGTCATTGAAAATGGCGTCGCTTTCCGAGCGCCTCTAGATGGTCAAAAAACTGGCTGGTTCTACGATCACCGTGATGGGCGCAAATGGCTCAATGATTGCGCACAAGGACGTACTGTTTTAGACATCTTCAGCTATATCGGTGGTTGGGGTATTCAAGCTGCAGCACATGGAGCAACTCAAGTAACTTGTGTCGATAGCTCCGCAAAAGCTGGAGAATCAGTTTTAGCTAACGCAGCACTCAATAAACTGTCTCAGGTGAGTTTCGTCGAATCTGATGCATTTGAATTTGTGAAAAAGCCTGTTGAAACAACTTATGATTTGGTCGTCCTTGATCCACCTGCATTGATTCAAAAACGTCGTGATTTTGAACAAGGTCGCCAAGCTTATTTTCTACTCAATGAAGGCGCAATTCAGCGTGTCACAGATGGTGGATTATTCGTTTCTGCATCCTGTTCGCTGCATCTAGAACGTGACGAACTGATTCGCATCGTTCAACAAGTCGCACGCCGCCAAAATAAGCATGTGCAACTCGTTCATGAAGCACATCCAGCAGCTGATCATCCGAGTCTAATTCCAATGACCGAATCCAATTATTTAAAATGCTTGGTGTTCCGAGTTACATCATTAACTTAGAACTCTACAAAGCTTTTAATTATTTTATGAATCTTGACTTTATCTCGATTTAACACAGCATGGTTATAACCATGCTCATAGGAAAAAATATGCGCTGGCTACAAATTCGCTTTGAAGTAACTAAAAACGAAGTACAACTGGTTGAAACCCTGCTTGAATCTGTTGGCGCTGTCAGCGTTATTCTAGATGATGCTGCGGATCAGCCATTGCTAGAGCCTTTACCAGGCGAAACCCCAATTTGGGACAAAGTGATTGTGACTGGACTATTTAACGAAGTCGTTGACTCAGTCAATATTGATCTCGAACATACGCCATCTGAAGCCACAAACCCAGATCAGATTATTGCCTTTGTTCAAGCACAAGCACCCACAGTTCGTGCATTCTACGATTATTTAGAAGAACAAGTTTGGGAACGCTCATGGATGGATCATTACGAACCCATCCAATGTGGCGAAAACTTCTGGATAGTGCCTGAGTGGCTGACTCCACCTGATCCAAATGCAGTTAATCTGATGCTTGATCCAGGTCTTGCCTTCGGAACAGGTAACCATGCCAGCACATTTTTATGTCTGCAATGGTTAGGAAAAACAGACCTCAAAGACAAGGTCGTCATCGACTATGGCTGTGGTTCAGGAATCTTAGGAGTAGCTGCTTTATTATTGGGCGCAAAAGCCGTTTATGCGACCGATATTGACCCACAAGCACTGCTTGCCACGCGCCAAAATGCAGCAAAAAATGGAACTGAGTCACACATTTGGGTAGGCTTACCAGATGAGTTCAACAAACAGTTCCCAAACCTACAAAGTGATGTTATTGTCGCTAATATCCTTGCAAAACCACTGATTGAACTTGCACCGACTTTTGCTAAATATTGCTTGCCCAATGGTCTTATTGCGCTAGCAGGTTTGATTGAAGAACAAGTGGATAGCGTGCGCACAGCATACGCTCCATGGTTCAATCTACATGAACAAGAGTTTCGCGATGGAAATTGGTGTCGTTTGTCGGGCTACCGACTAGCTGCGGACTAATTTTTGAAATGGTCTGGGCAGATGGGCTTTGTAAGGATACAAAGTTGGATTAGTATTTTACTTGTTAAAAACAATAAACAGGATTGTTGACTGTGACTACACAAAAAACCCGCTGCCCCTACTGCTCTAGCGTATTCGCAGTGAGCAACGCCCAACTCGCAATTCGTGACGGTTACACACGTTGCGGAAAATGCTTTCAGGTATTCAAAGCGGATGACTACCTGATTGCAGCTAAAGGTTCAGAAAACTCTGCCGATAAGAATACAACAAACAACCAGGCCAAGAATCGCTCTCATATTGTTGATCTGCACAAAATCACTCCAACAAAAAGCAAGGGATTTGAATCAGCATTAGACAGCTTCCTTGATAAAACAACTGCCCAAGCGCAGGCACCTGAGGAAATCACACCAGAACAAACAACAATTGACTACGACCAAAAGCAAAAAGAAAAAGTCAATCTCAGCGTCATTCCAAACCCACATCCTGCGCCTGAACCAAAGACACCTGAATCACTCTCGGCAGCAGTGCCAGTTGTAGAACGCATCCCTGATACACCACACTCATTAGGGCAAGAATTCAACGAACAGTGGCTGACTGAAGTCACACCAGAAACAGATCAGCCTGCTGAACAATCAACTGATCAAGACAATATAATCGCTAAAACATCACCAACCGCTGCCACTGCTACGAGCACTGAAAACAAAGCTGAAGACAAAAATGCTCAAGGTGTTGATGATGACCTTATGGGCTATCTCAACAAAAACAGCGTACCTGCTGCATCCGCAACCAAAATTAAGGCGGATCGCATCCTACCTGGCATGAATGATTTCCATGAAAATCAACGTGCTAAGAAGAAAACAAAATCATTACCAATGCATTTTCAGACGACCAAACGAAATGTTGCATTAGACAAACTCAAACAACGTAAAGCATTTTTCAACCTTAATCTCTTTCATACACTCGGATGGTCAGTTTTATCTTTACTTATGGTTGCACTATTAGCAGTGCAGTATGTATTTTTTAATTTTGACCAACTTGCTGCAAATCCTCGCTACCAATCAACCATGCATAAAGCTTGTCTACAACTCGGATGCGATGTCCCTTTAATTAATATTAATAAGATCAAGCTCAGTAAAGTACTTGCTAGACGCTATCAAGCAGATCCAACAGCAACAAAGTTTACAGCGACGATGACCAACTCTGCCGAAGAAAGCCAGCCTTTCCCTACTATTCGCTTACTGGTATTAAAGGATAAACAAGTTATTTCTGGTCGAATTATTCATCCTGCCGAATATTTAATGAGTGGCTACAACTCACAAGCGCGAATTATTCCAAACAAACCCACTGAAATCGAATTTGTCGTAAAAATTTCACGCGATGAAATTCCTGTATTCGCATTAGATCCAGTTCAATAGCAAGCCCATGTACAACAGCCCATAACAAAATTAAGGGCTGTTGTATAGTCTATTTTTTCACCAATATTTTTGCATAAAAAAGCACCAAAACTACTGCAATGCGTAACAGGTAATGTTATGATGCCCGCCCGCGCAATGCGTGGTACTTTTCAATTTTTTAGTGTTCTATGTGTGTTATGCACCCACTGCTCCGACTTTTACATATCGTGCAGTATGAATATGATTTTGCTTCGGATTTTTACCCATGAATATCAAGTCACCTGATTTTATCAACAATCCTACTGATGTTGCATTACGCCTTCATGTTGAGCGTGCTGTTCGTCACTACTTCAAACAACTTGACGGCGCTGAGCCTGTTCAAGTGTATGACTTGGTTTTGGCAGAAATTGAAAAACCATTACTATCAGTCGTTCTTGAACAAACTCGCGGCAACCAAACTCGCGCATCAGAAATTCTAGGATTGAACCGTGGTACTTTGCGTAAAAAACTCAAAGCACATGGCTTAATGAGCGAGTAATCGTTAAAATATGTACAGTACAGGGCTGGTTTTCCAGCCCTTATTGTTTCTTATGGGGATTCTTCAATCAAAAATCAGATTGGCGAATATCCATACGGCATAAGCATCCACAGACTATGTAGATCGCTGCAAAAACAGTTTTTTATTTGATCATGCACTGCATTTATTGCAATTGTATGAGCTTAACATTTCTTTTCATTCTATTTATTAAGCCTCAACATCATGACAGTCTCTCGCGCCCTGATTTCTGTATCCGACAAAACTGGCATCATTGAATTTGCCCGTGAATTATCTGCTCTCAATATCGAACTGCTTTCTACTGGCGGAACATATAAACTGCTTAAAGAAAACAATATTCCAGTTGTAGAAGTATCAGAACATACTGGCTTTCCAGAAATGATGGATGGTCGTGTTAAGACTTTACATCCAAAAATTCACGGTGGGATTTTGGCGCGTCGCGGCATCGATGAAGCAGTCATGCAAGCGCATGATATTGCCCCGATTGACCTCGTTATTGTTAATCTCTACCCGTTTGCACAAACCGTTGCAAAACCAAATTGTTCACTCGAAGACGCAATTGAAAACATCGATATTGGCGGCCCAACAATGGTTCGCGCAGCAGCAAAAAACCATGCATCCGTCGGTATCATCGTCAACAGCAGCGACTATAGCCTCGTGATTGATGAACTCAAAACAGCAAAAACATTATCACACGCAACCCGCTTCGACCTCGCAGTCAAAGCTTTTGAACACACCGCGCAATACGATGGCATGATCGCTCAATATCTTGGTGCACGTGTAGGCAAAGAAGAGAATCAACCTGCGGATGCATTTGCACGCACCTTCAATTTGCAATTAGTTAAAGCGCAAGACTTACGTTACGGCGAAAATCCACATCAATCCGCCGCATTCTATATCGACCCAACTGCACATGAAGCGTCGGTTGCGACATCAAAGCAGCTACAAGGTAAAGAGCTGTCATATAACAATATTGCAGATACTGATGCGGCATTGGAGTGCGTTAAATCATTTGCAAAACCAGCCTGTGTCATCGTTAAACACGCCAACCCTTGTGGTGTTGCAGTGTCATTAGATGGCATTTTAGATGCGTATAACTTGGCGTATGCAACGGATCCCGAATCAGCGTTCGGTGGCATCATTGCCTTCAACCGTCCACTCGATGTTGCAACTGCAAAAGCAATTGTTGATCGTCAATTTGTTGAAGTCATCATTGCACCAAGCCTTGAAGAAGGTGTCCTCGAAGTCACCGCTGCAAAACAAAACGTTCGCGTTCTGACCTGTGGTCAATTGCCCGACATCAGTGCACGTACCAGCCAACTCGACTACAAACGTGTCACAGGCGGCTTACTGGTTCAAGATCAAGACTTAGGCATGATCAAAGACAGCGACCTGAAAATCGTCACCAAACGTGCCCCAACCGAAGCTGAAATTCATGACTTGATTTTTGCTTGGAAAGTTGCGAAATACGTCAAATCCAACGCAATTGTATACGCGAAAAATCGTCAAACCATTGGTATTGGTGCAGGTCAAATGAGCCGTGTTAATTCTGCTCGTATTGCGGCAATCAAAGCAGAGCATGCAGGTCTAAATGTTCAAACTGCGGTTATGGCATCTGATGCATTTTTCCCATTCCGTGATGGTATTGATAACGCAGCGAAAGTTGGTATCTCATGTATCATTCAGCCTGGTGGTTCAATGCGTGATAATGAAGTGATTGCCGCTGCTGATGAGCACAATATTGCAATGGTCTTCACAGGAATGCGTCATTTCCGTCATTGATCAGTAAGATCAAAAGCAAAATCTCTCCTTATCCCTCCAGCAATTAAAAGGAGGCTTAAGGAGGATTTGCTTTTACTATGTAAAAGAAATTAAGCAACTTTAGATTTTTAAGGGAACACATATGAACATTCTCATCCTTGGTTCAGGCGGCCGTGAACATGCTCTCGCATGGAAATGCGCACAAGACGAAGCTGTTCGTCAAATCTTCGTTGCACCAGGTAATGCAGGAAGTGCCCTTGAAAATAAATGTACTAATGTTGCACTCAATATTTTAGATAACGATGCCATTATTGCTTTTGCAAAAAGTAATGCGATCGATTTGATTATCGTGGGTCCAGAAGCTCCTCTCGTCAATGGCGTGGTCAATGCTTGCCGTGCGGCGAACCTCAAAATCTGGGGTCCAACCCAATTTGCAGCACAACTTGAAGGCTCTAAAGCCTTCGCTAAGCACTTCCTGAAACGTCATCAAATTCCAACTGCATTCTATGATGTGTTCACCGATGTTACCGCAGCAAAAGCGTACATTGACCAAAACGGCGCGCCAATTGTTATTAAAGCTGATGGTCTTGCCGCGGGCAAAGGCGTGATTGTCGCAATGACGGTTGCCGAAGCATACGAAGCAATTGATGACATGCTTGCAGGTAATAAATTTGGCGATGCAGGTTCACGTGTGGTCATTGAGCAATTCCTCGACGGTGAAGAAGCTAGCTTCATTTGCATGATCGATGGTCATAACATTTTGCCAATGGCGACTAGCCAAGATCACAAACGTATCTTTGAAAATGATCAAGGCGCAAACACAGGCGGTATGGGCGCATACTCCCCTGCTCCAGTAGTGACATCAGAAATTCATGACCAAGTTATCAAACACATCATGCGTCCAACCGTAGACGGCATGGCGGCTGACGGTCATCCGTACACAGGTTTTCTCTATGCAGGTTTGATGATTGATGCGGAAGGTACTGCGCGCGTAATCGAATTCAACTGCCGCTTCGGTGATCCTGAAACTCAACCGATCATGATGCGTCTAAAATCATCCTTAGTGGATTTAGTCGAAGCAGGCCTAAAAGGCGAATTACCAAGCCACGCAGAATGGGACAGTCGCCCTGCAATTGGTATTGTTCTCGCTGCTGGAGGCTATCCTGCGGAAATTCAAACAGGTGATGTCATTCATGGTTTGGATTACACCAGTGACTCCTCAAAAGTATTTCACGCTGGAACCACGCAAAAAGATGGTCACACCGTAACGAGTGGTGGACGCGTACTCTGTGTTACCGCACTCGGTCATACTGTTTTGGAAGCACAACAACAAGCCCTTGCTCATATCCAAAAAGTTTCATTTGATGGTATGCAGTATCGTCGTGATATTGGTTATCGCGCAATCGCTCGTGAACAAGCCGGTAAAGCAAAATAGACCTGCGAGATCATCCTTTCAAATTATCACCTCTCTCGAACAGATCACATCATGCACCGTAAAAAGGCATGATGTGATCCATACGGTCATCTGAAATAGATAGAAGTGATTGAATAACCTATCACTTCCCCTTATGATTGACTGAACGGACCTAAACACCGCAGCGTGCTTAATCTTGTGTTGCGTATTATCCTGATGATTGAGTCATATCTGTTTCGTAAAGATTATTTTGTTAAACTTAAGTGCGACGCTATTTAATACTAATTAAGTTGTATGCCCTTATTTAGGATAACCCCCGCTTATGTCTGATGCTTCTGATAACCCAAACACTCGCAATAAGCATAAACAGCATCATACCCTCGATAAGTTGCAAACAAACGCTTTCGACCGTCGGATGTCTCTTGCGAAGGCTTCTTTTCGTGCGGGATCACGTTGGGCAAGTGTCAATGCCGGAACCATTTTTTCTAGTCCAGAAAACAGGGACCGCAAACGCAAACAGGTGATGAGTGAACAAGCTCAGTATCTCGCCCATGAAATCGGAAAACTCAAAGGTTCTATTGTTAAAATCGGACAAATGATGGCGCTCTATGGTGAGCACTTTCTTCCTCCCGAAGTCACTGATGCACTACACAGCCTAAATAAT
Source organism: Aquirhabdus sp. (assembly GCA_030149815.1). Taxonomy (GTDB): domain Bacteria; phylum Pseudomonadota; class Gammaproteobacteria; order Pseudomonadales; family Moraxellaceae; genus Aquirhabdus. Next base: position 74,585 of record JASLHI010000048.1, on the reverse strand, counting down.
GACACCGTCGCACTCTCTTGGTCGGTGATCGAACAACAAATTAAGCACGAACTAGGCGATAAATTTCATGATCTCACGATTGATCATCAACCTTTAGGTACCGCTTCTTTAGCACAGGTTCATCGTGCTGTCCGAAAATCAGATGGTTTAGAAATCGTTCTCAAAGTGCAATACCCTGGTGTCGCTGCAGCAATCGACTCCGATCTCGGCTTATTTCGCAACATGCTCAAATTGACGCGAATGGTTCCTCAGACGCGTGAGTTTGATGAATGGTTTGATGAAGTCAGTGAAATGATGCATCGTGAAGTCAACTACCCAATGGAAGCCGCTACAACTAAACGCTTCTATGAACGACTCAAAGATGACCCTCGCTACATCGTTCCGCAAATTATTCATGACTATTGCACTGCTGGCTTACTCTGCATGACTTTCGAGCGCGGTGTACCCATCAATAGCGCAGTCATGTTGTCACTCCCGCAATCTCGTCGTAATAAACTCGGTTCAGCATCCATTGAAATTGCGATCCGTGAGTTATTTGAATGGGGCGAGATGCAAACTGATCCTAACTTTGGTAACTATCTGGTTCGTTTAGGAAATGGCAAAGATATTCCTGACAAAATCATTTTGCTCGACTTTGGCGCAATTCGTGGATTCGATACAAATTTGCTTCACGTTGCACGTGCACTCATCCGCGCGGGCTATCATCATGACAAAGACGAAATGATTTCAGCCATGCAAGGTTATACCTTCTTTGATCAAATGCCATTAGGTACGAAGCCAGCAATGGCCGATGTTTTCTTAATGGCAACAGAACCTTTTACAACGCTATTAAATAACCCTGACGCTCCTGCCAATGCATTTGATACTGAAAGTAAATATGTCTGGAAGCAAAGTCTGCTGCACTCGCGTGTTATGAAACAAGCGGCTGAATCAATGACCTCACGTTTCTTTAGTGTGCCACCCAAAGAGTTTATGTTTATTAGCCGTAAATTTATCGGCGCATATACGTTTATGACGGTCATTGACGCACATACAGATGTCCGCGCCATGGTTACGCCATATATCAAATAAGCCACGTATCCAAAATCCATGGCAACAATCAATCAATCAGACCTGATTATTCACCATTTTGATGGTCTGATTGACTATGCAAGCAGTTTTCAAGCTATGAAAACATTGACTGAAAATCGCGATGAAACGACACCTGATGAACTGTGGTTATTACAGCATCAGGATGTGCTAACTCAAGGTCAAGCAGGCAAAGCAGAACACCTACTCCACTCAACACACTTACCGGTAGTCCAATCTGATCGCGGCGGCCAAATCACTTGGCACGGTCAAGGACAACTCATCGCCTATCTTCTTTACGATCTCAATCGATTGCACTGGAATGTCCGCCAACTCGTCACCAATACTGAAAACGCCCTAATTCAACTGCTTCAGATTTACAATATTGACGCCTATGCAAAAAAAGATGCACCTGGCGTTTATGTCAACGAAGCAAAAATCGGTTCATTAGGATTCAAAATTCGGCGTGGACGCAGCTATCATGGCTTATCACTAAACATTGATTGTGATTTAGAAGGCTTTAGCCATATCAATCCATGTGGTTATTCAGGGCTGCGTATGACACGACTCATTGATGAAATCAACCAACAAAAACAACATCAACCTAAGCCCACAATTCAGGAAATTACTGACCAGTTAAGCACTATTCTGCTTAAGCAACATCAGCAGGAAAAATAATCGCCGCACAGTCACTGCCACTTTTTCTTGTCTAGGATGATCAAAAGACCGCTTTACAGACTATCGCTTCGACAAGTTTCTAAGGTATACTCGTCGAAATTAGAGCAATTACTCTAACTCTATTTTATCGGAACATTTTATTTCATACCATACGCAAAACAGCCTCAGGAAGTCGCTTTATTCCTGTAGGCAAAATCCTTATAGTATGGAATAAATAGGGAAACCTTGAGTTTCTCAATAATCAATCATGATCTTTATGGCATGATCTTTATGGATAATCCAGCTATGAACAATCTGGCAATACAAAAATCCCCTTCACCTATTCAACGCCTGATTCCAACTGCGCAAAAAGCCTATGTTGCACTCATGATGGATACCATCGCACGCGCATTAGTGTTTGCCAGCCAAGTCGATGGTGAACTTAAAAATGAATTTTCAGGTTTTCCAGCAAACTTTGTGATTCAAATGATCGTGCTCCCAAATGGCTCTCACTTTAATCTTCAGGTACAAGCTGATAAAAGTCTTGTCCGCCTTGATCACTTTGAAGGCAAACCTGATCTGGCTGTCAAATTCAAGCATGTTAGTCATGCATTCCTCGTCTTCTCGTTTCAAGAAAGTACATCACGTGCATTCGCCAATGATCGCATGATTGCAGATGGTGAAGTCAGTTATGCAATTCGCTTAGTACGTTGCCTGAATAAACTAGAAGCGTTAATTCTGCCAAAACTCGTTGCAGAGCTTGCTGTAAAGCGTTATCCAACGAGTCTCGCACTCGGTGAAAAAATAACCAAAGCAGCAAAAATCTATGCCAATGTCGTATCCAGTTATACAGACCTCATTCCACGCCTGAATAAAACAGCAAAACGGAGCTAACCCACCATGTCATCGATTCAACCTAAGTCATATTATGAATTTTTCTGTCCTGTCAAAGTTATTGCAGGTCACATGGCATTGGAACACATTCCGTTTGAACTGGCAGCATTGGGTGCAAAACGCCCGATGATCATTACCGACAAAGGCGTTCGTAGCAACAATCTGCTCGTACCACTTGAAGCAACTTTTACCGATGCTGATAGCCAAATCGCTGTGATCTTTGATGAAGTTCCACCAGATAGCAGCTTGCAGACCGTCCGTGCAGCAGCGAAGTTATATCGCGATAACAACTGCGACGCGATCATTGCAGTAGGCGGCGGCTCTGTGATTGACACCAGTAAAGGGGTCAATATCCTCGTCTCCGAAGGTGGTGATGATCTGATGAAATATTCAGGTGCACATAACTTACCAAGCCCGCTGAAACCATTTTTTGTTGTCCCAACGACAGCTGGTACAGGTTCAGAAGTCACGATGGTTGCAGTGATTGCAGACCCTGAAAAGAATATCAAAATGCCGTTTACATCATATCATTTGATGCCGAATGCAGCTGTTCTTGATCCACGCATGACACAAACTTTGCCACCGCACATCACAGCGATGACGGCAATGGATGCCATGACACATGCTGTAGAGGCTTACACCTGCCTAGGTCACAATCCAATCAGTGATGCTTATGCTACTGCTGCGATTAAGAAAATTAGTGAAAATCTGATTTTTGTTCTCGACAATCCAAAAGATGCCAACGGTCGTCTTGAACTTGCTCAAGCATCAACAATGGCTGGCATTGCATTTTCAAACTCGATGGTCGGTTTAGTTCACTCAATCGGTCATGCTACAGGTGCAGTAGCGCATGTACCACACGGTATGGCCATGAGCCTATTCCTACCGTATGTTCTCGAATACAACCTCGACACAAACGGTGATCGTACTGCAGACCTACTTCTACACCTCGCAGGTGCGGACGTTTACGCGGCAACACCAGCATCGAAACGTGCTCAAAAAGCGATTGAATTCATTCGTGCACTACGTGATACCTTGTACGAACGCACAAAGTTGCCACGTACTTTGCAGGAAACTGGCAAGGTTCAAAAATCTCAGCTTGATGAAATTGCTCAAAAAGCTTTGGATGATGGATCTATTATTTACAATCCAAAAGAAGCCAGCTTGGCGGATATTAAATCTGTGCTAGAAAAAGCTTGGGCATAAGTCTAAAAGCGAAAGCCTGAAAACAAAAAGGCTAGTCTGAAAACAGGCTAGCTTTTTTATTATCTACAGTGTTTTCTGGCATGACATTTATTGCTATTCCAGCAAATAATCATACAAATTCATAGTATATTGAGCGGAGTCGAAATGTACGGTATTTAGCCTCGTCACTTCGACTCCGCTCAGTGAGCTATGTTTATTTATTTGTAGAAATAGCTATACAACAAAATTCTAAACAATATAGCTCATTGAGCCTGTCGAAATGTGCAGCGATACAAAACCACACTTCGACGAGCTCAGTGTTCTTGCGGTGTAATAGTTGATGCTGAAAAACCTATATACCACGCACCCAAGCCCCTAGCTCTCCAACATAGTAAGTATGGAATTCATCTACTTCAATGTTATAGACACGAGCCCGCTCTCCATTATTAGATTTCTTCTTAACCATAAGATTTGCAAAATCTTTATCCCAAAGTACTTTCCCAAACTTCAACTCCCCAGCAGGAATCCACCCAGCATTCTTAACATATATCGGATTATTAGGCGTAACCTTAAGAATTTCTTTAATATTATTCGTCAAATCCCAAACAACCACATCACATATGAGCTCATCTTCATGTGAAAACGTGGCTATGACTTGACGATAGTAATACTCGGATTGCTCATGGAAACGTTGTAGGGGTACTTGATCGTCTGGATATGACAAAACCCAATCACCCACACAGATGTCTTCAATTGCCTTCAACCCATCCTTGGTATGCACCAATGTGCCAGCAACAAAACATGCTTGATCAGACGTGCCTATATGACCTGCACAGGACATTAGCGAGTTTATATTTATCATGAAGATATTCCATTTTCTAATCGATATTTTTATTAAGCATTGATATAAAATAATTATTTTTAATTTACTGATCTTGATGCATTCGTTCTAAAATATAATCTGTCGCATAATTCTCCCCGACCGAATATGCCGCAATCTTACTTAAATGGCTGTACGGAATATCGGTTTCCTGATGCCACTGAGTGAAACAAGACTGAATCGCTTTAAGATCTTTCAAACTGGTCGGTTGATCAGCGATTTCTAACCCTGCATGTTGCAAAGCCAACACCACATCGCGGCTCAATAAATAAATATCTTTGCCCATACGTCGTAAAAAAAGCATCCCTGTCATGCCACCCAGACGACTGCCATTTTTCTTCAAATATTGAGTCAATCCAAACTGATCATCTGGATCCCAATCTGCAAAGAAACGCGCTGCACTGCCATGTTTTTGCGCAAGCTCACGCATGAAAATTGCGTTTTTATAAACCGCTTCAATTTTCTGCCAATTACGAACCACACGAGCATCAGTCAGATAAGCATCCCATGCTTGATCAGATAAAAACGCCAATTTCTCGACATCAAAACCAAAAAAAGCCTCTTCAAACTGAGGCCATTTATTTTCAATCACTTGCCAATGAAAACCAGCCTGATTGATTCCTTTTGCCATCATTGATAAAAAACGTGAATCAGGAATGGCGACAATTTCGTCACGAGACAACACTCGAGGCAATAACTCTTGCAGCGCAGCTTCGCCACCTTTACGTGCTATAGCACGCTCATGAATACTCTGAAATCCTTTCATGAAAATAATATTCCTAATTATCTGCCGTTTTTATATCCACTAAATCAATGGCATCTGACTAAAATACTGCATTAAAGTTTCAATACAGCGAACGACTTTAAGCGGTTGTTCGCGACGCAATGTAATCGCATACAAGGTATAAGCTGGTAGTTCCCAATCAGGTAAAATTTCAATTAACCCACCATCAATAAATGCCTGCGGCATATCAACGGACATTAAGGCCCCTACACCATGACCATTCGCAACAAACGAGCGCATCAGAAAAACATTGTTCGTTTGAATACGCGACTTCATGCGCACATGAACCATCTCCCCAGTCACGCGGTGACGCAAATGACGCTCTTGTGGCTCTTTGTTTAATGTTAAACCAATACTTTCGTGTTGCTCTAAGTCAGCGGGTGTGTTGATCGGAGGATGATTTTTCAGATATTCAGGTGATGCACATAGCACAAGACGTGCTCGCGCCATCGGTCGTGCAATCAGCGTAGAATCCGCCAATCCTGCGCTTAGACGTATCGCAATGTCTATACGCTCTTCAATCAAATCGATATAACGATTATCCGCTTCAAAATGTACAGTGAGACCAGGATGTGCCTGTAACCAACCTGATAACGCAGGCAGAATATGATTTAAACCAAGCTCTGGCGTGGTTGCGATGCGTAAATCACCTACGAGTTCGTCACGTAGTTCATTAATTCGTACACGTCCCTGCTTCGCAGCTTGTACCATCTCATTACAGCTTTGATAGAAGACACTACCAGCCTCCGTCAAACTTAGCTTTCGCGTTGAGCGGTGGAGCAAAATTGTACCCACTTCGCTCTCTAAAATACGAATTTGCTGACTGACTGCACTGGTCGTGATCCCTAACGCTCGGGCAGCACCACTAAACGACCCCTTGTCCACGACACTGACAAAAATCGCCATGCTGCGTAAACTGTCTAGCATATTTTAAGTATCCAACTCATAAAACCTTATATGGAATGACTCTCATTATAGTTGAGATTAGCCACTATGGATTGACTAAAATAAAAGTTTAGACTGGCGATGATGTATAGACTAATCCAATTACTTTTTCGGCAGCACCAAACGAGGATTCATAGGCTTACCATTCAGTCGGACTTGGAACTCTAGCATCACTTGAGTCGCTCCTGTAGAACCCATCTCTGCAATTTGCTGCCCCGCAGTCACCCTTGCTTTCTCTTGAACAAGTAAACGCTGATTATGTGCATATGCCGTGATATAACCACTCGCATGCTGAATCAAGATGAGATTGCCATACTCTGGCAGACCATTACTCGCATAAATCACGGTTCCATCTGCCGCAGCACGAACAGAATCACCTGCAGTCCCTGTAAAGCGAATTCCTTTAATTTGTTTTTTCAAATCAAAATCTTGTGAAATCGCATTGTCGGTTGGCCAGCGCCATGAGTTTCCATAAGCTGCATTGGCTTGGCTGGACAATGGTGCAGAGACAGGATTAACTGATACCGTATTTGTTTGAGGAGCGCTGGTTGGATTCCCTAAAGGCTTTGCAGTCAAAGGTTGTTCTGCTGGTATTGCAGCTGGTTGCGCACTCGGCCCAGCACCACCCACCAAACGTAATCGTTGACCGACTTGAATTACATAGTCATTGCCAATCTGGTTCATACGCGCAATATCACGATAATCCAGATTATAGCGTAGCGCGATTTTGCTTAAACTATCGCCAGACTTAACCACATAATACGTCGGCACTGCAACATTGCTCACTACTCGAACGGGGCGAACCGTCGGTGCGGAAGCACATCCTACGAAGTTTGCAGTCACGACAATGAATGAACTCATCGCAACTGTAGAAATCCATAATGGCTTTATCTTCAATTTCGCTACAGGTGTTGGGGTACTAAAATACGACAATCGCTCATCCTCTTCTTGGTGTTTAATGAGTGACTTCTTGTTCAAAACTCTGAAAGTCACTTGATCAACATCAATAACGCTAAAATCAATCGCGCAAAAACAAAGTCTCTTTTAAACCGACCAGCGTAGAATAGCCAGTTGCATCGAGACGAATTGGTGTAATACTCACAAAATCATCATTTAACGCTGCAAAATCTGTACGAAATTGCACTGTTGCATCCGCTTCAAATTGGTTATTCAATGGATGTAATGCGGAGTCATTGATAATGTGCTCTTGCCCTAATGGATCACCAGACTTTCCGACCCAATACATTTTGCGACCACGCGGATCAATCTCACTATAAACAGGCTGAGAGACATCTCTCACTCCCATACGTGTGACTTCAACTCCAGACAACTCAGCCACATCGGGAATATTAATATTTAAAATATGCCCCGCAGGCAGTCGAGGAACTCCATTTTTTACAAAATCTCGAACCCACTCCGCTGCAACTTTAAAATGTGATGCATCTCGATACTGCTTCGCGTGAACACCAGCAAGAGATACGGCAATCGCAGGAAGTACAAGCCCACGCCCTTCAAATGCAGCGCCAATTGTTCCTGAATACAGAACATCGTCGCCCATATTTGCACCAGAGTTGATCCCGCTAATCACAAGATCGAAAGACTCTTGGAACAAGCCATTCAAACCGACATAGACGCAATCCGCAGGAAAGCCATTCACCGCCCAAAAACCATTCGACAACTGAACAGGATGTAACGGTCGATCTAATGTCAACGCACTTGATGCTCCACTTCGCTCTGATTCTGGCGCAACAACAGTCACTTCAGCAATCGTAGATAAAGCAGTGACTAATGCCAACAAACCTGGTGCCAATACACCATCATCATTACTCACTAATATTTTCAATTCGCACTCTCAAATCAACAATCATCACCAAAACCAAGTATATTAAGACTTAATGCTCGATAAAAAAATCAATTCCTCAAATCAATGACTTGTACAAAACTCATGTAAATCATCTTTTAAAAACACCTAAAATCCCGCCAGCCAGTCCCGCATAATATGCACACACATTAAATACAACTGATGACAGAGTAACAGTATGAAGAGTATCCATATGAATCATTTTCATCTTACAACGAAGATCCTAAGCGCAACATGTCTTTCTTTGCTCCTGATCACAAGCAGCTACGCAGCCACCAGCAAAACATCTGACAGCAAAGCCCAAGTTGAAGTTGAAAGCGATCAAGGTCAAGGCACATCACAAGAAGAGATTGCAACAATAGACGTTTTAAATGAAATTTGCCCAAAAATCCTCGGCACAAATAATAATAAAAACTTCAGCAAAGGTTACAACAACCTCATTACGCACATGCTGCCATCCATCAAAAATCCTGTAGCGGCAGTTCAAGCTATGCATACGGATTCAGACTACATGAAAATCTACAACAATGCTCGCGTGAATACTTTAAAGGAAAAGGAAGATGATAATCGTGATGTTTGCTTAGAAGTTCTGCATTACAAAGCGCAGCAATAGAGCACCGAGATCTAATCAAAGTGCCATTTCAGTCTTAACGCCAGACTTTTTGTCTACACATTAACTTCATCCAATACCGATAGAAAAATTGGATGGAGTCTAAAATATAAACAACCATAAGTTACATGAAACAAACCATTTAAACTAAATATCTACGTCTTAGAAGACGTCCATTCAAAATGAAGTATGTTGGTTAGTATATAATGCACACAACTTATTAACTGTTAAAGCAACAACATGACTCATATTCTTGGCGATATCTCCATTGATACATTTTTAAATGAATACTGGCAAAAGAAACCATTACTCATTAAAAATGCCATGCCACAAATCGCAGGTTTATTAGAACCTACTGACATCAAAGAACTTGCACTTGAAGAAGATGTCCAAGCACGCCTACTCATGCAAAATCCAAAAAATGCAGAACAATGGCGCGTCAAGAAATCTCCTTTTGTCACCAATGACCTAAAGAACCTCCCTCCCCTGCATACATTACTTGTACAAGCAGTTGATCATTGGTCACTAGATGTCGCAAATCTCTGGCAGCTCTTTGACTTTATTCCACAATGGCGACGCGATGATGTCATGGTGTCCTATGCACCACAAGGTGGCTCAGTCGGTCGTCATTTTGATCAATACGATGTCTTCCTCGTCCAAGGTTTTGGTCGTCGTCGCTGGCAACTGGGTCAATGGTGCGACAGCAATACTCCGCTCATTCCTAACCAACCTTTACGCTTACTTCCAGATATGGGCGAAATCTTTTTTGATGAAATTTTAGACGTTGGCGACATCCTTTATGTACCGCCTAAACTTGCACATTATGGCGTTGCAGAAGAAGACTGCCTGACTTATTCATTTGGCTTCCGCATGCCAAATGCCGCACAGCTATTAGAACGTACTGTCGATTATGCGATTGGGCAACCAGCCTTCCAAATTCCGTTAACAGATCATCGTAACAAAGCCAATTCAGCAGGCTTAATCAGTCGAGAAGAACTAGAACAGTTACGTCTACAATTGATTGAATCTTTACAAGAAACACTCAGTGATCCCGAATGCTTTAACGATGCAATCATGCCGCTACTCAGCGAATCCCGCGATGCAGAAAATCTGCCTGAAGGTTTTGGTATCGCGCGTAGTGAATTAAAAAGTGCACTGAACTCCGAAGCGACAATCCAACGCGAACCTGCTGGACGATTAGTTTATTTGCAAAAGAACGATGAACTAGAATTCTGGTGGAACGGAGAGATTGTCGAAGTGCCAAGTGCTCAAGCAAAGATTGCTCAAAAAATCGCTGATGGACTGGTACTATCAAACAACGATGTCAGCGCGGATGATTTTGATTTCTTGATTGATTGGATTGAAGAAGGTCGAATCATTCTTAATGAAGTTGAATAAATCCGTCCAGTGAATCGCTCAGTACTATTTTCAAATGAAAATAGTACTGAAGCCGTGTCATTCTTATAGTTACATGCTCTTTCATTTATATTCACAATTTAAGTAAACAATGCTTCATCTCAACAGATTTGAAGCAGAATGGAAATGCAGCACAAACATGGATTACAGCACGACCTCGAAAAACTATTGATTCAACAAACTAGCCGTAGACAGACATTAAGAGTTGTCGCAGGTTTAAGTATCGCCCCTCTTGCCTTAATGGGATGTGGTGGAAGTGACAGCACAACATCAACAAGCAGCGCAACAACGTCTGATACATCCACAAGCACCAGTACGACTTCATCATCAACCAGTACATCCTCTTGCTCTGTTATTCCTACTGAAACTGGTGGTCCTTATCCAGGTGATGGCACCAATTCCGTCAATGGCCGTATAGTGAATGCACTTATCTTAACGGGAATTGTCCGCAGTAATATTAAGCCCAGCCTAACAACAACAAGCACAGCAACAGGAGTTCCGCTCACGATCAAGTTAAAATTGGTCAACACAAACTCAAGCTGCGCTTCGCTTGCTGGTTATGTGGTCTATCTGTGGCATTGCACAGCAGGTGGTGAGTACTCGTTGTATTGCTTCTTACGAGGCGTACAAGCGGCTGATGCAGATGGCTATGTGACTTTCGAGACAATTTTTCCGGGATGTTATAGTGGTCGCATGACTCATGTACATTTCGAAGTCTACCCGAGCCTAACTCAAGCAACAGTCGCAACAAATGCAATTAAAACATCGCAGTTTACATTCCCATTAGCCATACTCAATCAGGTGTATACCGATGCAGCATATAGCGCGAGCGTGACAAATCTAGCAAAAATTAGTTATGCAACAGATATGGTTTTTAGTGATGGCGTCACATATCAAATGGCGACAATGACTGGGAATAATTCTACGGGTTATACATCAACACTGACTGTTGGACTTGCGATATAGCACTCAACATCCACGACATTGGGTGCTATATGATTGAGGAACTTAGACGCGTTGAAGCAGGCGTTTCAGTAAGTTTTTACTTTCTGGTACGCCACCTTTACACTCATAGACATCAGGATTAAACAAACGAGTCCGTAAAATATAGTCAAAAGTAAAGCTTGGCCAAACTGACGTATTTTTACCGCTTGCATCCAGATACCAGCTTGCACAACCTGAAGACCAGACTGATTTATCCATCCGAGCATGCAACTTCTCGCAGAATTGATCTTCATCCTCTTTCTTCACTTCAAGGCTATCCATGCCTTGATTTTTCATATACTTCAATGCTTGACCGATATAACGAGCCTGAGCTTCGATCATGAGAATAATCGAGTTATGTCCAAGCCCCGTATTTGGACCGGACATAAAATAGGCATTTGGGAAATTATGTGTAGTAATTCCCAAATAAGCATGCATACCTTGTTCCCAGTGTTGACTGAGATCCAAGCCGCCTTTGCCTTTAATACTAAACTGGGCTTCTTGGCTCGTTGCGTCAAAACCTGTACAGAACACAATAATATCGACTTCGTGGCTAACACCACCCGAAACTACACTATTTTCTGTAATGGATTCAACTGCGCCAGTCAAAGCCACATTTGGACGATTAAATGCCTGTAAATAGCTGTTTGACATCAAAATACGCTTACAACCCATCGTATAACTTGGCGTCAGGGCGGCACGAGTCTTTTTATTTTTCACCACGCGCAAATGTTGATGAGCCAGTAATTGCGGAATTTTCATAATGCGTGGATCAAGGACAAAACCCGCCGCACTACTTTCTAATGTCCAATAAATTTGTTTGCGATATAACCAGCGTGATAAAGGCTTATTTTCAAGTCTATCTTGAGTTTCTTCTTTATATTGATAGTCTAGCTTCGGTAATACCCACGCTGGAGTGCGCTGAAACACAGTCAACTGACCAGCAACTTTTGCCAACTCAGGAACAACCTGAATTGCACTCGCACCAGTACCCACCAATGCAATACGTTTACCAGTTAAATCGACAGAATGATCCCACTCTGCAGAATGAATCTTATTTCCTTTAAAATCGTTTAAACCTGAGATATTTGGATAAGTTGGAATATGCAAATTCCCACGCGCAGAAACCATCGCACGAGCACGATACACCTCACCCGTTGTGGTTGTTACAGTCCAGTAGTTTTCTTGATCGTTGTATTCAGCACTTGCAACCGCAGAATTAAAGCGCGTATCGCGATATAAATGATATTTTTTTGCGACGTATTTTTGATAATCGAGAATTTCTGGTTGTTTAGCATAAGAGCGCGACCAGCGATAAGGCTCATAAGACAAGCAGTACATATGTGATGGAACATCGCACGCAGCACCAGGATAAGTGTTGTCACGCCAGTTGCCACCGAATTCACTGCCTTTCTCAAGGATCAGAAAGTCGATTCCAGCTTTCTGCAATTCAATGGCCATTGCCATACCACTAAATCCAGCACCAACAATGATAACCGATGCATCCATTACAGTAATCGATTGACCAAATGCCTGCCCATGTGAACTGCCCATCGCACCACTCCAAACGTAATTAACTGAATGTATTGCCTTTTTAAAATTACGTCATGTAATCAAGCAGCTAGTCCATTAAACAGGCGGCGAATTCTACACTATTCCACATGATGAAACCTCAATTTGTTTATTAAATATTCAAATCATTTCTATAAAGCTTATTTTTAAGTCCAATTTAGATCAAAAAACTTAGGTACTCTTAATCCATCTAAAATAAAACGTCAGATTTTTCAGAGGAACGTCGTTTGTAATTCCGATCAAATGTATCGTTATTGTTATTATGAAACCAACGTACTACACTCTCTGTCAAGGACAATCAGAATATCTAAGGATTCGATCATGTATTACGCATTTGCCGTTATTGCAGGATTGATTGCACTTTGGATGATTTATCTATTTTTCAAACAGCTTCGTGAGTTTGGACAATACTTAAGATGGAAACATCCTTTCTTTTTTCGACTATATACGTTTGCATGGATTGCGGGCTTATTGGGTCTATCAACCATCGCGCTCCTCATTTGTGGTAATGCCATTAACACTCAAAAATACATAACACGCCAAGATGAGCTCAATCAAATACTCAAATCGGCACCAACCGAAAACAACTTTAAAAATCCAAGAGATTATGAAATAGCACTCATTGAATATGGGCGAAAAGTCGAAAGAGAGTCGCATCATTAGTCATAATTCTGTGACTCATGATTGAATTTTTATGAGAAAATAGCTTCTATAAATCAGTACACCGCACATAAAAATAACCGAACATACTCCAATAATTGAACACAGAAGGATCTTAAAATGAACTTCTTAATGATTATGGCAGTAATCGCAGTCCTTGCGATGGTGATGATTGCCGCTGCAACCAATAAAGAAAACCGTAGAGTTGCAACCTTTCAAAGAAAAGACAAAGAAGAAGCACCCATTAAGAAAGCCAAAACACTCCTATCAACGAACGAACAAATGACGTTCCTCAAACTACGTAAAGCACTTCCCGACTGCTTTGTCCTACCGCGAGTCGCACTATCGGCATTACTAAATTCCAGTGGACTTGTAACACGCAATAAAATCAATCGTTGCTGTGTCGATTTTGTTATTTTGGATAAAGACTTCAATGTCGTTTCTATTGTCGAAATCAATCAATCAAATCAAAATAGTAGCCCAACAAAAATCAACGAACGCGACACGATGCTTATGGAAGCTGGATATAGAGTGATCCGATATCCCTATCCACCTGAGCTAGAAAGAATTATCAATGATTTCGCGTTATTTTTACATCCACCAAAAGCAGAAAATACAAAAGCTGCTCAAAACACGACAACTGCTCGTAGCAATCGCTTACTAGAAGAAAATGACAATTTTTTTGATCATGATTATTAAGTTATTGAAACCACATAAATCCATACTATAATTAGGCACGTTCTACATCATATAAAGATTCACAAAAGTATTTTAATGAAAATACAAAACACACTTATCTTAAAATATATCTAAAAGCTTATTAAAAAATGAAACTCAAGAAGAATCCAACACCTTACTTTTTGTTCTCTATCGTCACAATCACCAGCATCATTGGAAACCACGCTGTTGCCAGCCCGACATTTTTTCAATGCCAGCTCAAAAATGGGCGCATGGCTTTTAGTGACAAACCTTGTCTCAACAACCAAAAAGCAATTCAAGCTAAAAAAGACATAAAGTCTTCTGAGATCCAAACTGCTCCAGCGATAAATCTATCTAGTCTCAGTGCCTCGAATATAAATAACCCCAAAGATTGCGCTTATTTAGATCGCCTAGGAATCAAAAGAAAATACGATCAAAGAACTAGAACAGTTCGATTAAAATACTGGAGAGCTGACCAAACTGATGAACTCAAAGAAGCATTGATCAATCTAAATAAAATGAAAGACAAGGAATTAGAAGGTTGTTAATTTAAAAAGGGAATGGTGCGCCCGGCGGGAGTCGAACCCACGACCCTCGGCTTCGGAAACCGATACTCTATCCATCTGAGCTACGGGCGCATTAAGAAGTGGCGCACATCATAGGCAAAAAGCCACATAAGGTAAAGTGCGGAATGCAATTTATTGCCGAAAATCAGCCTTACTAAATCACGCCAAAAATGATCTTATCGATATTGATTATTACATCTGACTAAATAGTCAAAACGTGAATCCATAATAATAGCTAATATTTTTTAAACACTTTATTCAGTATAATCATTAATGAAAACTGACACTCAATCTCAGCAAGATTCATAGACAGTCAGTCGCATTACTCAAATGTATTTACCTATCTCCAAAGAGATACTTTTTCGTAAAAAATGAGAGATAGTCATGACGGACGCACTGGTTCTACGCAATTTAACCAAAACATACGGCAGTGGACTTCAAGCACTCAAAGGAATTGATCTAACCGTTGCTCCGGGTGATTTTTATGCACTGCTCGGGCCTAATGGTGCAGGTAAATCAACCACCATTAGCATCATTAGCTCACTGACGCTAAAAACTAGCGGGAGTGTCAGCATTTTCGGTTATGACATTGATAAAGATTCTTCGAAAGCCAAACAATGCATTGGTGTTGTTCCTCAAGAATTTAACTTCAGTATGTTCGAAAAAGTATTCGACATTCTGGTCACTCAAGCAGGTTACTACGGTATTCCTCGTGACATCGCTATGCAGCGTGCAGAAAAATACCTCGTCAAACTTGGACTGTGGGAAAAACGTGACTCTCAAGCTCGCCTCTTATCAGGCGGCATGAAACGCAGATTGATGATTGCTCGTGCAATGGTGCATGAACCACGCATGCTTATTTTGGACGAGCCAACTGCTGGTGTAGATATCGAACTACGCCGTTCGATGTGGGATTTTTTAACTGAACTCAATGCACAAGGTACATCGATTATTCTGACCACGCATTATCTCGAAGAAGCGGAAGTCTTATGTAAGCGCATTGCGATTATTGATAAAGGCGAGATCAAAGAAGATACCGACATGAAGAGCTTGCTTGCATCTTTGAATGTCGAGACTTTTGTGTTGGATTTACGTGAGCCACTCGCTGCACTTCCCGCTTTAGATTTACCTGGAATTACTCTCCAGCAAACTGATCCACAAACGATCGAATTGTCGCTACAAAAGAACTATTCATTAAATGATGCGTTTGGCATGCTCAGTCAACATGGCATTTTAATTTCCAGTATGCGTAATAAATCCAATCGACTTGAAGAACTCTTCGTCGGTTTGGTTGAAAAGAATTTAAAAGGATAAGTCATGAATCGCTCACAACTTTGGGTCGCATTTACAACCATTGTCATCAAAGAAGTTCGTCGTTTTATGCGGATTTGGCAACAAACGCTGTTACCGCCAGCAATTACGATGACATTATATTTCGTGATTTTTGGTAATTTGGTGGGTAGCCAAGTTCGCGCAGTGCACGGCGTGACTTATATGCAGTACATCGTTCCAGGTTTGGTGATGATGGCAATTATTACCAACAGCTACGCCAACGTAGTTTCAAGTTTTTTTGGCGTCAAATTCCAACGTTCTATTGAAGAGTTATTGGTCAGCCCTGTACCACATCACGTTGTCTTATTGGGCTTTGTCATGGGCGGGGTGATTCGTGGCTTACTGGTCGCCATTATCGTTACGTTCTTATCATTATTTTTTACCCATCTCAACGTACACAGCATCGGCGTTGTAATTTTCACTGCGTTTATTACAGCAGTGCTATTTTCATTGGGCGGCTTTATTAATGCTGTCTATGCTCGCACGTTTGACGATGTCAGTATTGTTCCAACCTTCGTCTTAACTCCGCTGACTTATTTAGGTGGCGTATTTTATTCGATGGATCAACTTTCCCCTTTCTGGAAAACATTGTCTCTCATTAACCCAATTGTTTATATGGTCAATGCCTTCCGTTACGGTATTTTGGGGATTAGCGATGTCAATGTTTGGCTATCTATGGGAATCATCAGTCTGTTCTGTGTTGTGCTGTATTTCTTTGCATATCGCCTACTCCATCGTGGTACAGGAATGCGCGCATGAGTGTTCATGATTCAGCACTAGGACAAACGACAGTTTACCCAACACAATACGATGCGGCACTATTGTTTCCGATTGCACGTGCCGAAGGGCGTGCTGGACTCGGTGCAACAGCACCTGCCTTCATCAGCGCAGGTGTCGACGTCTGGCATGTGTTTGAATTGTCATGGTTGGATGCAACTGGAAAGCCTATCGTTGCGATTGGGCGCATCACAGTGCCAGCTCATTCACCGAACCTGATTGAATCAAAATCATTAAAACTCTATTTTAATGGCTTAAACTTTAAACATTTCACCGATGATACTGCACTCATTCAATTAGTTAGCCAAGATTTATCAAAAGCCGCAGGCACAGATATTCAATTTGAACTGTTAAATGTTGATGATCTCCGCACACATGTGCCCGACGGTATTTGTCTAGATCATTTGCAAATGACAGTTTCACCTGCGCCAAATGAGCCTGATGCGCAGCTTTTGAAATTAGACTCATCTCAAGATTTCGTTGAAGAAACTCTTTTCTCAAATTTACTACGCAGTAATTGCCCAGTAACTGGTCAACCTGATTGGGGAACGATTTTCATTCGTTATCGCGGTACAAAGCTGAGCCGTGAAAGTTTATTGACTTATCTCATTTCTTATCGCCAACACAGTGGTTTTCATGAGCAGTGCGTAGAACAAGTTTTTTCTGATATTTGGCAAATACTCAAACCAGAAAAACTTGCAATTCACGCTCAATATACGCGTCGTGGTGGATTAGATATTAATCCCTGCCGTAGTTCTGATCCTCTATGGCTTCCCAAAGTGCTTCGGCTCGCGCGACAATAATTTAAAAGCTCGCCGTAAACTCCCAAATGCGTGCATGATATAAATGTCCAAATACATCATTGTTGATGATTCAATCATGATGTATAACAAAACTCAGCCTAATGAGATTTTGAGAAAAGGAATATTTTCATGACTGCTTATTTTGGTTTTACACCTTCAGAAACGCTAAAAAATAATATCGAAACAGCACTTCGACTCGCAAAAGAAAATACCAATGAACCACTTTACTTAATTCGAGATAAAGTTTCGCTTGGTCTTAACGATGAACTGATTGATGCCGCTCTGACCCAACTCGCTCGAATACTCCCTGCAAGCGACAAGAAAGAGACCATGGAGAAATTATCCAGCTTTATTCGCAGCACCATGCAAACCCTACTCAAGCAACTACTGGGAAAAGAAGACAATGCACGAGTCTTAAAATCAGTTAGTTTTTTGACCATCAGTACACATACCAAAAGTAATGAGTTTAAAGTTGGTTGTATGATTAATGATGACTTAATCATTAGACTTAAAGCTTTATTTGCTCAAGCACAAACAGATGAAGGCACAGCAACAATCAGACCAGAGCTCATTACCCTGCAAAAACAACTTGCCGATCAATGCATCAAGCACTTTATCACCGATTTTTGCGCATCATTAGATTTAGGCTTTTTTAAACGTAACGCAATGGCACTCGCCCAAAATGCCACAACCAAAGCCATACATTTTGCAATCCACAAACTCATACCGAATCTAAATCGAGAGGAGTTAGAAATTTTTGCGAAACACTATGACTCTTTATTGTATCTCGCAGACTAATCCTCAAAAAGAACCATGAACAACACTCATCCTGAAGATAAATGCGTTAAGATATGGCGGCATTTTTCTTTCAATTCGTTGAAAGCCAAAATCAGTTTATTCAACACGTTCTTTTTGATAACAACGGTAATAACGAGGAATATCTAATGACCGCTTACTTTGGTTTTATACCATCCGCCGGCCTTCAAACTCACATTGAAAATGCACATACTCGCGCACAACAAACCAGCGGCGAACCTATGTACATTGTTCGTGACCTCGTATCATTAGGTATTACCGATGAACTCATCGACACGTTACTCATTAAACTCGTTCACATGTTGCCAGAAAGTGACAAACGCGACACGATGGAAAAACTTTCAAACTTCATTAAAAGCACTGTCCATGTATTGATGAAACAATTACTCAACAAAGATACTGATGAGAATGTTGTGAAATCTACAGAGTTTTTAGCATTAAGTACCAACATCAAAGATGGTCAACTTCGCGTTGGGACAGTTTTGCCAGACAGTTTACTCTCACAAATGAAAGCATCTTTTGCGATGGTTGCTGCGGGTGAAGGCAAAGCCGCAAAACCTGCTCTAGCGACTCAATTTAAAGCATTTAACGATGTCATGATTAAACATTTCATGGAAGACTTTAATAAGACTTTAGATTTAGGAATGTTCAAGCGTAAAGCATCATCACTCGCACAAAGCGGTATTACCAAAGCAGTTCACGTTGCAATTGACAAACTCATTCCAAGTTTGAATCAAGTTGAACTTGAAGCGTTTACTCAACATTATGATAGCTTGATCTACACCGCTAACTAATGATGGACTCCATGTTGTGCCTTTAGGTCGTTGCTAATGTCTGATTATCATCACTATCGTTTCTTGCGCTATGCGCCACGCGATGGCACAACAATGCAAATGCAACCAGGGCGTTGGACGCGTATGCATCTTGATCCTTGGTTGCTCGGTCTCTTATTTATTGCAACAGTATTTGGTCTTGTGGTGCTTTATAGCGCCTCAGGGCAAGATGTTGGCATGGTGACTCGACAAGCCATTAGCTTTAGCATGGCATTTGTTGTCATGATCACCTTGGCGCAAGTACCACCAAAAATGTATCAAGCCTTTTCGCCATGGTTTTTTGGCATCGGTCTCGTACTGCTCATCATGGTTGCACTCGTTGGACAAGTTTCCTTAGGTGCACGACGCTGGTTAGGATTTGGTGGCATTCGCTTTCAGCCTTCAGAATTTCTTAAACTCGCTATGCCCATGATGATGGCATGGTACCTATCAAATAGAACACTCCCCCCAAATTGGCGTGTAGTGCTCACTGCACTCATGATTATTATCGTTCCTGCGGCTTTAATTGCTAAACAACCTGACCTCGGGACTGCACTTCTCGTCAGTGCCAGTGGTTTTTTTGTGCTGTTCTTGGCGGGGCTTCCATGGTGGATGATCGGTAGCTTTATTGCAGCACTCGGAGCCATTCTGCCAATTGCATGGGAATTTTTGCTGCATGACTATCAAAAGCAACGTGTTCTGACTCTCATTGATCCCAAAGCGGATGCATTAGGCACTGGCTGGAACATTATCCAATCAAAAACTGCGATTGGCTCTGGCGGCTTCATGGGCAAAGGTTATTTGCACGGAACACAATCACATTTGCAATTCTTACCAGAAGGTCATACAGACTTTATTATTGCTGCGTTCTCTGAGGAGTTTGGACTCATTGGTGTCTCCTTACTACTCCTGCTCTACAGTGCACTAGTCGGCCGTGCTCTATTCATCGCTTTCCAAACCAACAACACCTATGGACGATTATTAGCAGGTGCAATTGCAATGTCGTTTTTTGTCTATGTTTTTGTGAATGTTGGAATGGTCAGTGGTATTCTTCCTGTCGTTGGTGTTCCATTACCGTTCATTAGTTACGGCGGAACTGCACTGATTACATTAATGAGTGGATTTGGCTTGCTGATGTCCATTCGCACACATCGTTAACAATATCTATTTATGCTTAGAGCATACTGAAAAGAAGATGGTTGTATTGCTTTTAAAGGACATCTCTCGTGAATAAACAATTTTTTATTAATATTGCCTTAACATCAACGATTAGCGCTTGCTCTTTCGCCTATGCGGGTGACTTTGACACCGATCCGACTTATTCTGCTTTCCGTGATCAAATGGTCAATCAATATCAGTTTACTCCGATTGAAGTTGACAACATCATGATCAATGCACATTTACAGCCCAGCATTCTCTCGATCATGGCAAAGCCTGGGGAAAGTAAAGAATGGTATGACTACCAACCTCAATTCGTGACTCCTGCAACGATTAGCAAAGGAATTGCATTCCAGACTACTTATTCTGAAGCGCTTAAACGTGCGGAAAATACCTATGGTGTGCCGCAAGAAATTATTTTAGGTATCCTAGGCGTTGAGACAGGCTTTGGTGGTCATAAAGGCTCATATCAAGCACTAGACGCACTATCGACTTTAGCATTCAAAGATACTCGTCGACCTGAATACTTCAAACAAGAACTGGCTGAATACTTAGTCTATTGTCGTGATCAAAAAATAAATCCAACGACCATGAAGTCATCTTATGCGGGTGCAATCGGCTATCCACAGTTTATGCCAAGTAATATTGTGAAGTATGGCGTCGATTTTGACGGTAGTGGATATATTGATCTGAATAATAGCGCTATCGATGCAATTGGCTCAGTCGCCAACTATTTAGCAGCACATGGTTGGCAAAAAGGTAAACCTATTGGTTACCGTGCAAAATATGCAGGAACCGATGACAATCTGGTCATTTCAAAGGATCTTACGCAGCCACGTCCAGCTTCTGAGTTATTTGCCCTAGGTCTAACACCCATTAGCGCGCCTGTTGCTCCCACAGACCTTGTCAATGGCGTTCGCCTGATGGGAGACAAAGGACCACTGTATTGGTTTACCTACCCAAACTACCAAGTGATTACGACTTATAATCGCAGCCGCCTCTATGCAACAGCTGTGTGGCAACTCGGCGCAGCGATTAGAGAAAATAGCCTGAATCAGATAGAAGCTAAGCCTGAAATCAAACCTGAAACGTCAAAAACACCCTAAAATTGGTCATTTTTCATTCCAAAAGTATTTCAAAACGTGTTTTTGAAATAATTAGATACAATTAAGGTTATTTTTCAATCAAATTTAATGCATTTAGGTAAAGACTTCCTATATTTCGGCATTTTTTTAGACAAATCGAATTTTGCGCATTAGGATGTTCACACATTAGTAAATTTTATATTTAGCCAAACTTGAAAATGGTAGATGCAAAAGCATCAATAAATTGCCATTCAGAGGAAAATGACTATGCGAATAACACTGACCACGATTGCAATTCTAGTATCTCTCAGCGCGACTGCTCGCGCGGAGCTCGTTCCGTCTCAATCATTGACGACGCCTTTCGACGTGCCAACTCTTGCATCATCAGCGTTAAACCGCGACAGCCAAACTATCACAGCAAATTCATTAGCACTCTCAGCAACTCCAAATACTTTGGCAGCACAATCCAGCACTGACTCGACATCTGTTAGTAATATCACCAAAGCAACTGATAGTGATACCAACAATGACCAAGATAGCAATCTCAGCGTTTTAGACCGTTTAAGTTCTGTTGCAAGTGATACTGTTCGTAAATTCAAACAAACAGGTATCGCATCTTGGTATGGTCACCAATTCAATGGTCGTAAAACTGCAACTGGCGAACGTTTTGATATGAATGCGATGACTGCAGCTCACCGCTCACTTCCACTTTCTTGTTTTATCCGTGTCACCAATAAAGATAACGGTAAAAGCGTAATTGTTAAAGTAAACGACCGTGGTCCATATTCAGGTAACCGCATCCTTGACCTTTCTTATGCTGCTGCCGAAAAACTAGGCATGGTCAATAAAGGCATGGGCAACGTCACCATCGAACGTGTTGCTGAACCAAATTAAGATAAGACTTCCATATTAGCTTAGATGAAATATTATCTATGCCCAAGAACCGCCATCATCAATGGCGGTTTTTTTATTTCTGATATGCTACTCTTCTCTCATAATATTTATAAAATACGGTTACAAAAATGCGCACATTGCAAAACTGGCTATCAGAATACAGTGTCAGTCACCAAAATCCAGTCAATAAGAAACTTCATTGGATATGCGTTCCTTTGATTACTGTATGCGTAATCGGCATTCTTTGGAGTTTAAGTCCGATAGCTGCACTCATTAGCTTAATATTGGCTATGGCTTTCTATGCTCGCCTATCACGTGTTCTCTTTCTACTAATGTCATTGTTCTCAATGCTGATTGTAATCATCATCTGGACAATATCTGACCCCTTGCTCACATTGTCACCGATTGCTCCACTTCTATTTTATATTGGGCTATTTATATTAGGCTGGATTGGTCAGTTTTATGGACATAAAGTCGAAGGAAAAAAACCTTCCTTCTTTAAAGATTTACAATTCCTACTAATTGGTCCAGCATGGTGTGCAGATGCTCTTGCAAAGAAACTCAATATAGCGCTCTAAACTTAAACCGCATGAAAACAAAAAATCCCATCGAATTGATGGGATTTTTTGTAGAATTAGCTTTTTTTTCAAAGAACTGACGGCTAATTATGTGTAATCGCTTGAATAGTTGGTGCGGGCGGCGGACCATAAGGGAAGTGAGCCTCATAACGAAAACCGTACCCTAGACTTGAGGTGTCGTAGACGGAATTGTACCAGCCTGTGGCATATACAGGTACTTGGAAAATCTGATTAAGATTACCAGCCCATGCATAGCTATAGTTTTCATTTCCGAACATTAGCGGAACACCAGTGTTGGCTACGCCTGCAGGTACGCCTAGCACATCAGACCCACCTAATAAGCGTATATTATCAAAGACACTGGCGAGAAGTGTTGCGGCATTAGAATCCTTCGACTGGGTAGCGTTTGCGTCGTTTGTATCCACCTGCTTATTGCTTAGCACCGCAACAAAGTGGTTTGCGTCATGGCATGTTTGCTGAGGAGCATCAGCATCACCCGCTTTGGTATCATGGGAATCGGTTTTATCTTTTTGATCAACTTTATCCGTAGTACAAACGGGAATAATCTTCACTTCAATATATTTATTATCTAACTCAGCATCACTTAATGGCTGCTCAGCATAAGCAACCGACATCACAGTAGAAATTGCAATCATCAGAATTTTATAAGGAAATTTTGATGATTTAAGACTCAACTTAATCTCTTTCGCTACAGCATTTTTAGATATCGGTTCTATTTGCTTTAGCAAAAAGGTTCTCATTTCGCTAGACTCCTGTCCAAGCATGAAGAAAAATTTATTATATTGATTCCAAATCTATCAAAAAACAAACAATCACGCAACAAATACCCATGCCATTGGTCTGATGATTTGTAATAAAAAAGACGAATATAAATTCGTCTTTTTCTTAGTTGATCAAATAGTTAGATTGCAGGCCGATTAATGAAATTTCGTCCGTTCAAATTTCAAACTTGATCCATCTTTTCCTGCACTTACCATAATCGTATCGCCTGCGCTAAACTCGCCCGATAGAATCCGTGATGCAAGAGGATTTTCAATTTCCGCCTGAATAGCACGCTTCAACGGACGAGCACCAAATACAGGATCGTATCCAACAGCGACCAACTGATCAAAAGCAGAGTCATCCAACTCTAAACCAATCTCACGCTCATGCAACCGAGCACGTAATCGATCCAATTGAATGTCTGCAATACCACGAATCTGACTCTGACCTAATTGTTGGAACACCACAACTTCATCGATACGATTAATAAACTCTGGACGGAAATGTTCTCCAACCGCCTCCATTACCACCGCCTTAACGTCAGCAGCAGGCGCGTTATCACCAAGCTCCCGAATCGCTGCTGAACCAAGATTACTGGTCATAATAATCACGGTGTTTTTGAAGTCCACTGTCCGACCTTGCGAGTCAGTCAAACGACCATCATCCAATACTTGTAACAGAATATTGAATACATCAGGATGCGCTTTCTCGACTTCATCGAGCAAGACAACACTATACGGCTTACGACGCACAGCTTCTGTCAGAGTGCCACCCTCTTCATAGCCGACATATCCTGGAGGCGCACCAACCAAACGACTCACAGAATGTTTCTCCATGAACTCACTCATGTCGATTCGAATCATCGCATCGTCACTATCAAACAAGAAGTTTGCCAGCGCCTTACTGAGTTCCGTTTTACCCACACCCGTTGCACCGAGGAATAAGAAAGAACCGCTCGGACGATTCGGATCAGATAATCCTGCACGCGAACGACGTACTGCATTAGAAACAGCAATCACGGCTTCTTTCTGCCCGACAACGCGTTTATGCAGCTCGTCTTCCATATGAAGCAGTTTTTCACGCTCACCTTGCATCATCTTGCTGACAGGAATTCCTGTTGCCGCACTGACGACTTCGGCAATTTCATTATCTGTTACTTTGGTGCGAAGCAAAGTAAACTTACCTTGGCTTTCTTGATCTTCAGCTTTTTCAGCATTGACAATTTTCTTTTCCAGCTCTGGAATTACGCTATATTTGAGACGTGACATTTCTGCAATATCACTATCGCGTTCAGCCTTGGCATAAGCCACTTTAGCTTTATCCAGCTCTTCACGGAAATTCTGTGCACCTTGCACAATTGCTTTCTCGGCTTGCCAAACTTCAGTCAAATCAGCCAGCTCTTTTTCTAGCTGTTCAATCTGAGCGGTCAATTGCTTCTGTTGCGCAATCGCATGATCATCATGCCTGATCACCTCATATTCCATTTTGAGCTGAATCAACCGACGATCAATTTTATCCAATGCCTCTGGCTTCGAATCCATTTCCATACGCAAACGACTCGATGCTTCATCAATCAAATCAATCGCTTTATCAGGTAATTTACGATCTGTGATATAGCGATGAGACATACGTGCCGCAGCAATAATCGCGGAATCTTCAATTTCAACATTATGATGTAATTGATAACGTTCTTTCAGACCACGCAGAATCGCAATCGTATCGGCAACGGAAGGCTCATCCACAAGCACCTTCTGGAAACGACGCTCTAGTGCCGCATCTTTCTCGATATATTGGCGGTATTCATCTAAAGTCGTTGCGCCTACGCAATGTAGCTCACCACGCGCAAGTGCAGGCTTGAGCATATTTCCCGCATCCATCGCTCCATCAGCTTTACCAGCACCGACCATCGTGTGCAATTCATCAATAAACAAAATGACCTGACCTTCTTGTTTTGCCAAATCATTTAATACAGATTTCAAGCGCTCCTCAAACTCACCACGGAATTTTGCTCCCGCAATTAATGCTCCCAAATCCAAAGACAGTACTTTTTTGTTTTTTAAACCTTCAGGGACTTCACCATTCACGATACGCTGTGCCAGCCCTTCGACGATTGCAGTTTTACCCACACCTGGTTCACCAATCAGTACAGGATTATTTTTGGTGCGACGTGCTAACACCTGAATCGTGCGACGAATTTCATCATCACGTCCAATCACAGGATCAAGTTTCCCTGTTAATGCCCGTTCAGTCAGATCAATCGTATATTTAGACAAGGCTTCACGTTGGTCTTCAGCATTGTTACTATTCACTTTTGTATCCCCCCGAACTTGTTCAATCACAGTACGCAAACGTTTAGCATCACTGCCCGCTGCTTCAATAATTTTCTTGGTTTCCGATTGCTCTGCAAGCGCAAGAAGTGCCCACTCACTCGCGATATAGTCATCTCCTGCTTTCTGCGCAAAACTATCTGCTAAATTTAAAATGCGCACCGCCTGCGGTGTTAAATTAATATCACCGTTAGGATTCGCAAGTTTCGGTGCATCTGCAATCGCTTTATTTAACCGTGTTTGCAGCACTTGCATATTTGCACCTGCTTGTTGTAGCAAACTCACATTTGCAGGTTCATTCAACAGACTTGCAAGCACATGAATTGACTCAATTCCCGTATGGTCGTGACCAGCAGCCAATGATTGGGCATTAGATAAAGCTTGTTGTAAACGGTCAGTAAATTTTTCAAAACGCATATGATTTCCTCATTTATCAATCGCGCTTCCATAAGTGGAATACGCACTCGTTTTATTTGAGATAGAATATAAATGCGTAGTGCAAGCCATTTTTTCAAGCATACATTTATAAAAAAAGCAAATTTCAGGCAAAAAAAAGAGCCTTCGCGGCTCTAGTCATTCCTATCGTCTAGGGTTTATATGATTCCTTTTGACAATCTTAGCGTCAAATATCACATCCTTCTTTTCTTTTTAGCGTTATTGTAAATATCATCGTAAGCTCATGACATAGTGATGTTTTTCAACCTCAACATGTGCAGAACTACTCTCCGTTTGACTTAATTTTGAAGTCATCTGTGAACCCGCAGAAGCCAGAGAACTTCCTATTGAACGTAATAATGAAACTGAATTGGATGACATGGAAGAAGCGGCTTCAGCCAATGTTTTCTGTTCAGATTCGTTCGCCTGAGGAGCGACTTCAACTGGACTTTGTACAATTGGAACGATAGACGCATAAGCTTCATCACCATGTCCCAACCGACCAAATTTAGACCGAAGAACCAACGACAACATAATTAACTCGTCATTCTCGATATCACTGTCATCAAACTCCTCTGCAATATCGAGCATCTGAGTCTGATATTCCAAATCCATCAAAAACCTTTCAATTTGTACAGACTGATTGTGCATTTTGCGCATCAACAACTTGAAGCGCCCAAGCTCTTGCAATTGATCGCGACTTAACATTAATTTTCTCCCTTATGCTTTGTAAAACATTGAACATAAGACTCTAGATTAAAAACATCTGAAAATCTTATCGATCAGACATATGCTATTAAGCAATTCGCATACCAAATTAAATTTAGACTTTAAAATCAATAGCATAATAATTATATGAACAGAATTAACGCACTCATTGAACTCAATTGGCACATCAAAAAACAAAAAAAGAACCTTTATGGTTCTTTTTATTTCGCATGAGGCTTGAAGAGTCTTTGGTTATTATAAGATCAACAACATATTCTTTATTTACACAACCACTCGATATTTAACGATTTAAACGCTTATCATCACTTACGCTCACGCCGCTAGCCCAAGACTAGAACTTAACGCAGACGCTAACTCTAAAAGCTCATCATTGGTGTTATCACTAATTTTTGCCGCGAGCATCAGCATTTGAGCTTGGTATTCAGGATCATGCAAAAAACGTTCAATCGACACCGATTGTTTATGAACTTTACGCATCAAAAATGTGAAGCGTCCTAATTTGTGCATTTGGTCATTAGTTAACATGGCGAATCTTCCCTAAAATTCAAAACAGCGGTTTAATCCATGTTATACAGCGGAGCAATTTGTATACCAGTTCTCATTTTCGATAAATTAATTCTAATTAACAAATATCATTTTCCTCTATACCGCATAAAATACTTTAGAAACGCAAAACTGCGAACCTTGAAATTTGTAGCTTTTTGAATAAATCAGACGTATTTTTCACAAATTCCCTTATGATTCTCATTATGTTTCAAATCATGTATTCAGCCATTTCTGTTGGAGTTTGCCGTGC
This sequence comes from Aquirhabdus sp., assembly GCA_030149815.1. Classification (GTDB taxonomy): domain Bacteria; phylum Pseudomonadota; class Gammaproteobacteria; order Pseudomonadales; family Moraxellaceae; genus Aquirhabdus. The sequence goes on along the minus strand of JASLHI010000048.1, from coordinate 46,479 downwards.
ACTTTAGTTTTTTACGTGCTCCGTGTATTGCCCTATTTTTTAGTACTTTGACGCTTTTTGTCACTTCCAGTCACGCTTCATTACCGCAGGACTCTAGACATGCGGGAGGTATTGCAGTTATTGAGGTTTCACCTGATACAAAGGTTGCGAGCTTAGAGGAGAATCCTGTCGCGATCGTCATCGAAAATAGTAAACCTTACGCAATTGTCGGCATTCCGATTTCTGCAACAACAGGCACACATACACTCACAACAGATCATGGAAATATTGATTTTAAAGTCTCTGATTATGCCTATCCTGAACAACACATTACGTTAAAAGATACGAGCAAAGTTAATCCTGATCCTGAACAACTAGCACGCTATCAACGCGAAGCTGTAGAACAAAACAATATCTATAAAAGCTTTACTCCCGTACAGACCACCAATTTTCCTCAGTTTATTTGGCCGGCTCATGGTCGTATTTCCAGTCCTTTTGGATTCAAGCGTTTCTTCAATGAAGAACCTCGCGCGCCTCATGCAGGAATTGATATTGCCGCAGGACTTGGTACTGTCGCACATGCGCCAGCTGCGGGTGTCGTCGTACAAACGGGAGATTATTTCTTTAATGGACAAACCGTGATGATCGATCATGGTCAGGGCATCATTTCTATGCTCTGCCATCTCAGTCGTATCGATGTCAAAATTGGGCAGACTGTTGCTCAAAATGATCCAATTGGCTTAGTCGGAATGACAGGACGTGCAACGGGACCACATTTACACTTTGGCGTGAGTTTGAATAATACGCGAGTTGATCCGATGCTTGTGCTTCCTGTGGAAAGTGCTAAGCCATGATTCCAGAGTTTGCCCTCATAATGTTGATAGGCATTCTTTTGCAAGGTTGCTTATCATCGCCTGAGCCTCAAAACCATGTCGATCCGTCAAAATGCTTAGGACCTGCATACCCTAAAGAGGCGCTGGCGGAAAAAGAAGAAGGCACAGTTACGATGGATTTACTCATCTCTACCACGGGCTATGTCAAAGAAAGTAAAATTCTCACTTCAAGTGGCTATACAGGTTTAGATCAAGCTGCTTTAGATGGGCTTTCAAAATGTCATTTTAAACCGATGACTTACTACAATGGCACACCGATGGAAGGATGGAAAACCATGCAGTATGTGTGGAAAGTGAATCATAACAAAGATGATTAGTTTCATTTCTTTTGAAACAAGAAGACCGTAAATGCTGCTGCTGTCTCAAACTGCTCGTTTAATTCTAAAGCTGCACGCTTTTCAGGTTTAGCCTTCCACACATACGGTGTCATACACAGCAAATCCTTGAGCGCTTGATTCGACAAGCTCAATGGAAATGATACTTCTGTACGACTATGGAGCGTAAATAACTCGTCAAATCCCGCTAAGAACTTATCGGGTTCATGTGCCTGAACTTCACCAAACAACCCTTCACGCATTGTCCATAAATGTGTCGGTGCAGGCGTTGCCACCAAAACAAAACCCTCTGGTTTCAGTACCCTCGCCATTTCTGCAATCGGCAATGGACTAAACATACTACTGACAATATCCACCGAAGCGGTTGCTATCGGGAGCATCGCACCACTGCCGACCAGCCACATGATATTTTTAAACTTTTTTGCAGAAAGTTGAATCGCAGGTTTGGCAATATCTAAGCCAATCACATCATCAATGATTTGACGGAAACTACTCGTATAATAGCCTTCACCACAACCAATATCAAGCAGAGATGTTGCATATAACGATTTCAGTAATTCGATAATTGCATCCCGCAATGGTTGGTAATAATTGGCATGCAAAAATTCTCGGCGCGCTTTAACCATATCTGGATTGTCGCCAGGATCTTTACTTTTTTTATGCTGAACCAAATGCAAGTTGAGATAGCCTTCACGCGCCATGTCAAAGCTATGATTATTAACACATCGCCAGACTCGATTTGAGTGCTGAATACCTTCTTCTTGCGGGAGATTTTCTAATAACGCCTCTTGGCATAGTGGACAAATCAGTTGCGGCATAATCGGTTCAACAATTCAAATAAGATAAAAAAACAGTCGCATTTTAACTTAAAAATGCGACTAATATCTTGAAGGCTTTATTTGAAAATCACTTAACTAATTGGATCAGCAACATTGCTATTTTGCCACAGTGCAAATACAGCACCTGTCGGATCAATGATGACACTAAGTGCACCAAAATCCCCAATATTTTTCACATCTTGTGCCACAGTACCACCTAGTTCTTTTGCTCGTGCCGTACTCGCGACAATGTCATCTACGCTAATATAAGCAAGCCAATGCGGCGGAACCTCTTTTGGTGCTCCCCACTCAGCCAAATCTAACATACCCCCACCAGTTCCTTCTCCAACATTGATAGTAGTATATGTGCCTGCTGGCATCTTGTGTTCATCCAACTTCCAGTCAAAGAGCTTGGTATAAAACTCTTTAGCTGCTGGTAAATTATTAGTATTCAATTCGATATGTACAAATGGATTTGCCACGTTAATTCTCCTTTTTTGTCGCTTACTTAGTAAAACAACATTCACTCAAAATAACGTTCAATTTATAAAACAAAACGGCCTCTCTGAATACATAAACAGGGAAGCCGTTTTGTCGAGTATTAGTAATCAGTGAATTAAAACTGAACTCACTGGATCAAATATTAGCTTTTTGCATACACTGGAAATTTAGCACAGACTGCAGAAACTTTAGCTTTAACTGCTGCAATGACTGCTTCATCGCCTTTGCTGTCCAGCACGTCTGCAATCCAGCCAGCCAAGTCTTTTGCTTCAATTTCACCGAAACCACGAGTTGTGATTGCTGGTGTACCGATACGGATACCTGAAGTCACGAACGGTGAACGTGGATCGTTTGGTACTGCGTTTTTATTTACAGTGATTCCTGCTGAACCCAGCCATGCATCTGCTTCTTTACCAGTCACATCTTGCTTGATCAGTGACAATAAGAACAAATGGTTATCAGTGCCTTTAGAAACGATGTCGTAGCCACGTTCGATCAACACTGCTGCCATTGCGCGAGCATTGGTGACCACTTGTTGCTGGTAAGTTTTGAAGCTCGGATCCATCGCTTCTTTGAAGCATACTGCTTTTGCAGCAATCGCGTGCATCAACGGACCACCTTGATTGCCTGGAAATACTGCTGATTGAAGTTTCTTTTCAATCGCTTCGTTGGCTTTTGCCAAGATCAAACCAGAACGCGGACCACGTAATGTTTTATGTGTCGTCGTCGTCGTTACGTCAGCAATATTAACTGGGCTTGGGTAAACGCCAGCAGCAACCAAACCTGCAACGTGCGCCATATCAACCATGAAGTACGCACCAACTTTATCCGCAATATCGCGGAAACGCTGCCAATCCATCACACGGCTGTATGCAGAAAAACCTGCGATGATCATTTTTGGTTTGTGCTCAAGTGCCAAACGTTCAACTTCGTCGTAATCCACTTCACCAGTTTCTACATTCAAACCGTATTGGATTGCATTGTAGGTTTTACCTGAGAAGTTTACTTTTGCGCCATGAGTCAAGTGACCGCCATGTGCCAAACTCATACCCAAAACAGTATCGCCACCTTCGAGGAGTGCTAAGAACACCGCGCCGTTTGCTTGGCTACCTGCGTGTGGTTGCACGTTTGCATAATCCGCACCAAACAACGCTTTCGCGCGATCAATTGCCAATTGTTCGATCACATCAACATGTTCACAACCACCATAGTAACGCTTGCCTGGATAACCTTCTGCGTACTTGTTGGTTAAACGTGAGCCTTGGGCTTCCATGACTGCTGGAGAACAATAGTTCTCAGAAGCAATCAGCTCAATATGATCTTCTTGGCGTTGATCTTCTGCATCAATGGCAGCGGCGAGTTCTGGATCAAAACTATGGATAGAGATATTGGCAAACATGGAAACACCCTCAAGCGGTAAGCGGAAGATAAAAGCGTAAACGCCAAATATTTCGATAACAACTCGATAAAATCAGGCGAATGGAAAAGCATTAAAACTAGTCATCAAATTAGGCGTGAGATTTTAGCACAGAGTGAAGCTCGAACAGAAAAAAACTCAAGCAATTGGCCTGAGTTTTTTTCAATCTCTCGTGAGGGGAAATCTCTTGCTTATTTTTTCTTAACCTAGCTTAAACTCGCCACCTTTTACAAGTGCTCGTTGATATGCTGGACGTGCATGCACGCGATCAAGGAACGCTTTTAATTTAGGGTGACTACTTGCAGTTAAACCACCGCGTGCCATTGCCGCCTCAAGTGGAAAACTCATTTGAATATCTGCGGCAGTGAGCTCATTGCCAGCAAACCATTCAGCTTTTTGAAGTTCAGACTCCAAGAACTTTAAATGCGTATCGAGATTAGGCTGGATAAATGTTTGCTTGGTTTTTTGAGCAATTTTCTTCGCAATCGGTTTTGCAAAAAAAGGCATTGGACTGGTTTCAATTTTATTGAAGACTAATTTCATCACTAAATACGGCATCAGCGAACCTTCCGCATAGTGCATAAAATAACGATATTTCAAAAAATCCGCACTATTCTTTTCAGGAACTAAACGACCTTCCGCGTAACGATCAACTAGATATTCAATGATCGCACCCGTTTCCGCGACAACCACGCCATCATCCGTAATCACAGGCGACTTGCCCAGTGGATGAATAGCTTTTAGCGATGCAGGTGCCAACATCGTTTTTGCATCACGTTGATAATATTTGATTTCGTAAGGCACACCCAACTCTTCGAGCAACCACAAAATACGTTGTGAACGTGAATTATTCAGGTGATGAACTGTAATCATGTTACTTTTCCTTTATCTTGGGTTAACTTGATTTTAAATAAGCGTTACTTCGTGCGATCAATCGCTTTTCCACGCCCCTTCTTTCGCAAGTTCTGCTTTTAGTGCATCCACATCCAAAACATCGATGAAATGAAGTAAGTTTTGCCAAATCGGATGAAATCCAAAGTTGCCATGGATCATCTCTGCTTTCGCCTGCTCTTTCGTCCAACCCTCTACGACTATTCGATATATTGCAATCATCGTACCCGTGCGATCAGAGCCATGTTGGCAATGAACCAAGACTGGTTGTAATTCTGGCGTTGTCGCAATACGAAGAAACTTAATAATATCTTCATGCTCAGGATGCCAAGTCTTAAAGCGAATTTGCTCAAACCGTAATGACGACTCATGTGACATCACCGCACGATCTTCATGAAAAGCACGAAGTGACAAAACTGTCTTAATCGGTTGATCTGATGGATACAATCGAGGCTGATGACTTAAAAACTCAAAGCCCTCTTTAGTCGGCTGCGCTGAACGATATAACACGCTATTAATGCGATTAAGATTAGGCAACCCTTTATTGACACTTAAAGATGTTGCCCAACTTGGAGACTCTACCTTTGCCGTTGACGCATCTGCTGAACCAATCAGCAAGATGGACAACATACTGGCAGACAGAATACCTAAAATGCGGCTTTCTATTTGAGTAAACATAAAAAACCTTATTTTATATTTTTTAATTTAATGCGCCACATGAATGTGGGCTAAATCATAGCCAAACACAGAGCGGCGATCTTTGGTCGGCAACTTGTCACAATTTTTAGAAATTTGATAGAGTAAATTCGCTAAAGCAGGTAAATGCGTACCTATCACTGATTTACCAGAGTTCAGAATCGACACGCTAATATCTCGCTGCGGATCAGCCCAGCAAAAAATATTAGAGAATCCAATATGACCAAAAGCATGTGACGTCATTGGACCAAACAACCCTACAGGATTAGCACCTAGCATAAAGCCTGTGCTGTAACGCATTGGCGCAAGCAGCGTTGTATCTATCGACATTCTTGAACTTTCAATCGTTGAGCGCAGCACTGTTTTTGGATCAAAAATCTTCACGCCATTGTATGTACCACCATTCAATAGCATTTCAAAGAAACGCCCAGCCTGTTCAGTGGTTGTATAAATATTTCCCGCTGGACAAATCGTATCCATAAAACGTGGATCATTCGTGACATTCACCGCGAGATCAAGATCGCCACCAAGAACATGCTGTAAGTATGTATTTGTACCCAGACCTGGATATAAACCAGTCGCACTACTAATTGCAACTTGATCACGGAACTCTGGCGCAAGACCATAATTAAAACAGTCCATGCCCATTGGCTTAGCAATATTTTCTTGTAAAAAGTCTTTTAAATTCTGACCAGAAACTCGCTCAACAATTTCACCTAAAATATAACCTGCCGTCACTGCATGGTAGGCCATACGATAACCCGAAGGAGAAATAGGAGCAGCGGCGCACAATCGTTTGACCACTTCATCTTTATCAAACAATAACTCTGGTGTGACATCACCGTCCAAATAAGGAACGCCGCCACGGTGTGCCAACAAATGTAAAATCGTCGCGCGACGTTTACCACTCACGCCATATTCAGGAATGTATTGACTTACGGGATCTAATAAATCAATTTCGCCGCGTTCACTCAACAAATGAACCAGCATTGCTGTAATCGACTTCGATGCTGAAAACAGACAGACTGGAGTATCAGGTGTTGCAATCTGTTTTGGAGTTGATGCATTGTCGTCTGGGCCATTTCCTCGCGCATGACCAATCGTGCGATTTAAAACAATTTGACCCTGCCTACGCAGACAGATGGAGAGCATCGGATAATTACCCGTCCGATATAATGCCTCTGCAGCATGCCAAATATGATCAACTTGTGTCGTTGTCATTCCTGCAAGATTCGGCGCTGACTCCCCATTACCAATTCGCGTCACAGTAGCAATATCATGTGGAACTTTAATGGTATTCGTCGAAAAAATTTTCATAAATTTCCTAGTTTAGATCAACTCTAAGCACATATTTTTGGATCGTTTATATTTAACAATAGAATTTGACAATAAGCCATGTCAAAAATCAACAATGAATGATTAATTTTTTGCCAATTGGTGATATTCGTCTTCGATCAATCCACAAATTAATCGTCCCTGCCCATCCGATAAAATCGGGCGCTTGATGACACTCGTTTTACTTTCCATTAATTGTATGGCACCTTCAACCGTACTTGCAGCAGCTTGTTCAGATTCAGACAAAGCGCGCCACGTTGTTCCTTTACGATTAATCACCGTATCCAAACCTAGTACATCAATCCATTGCTTTAATGTCTCTGCATCAATACCTGATTTCTTGTAATCGTGAAATGTGTACGCAACTCCTAACTCGTCCAGCAAGGTAAATGCTTTCTTCATCGTGTTACAGTTTTTAATACCATAAATCGTGTACATACTATTTCTCTTTACTGAAATTTTAATGAAAATAATAAAATGATGGCACTAGATCAACTAATTATCAAAAATTTCGCTAGTGAAAAGTGCTTTCGCTTCTTCTCTATCATCTTCGCTAATCCATTTTGAAAACATAGCCATCGACAATAGTTCTTTGCTAATCTGAATATTTCTTCTACTTGGTTTCACAAGAAAACTTTTGGCACACTCTAACGCATCGCCACCGCTATCTCTAGCTATCCCTTTTTTCCACCAATAGCGAGCAGCTCGCATATTTCCTTGCTTTCTGTAGAAATCTGCAAGATTAGAACATGCGGCACTATCTTCATTGAAACGCCACGCTTTTTTATACCAATATAAAGCGCACTGAAAATCCACATCTGTACCTTGTCCACACTCATACATAATACCTAAATTGCTGTATGCATTATGATCACCATTTTCAGCCATTGCTTTTAAAATCTGAAAAGCTGTATCAAAATCTTCAAGCTCATAAGCAGTATCGGCTTGTATAAATAAGTCTATTTCTTCTTTCATGATTATCTCTAATTTTTTTATCGCTATTCCAGTAAATAAAGAGTCATAGCCCACAGAGCAAAGTGGAAATGACGGAACTCAACACCGTACATTTCGGCTCCGCTCAATCTATTATAAATTAGTATCATTATTTGTAAGAACAGCTATAGAAATCAGCCTCAACATTCTTATCTTTGAACAATAAAAAACCTATCGCAATGGATAGGTTTCTTATTTAAAACACAAAATTATAAAGTTTACGCTGGCTCTGGCTCATTCTGTTTTTCAACTTCAAGCACAAGCGCCGATTTACCATCACGCTCACCCACATGAACGCGCACAGTACCACCGTTTTCAGCTAACTCACCAAACAGAATCTTCTCAGCCAAAGGTTTCTTCAGCTCTTCTTGGATCAGACGTTGCATTGGACGCGCACCCATCAGACGATCATAGCCGCGCTCTGCCAGCCATAGACGGGCATCCTCATCAACTTCAAGCAGAACCTTCTTATCATCCAATTGTGCCTGCAACTCAACCAAGAATTTATCAACGACAGAATCCACAACGCTCGTTGGCAATGGTGCAAACTGAATCACCGCATCTAAACGATTGCGGAATTCAGGCGAGAATGCCTTCTTCATCATCTCTTGGTTATCATGAGTATGATCTTGCTGCGTAAAGCCCATGCTCGCACGGCTAATCATTTCAGCACCGATATTGGTTGTCATCACCAAAATCACATGACGGAAATCAGTCTTACGACCATTATTATCAGTCAACGTCCCATGATCCATCACTTGTAAGAGCAAGTTAAAGACTTCTGGATGCGCTTTTTCCACTTCATCTAATAACAACACGCAATGCGGATGTTTATTAATCGCGTCAGTGAGCAATCCACCTTGATCAAAACCAACATAGCCAGGAGGCGCACCAATCAAACGAGAAACCGTATGACGTTCCATATATTCAGACATATCAAAACGAATCAGCTCAATGCCCAGCACATTCGCCAACTGACGTGTGACTTCGGTTTTACCCACACCTGTTGGACCCGCAAACATAAACGAACCAACGGGCTTCTCTGGTGCTTTCAAACCTGCACGAGATAGTTTGATTGCTGCAGCCAGTGCATGAATCGCTTGATCTTGACCAAAGACCACACGTTTCAAATCACGCTCAAGATTTTGCAGAACGCTCTTATCATCGCTTGAAACCGCTTTTGGCGGGATACGTGCAATTTTAGCAACGATCGCTTCAATCTCAGGCACATCAATCACTTTCTTGTCTTGAGTCGCAGGTTGTAAGCGTTGGAATGCACCAGCTTCATCGACGACATCGATGGCCTTATCTGGTAAGAAACGCTCTTGAATATGCTTAGCAGCCAATTCTGCCGCTGCACTCAACGCAGCATCGGTATACGTTACGTTATGGAAATCTTCGAAACGTGAACGTAAACCTTTCAGAATCGAAATCGTATCGGCAACACTCGGCTCCACCACATCCACTTTTTGGAAGCGACGCGAGAGCGCATGGTCTTTTTCAAAGACCTGACGATATTCTTGATAAGTCGTTGAGCCAATACAACGCAATGTGCCATTAGCCAATGCTGGCTTGATCAAATTCGATACATCCATCGTGCTACCCATTGACGAGCCCGCACCAATAATCATGTGAATTTCATCAATAAACAAAATTGCATTAGGTTGTTTCTTCAACTCATCCAGCAATTGTTTAACGCGTTTTTCAAAATCGCCACGATACTTGGTTCCCGCAATCAGTGAGCCAATATCCAAGCTATAAACTACAGCATGTTCTAAAGGCTGATGCGCTTTGCCGTTGACAATCAACCACGCCAAACCTTCGGCAATTGAGGTTTTACCCACACCTGGATCACCGACCAGAAGTGGATTATTTTTACGGCGACGGCTTAAAATCTGTGCAGCACGCTCAACTTCTTTTTCGCGACCAATTAACGGATCGGTTTTTCCTTCGGCAGCTTGTTCATTCAAATTCACAGCATAAAGTTGTAACGAGCTTTTTGAAGAACTTGGCGTCGCTTCTTCCTCTTGCTCACTATCTACAGCACCATCTAATGAATTATCTTCATCTTTACGCGTACCATGAGATAGATATTGTGTGAGATCAAGTCGGTTAACTTGTTGCTTTTTCAGTAAATAGACAGCAAGACTGTCACGTTCCGAATACATCGCCACAAGCACATCTGCACCCTCTACCGGACGATTACCACCGCCTGAAGATTGCACATGAAAAATTGCACGTTGAAGAATACGATCAAAACTATCAGTTGCATGAGGCGCTTGCTCGCTGGATGCAGGTAGTTTTGGTGTATTTTGCTCAATATATTCATTTAACTCTTGTCGTAAGACAGGAATATCTGCACCGCACGCTTTTAATGCGTTAACCGCGGAGTCATTTTCCAATAACGAGAGCAGTAAGTGCTCAATCGTTAAAAACTCATGCCGTTTCTGTCTCGCCATAGTCACGGCAAGACGCAAAGAAACTTCAAGATGTCGACTCAGCATAATGACCTCATTTGCAACATACATTGCAGCTTAGTTAGACAACTGTTGCCATTCAAATACGATACTCTACACACGACTACACGTACTTCAACGCTCCAACACCTGTAAAAATTCAATCCTTGAATCATTATTAATCTGTTACAGGATCAACAATACTCAACCCAAAACACTTAACTAAAAAACTAGTCAAACCACGCACTGCTTAGATCTCTTGTGGCTCAATCTGGCAAAGCAAAGGATGACCCTGTGCTCGCGCATGACGATTGACCAATTGCGCTTTAGTTTCAGCAATATCACGAGGATACACACCCGCAATACCCTTCCCCTCATAATGTACAGATAACATTACTTCGGTCGCACGGTCAAGATCCAGACCAAAGTATTGTTGTAATACTAGTATTACAAATTCCATGGGGGTGTAATCATCATTAAACAAGACCACAGCGTAAAATGGTGGTCTTGCCAGCTCAAGTACTGTTGCCACATCGCCTTCATGTTGCTCTTGATGATCACCATCATGTTCAGACATTTTTAAATCATGAGACTTTGTAGAAATTGTACAAGGATGATGCCAATCAAATGGCTCTACACTATATTGAGTAAACCACTCTGAAATCGAAAATGCGACAGGCGGAACCACAAAAAAAGACGCAGGCTTTTTGGTTTTATATGCAAGTCTTTTAGATTTATCTCGGCGTGATATCAGCTTACTACTACTCATCATGACTCAACATTACTCCACATTCGAAGTTGCTCCACATTCAACAACATTAAGAAGCGGCTTGAGTTGCCGTCACATCAAGTGTCGGTGCTTTAACCAGAGAAGTATTTGCCTGTGGTGCACCATGCTCCCACGCAAACCGTTGCATAACGGATTGACCACTTGCTGTTGCAGAAACCTCTAAAAACTCAGGTGTAAAACCAGCGGGCATCGTCCAACGACCCGTCAAATTTTGAAAATCTGTAATGTTGATCCGATTACTCGCCAATGGGACATTGACGATATTAGTTCCTTGAATCAAACGAATTGATAGTGTCCCAACCGAAGGCGACGTTTTTTGACGGAGCTGCATTAAATCAATACGATACTCAAATACCGATGGTGAAATAGAAACCACTGCGACATTTTGAAATGCCAGTGCCATTCCACCCAAACTCAGCAAATGCTCTTTATAAATTTTATATCGTGCATCTTGTATGTCGCGATCTGCGGTTTGCTTCGCCAACGTATCGGTTAAACCTTTTGAGGTTGTCAGCGCGATATCTCTCTCTTGTACAGTACTCGACAATGTCCGCGTCAATGTATCGAGTGTCGCTTGCTGCTGATCAATTTTTGCATTAAGTTTATTTAAGTCACTCTTGCTCGCACCGATGACACTCATCCCTTGCTGATGACCAATAAAATAACCCAACCATAACCCGCTCAGTACAAGCAAGACCCCTGCTGCAATCAATAAATGATCACGCTCAAGACGAACTGCACGTTCTGTTTTATACGACTGTTCTTCTTCTGTCATATTATTTTCCAGCACTGAAATACATACTCCGTCATCTCATGAGCTGATTTAGCCTTTCAGATCCATCAGCTCATCAGTGTATTTTTAAGGTAGCAAAGGCACGACGTCTAAACCCATCGCCTCAGGCAACCCAAACATTAAATTCATGTTTTGTACAGCCTGCCCCGCAGCACCTTTTACAAGATTATCCTGCACAACCAGAATGACTAACAAATCGCCATCATTGGGTCGATGTAAGGCGATCCGCAAGTGATTAGAACCTCGCACAGAACGCGTTTCAGGCAAACTACCATAAGGCATGACATCAACAAATGGTTCATGTGCATATTGCTGCTCAAACAATGCTTGTAGATCAGCAGCACAGCCTGCATCAGTCAAACGTACATAGATTGTGCTTAACATACCACGAATCATCGGCACGAGATGTGGCACAAAAGTCAATTTATCAAAAGCCTGATGATGCGCGCCATCAGCATTCATCGCCTTTAGACCTTGTGTAATTTCAGGATGATGACGATGACCTTTTACTGCATATGCTTTTAAATTATCGCCTGCTTCTGTAAATAGTAATCCTAGTTCAGCTTTACGTCCTGCACCAGATACACCAGATTTTGCATCAATAATAATACTGTTTGGATCAATCAACGCTGTCTGCTGCGTGAGCAAGGGTAATAAACCAAGCTGAACTGTCGTTGGATAACAACCTGGATTACCAACAATCCGTGCAGCCTTAATCTTTTCACGATTCATTTCTGGCAAACCATATACAGATTCAGCAAGCAAATCTGGACACGAATGTGGCATGCCGTACCATTTCTCAAACTCGGTCGTATCTTGCAAACGGAAATCGGCAGCCAGATCAATGATCTTTGTATTATGAGCTAGAAGTTCCTGAGCTTGACTCATCGCAACACCGTGCGGTGTTGCAAAGAAAACCACATCACATTCGGCAAGCTCATCTGCCGCATTTGCACTGAATTTCAGATCAGTTAGTCCACGTAAACTTGGAAACATCGCATCAACTCGAGTCCCCGCTTCTGTCCGTGAAGTGAGCACACGAATCTCAGCAGACGGATGGCGAACTAACAAACGCACCAACTCAACACCTGTATATCCCGTTCCACCAACTATCCCGACAGAAATTTTTTGTGATTTTTTTTCAGACGATAAATCTTGTGATGGAGTTGGCAGTGAATCTTGATGAGGCTTCATTTTATTACCTTTTTAATACGACAAAATCTGACGACAAACGGATATGGTGACAATCATAAGAGTTTGATAGGATAAAAGCATCTATAAAACTGTCAAATGAGGTGGACGTAGCGTCAAGATTGTTCTTTAATGTAGCCCAAGGGAATTTTGGATTACAAAATTGCACGAAGACAAATGAGTTACACTAAAATACAACCAGTACATAGCGGTAGTTTAACTTAGAAAATCTTTTTCTGAGCAAGTCCGCAGACAACGAGGGAGAGCTTGGATGCTTTCGACACTAAATCAGCGTAAGCCCAGTGTAGCAACTGAGTCAGCCCGATCTACAACCCGTAAAACAACAAAAAGTGGCGTTCCGACATCTATGATACCAAATTTCAACTCGGTATTCGCAATCAGTATTGCGACTTGTATAAGTATTGCTCTCACAGGCTGTGGTGGTGGAAATAACGCCACAACACGGACGGGCAGCTCATCGTCTGATAGTAGTTCAACCTCAACGACGACATATAACCTAACCATACAATCGCCTGTGCTACTACAGAATGTAAAAGTAACTGTCACTGATACAGCAACAGGAACAACGATCGGTCAAACAACCATAAGCAATAGCAATACTGGCGTGATTGCGATTCCAAATACTTACCTAAAAAGCGGTAATGTCATCATGGCGACATTAGCGCCAGTCGATAGCTCCTCCCAATACTTTGACCCAATGCTCAATAATGAACTCGGTGCAACCGCTACATTTAATCGACCATTACACGCATTCATTTCTATGGGAACGCAAAATTCAACAATCAAAGTTGATCCATTTAGTGAAATTGCTTATCAGCGGGCGCTCACTAGATCAGGAACTGTCAATTTTACGAATCCATTACTCAACCAAGTCACAGCAGCTCAAGTGACTAATGCAAATGCTGAATTACTCGAATCATTTGGTTCAGTTGCAACGACTCCCTATTCCGCATTATTCAATAGCCCTACGAGTATTGCATCACTCAACATGTATACAACAGCAGCAAACTCAACGATACCTGCTGCAAACTATCCAGGTATCTATGCTGCTATAGCACTTGGACAACTAGCACTATATAGCCAAAACAATTTAACGGACACAACACCTTATCTGAACTTTGCCGCACGAGCTGCATTAGATATGCGAGATGGGGATTTGGATGGGATGACCATCTTTGGCGGGGATACTGATGGAACAGTGGTTATTGCTAACCCTATTCTATACAGTGGAGTCACATCGCAAACCAATGACGACCCAGATAATACAAGCATCGCGACACTGATTAACGTCAATTCAAATCAGCGGATTCAACGTGGTGCAGTACTGAAGCAAGCAACTATTCAGTATTTTAATACAATCAATGCATCATTGCCTGCCGCATCAAGAACAGATTCTGCAAGTCTAAGTTACATCCAAAACTATGATTACGGTGTGTACAACCAGACTTACTCCAGCTACACATCCCCTACTGTAAACACCCCTGCGGGACGTGTGGGTGCTGGAAACTATACACTTGCTTTTGGCCTACCTACAGGTACAAACTTCAAAAACGCCTTAGATGCAAATGACTCTGTTGGTCGTTCAAACGATATCATGCAGTTGAATGGTGTCTATAAAGCAAGCAATGGCTGTCAACTCACAGTGGGATATGATGGCACAATCACCTTAAGCCAAGGTAGTCAATCGTATCAAGCTATCGTAAATCGTAAATTCTCTGACAGTCTGACTCGCATTACCGGTAACCAATACTTACTCAACGTGACGTCTGCTGATCTTACCGCGCCACGCTTCGTCCAGATCAACACTGTTGGATCCCACATCACCAGTGCGGATACAGGTCGCTCAACACAGCAAACTCCAACTACTTTAGACACAGTAGACTTAAGCTGTAGCTTTTAAATTAGGTTAAATTTCTAAAGTTAGTCTGTGAATTAAAAAACAGATTGTTGCAACCCCAACAATCTGTTTTTTTACGCTACGGCCATTCTTAATACTTTGCTAATTTGCCTTGTTTCAAGAATAATCATTAACAAGCGATCCAACCCAAACACCACATTGAACTGTTGGGACTGACTTAAAACACTGCCCACTTTAATCCCATCGATAAAAATATCTGTTACGCTTCTTGCAGGCATATAACCATCGTACTGATTATCACGCCATTGATCAGATAAATCAGTTAAATACAAAGGTACATCAATACCCAGCGTGGGCTCAATAAAATGAAGAAACATCAGCTTCAACCACGCCAAACGATCCTCACCCAATGACACATTTAGCCCTAAACGCCTCGCTTCTTGTCTAAGCTCAGTAGTTGATAATTCATCAGGGTCAAAGCCTAAACGTTGTATAAATGCCTGCCGAAAAGTCCGCTGCTCTGGCTCAAACTCACCAGAAAAGATCGCCTGTAAAAAAGTATCAATGCCCAATAAGGTCTGAGCCTTAGACAAATCTTGCTGAACCCATTGCAATACTGAAAACTTCACTACATGTCGACGATCAATAACTTCATCACGATTTTGCTGACTGATACTAAAAATAGATGTTTGAGAAGCGGTTATATTCAAGGGAAATAATGAGCTTTCAACTTCACTGATTTGTTGTGAACGAAAAAATGCTCGGATATTTTTATACAACACATCACGCGCACTTGCTGCATCCGAAACCAAAGCACTCATGCTTGATCCCCATAACTCGCCCATTCACGGCGTAAGTTGTACTCTTTGCGCAGTCGATCAAAACTTGCAGCATCAACAATGACTTCATTTGATTTTTCATCTGTACGAAGGCACGCGCGTAAAGCCGCATCATCTTCTCGAATCGGATAAAGCTTCGGAAGGATTGCGGGTAATTGATCGATTAACTTCTTCTGCGAATCGAAAAACTCAGGCATTGCAGGCAGCATATTTTCCAAAGTTAATTGAGGCTCAATACCCTGCCATTTACAAAATGCGTGGTAAATCATCTCCGTGCCTTTGGCTTTACCTTCCAAACTATAGCCAGCGATATGTGGCGTGGCGAGTGCCAGATCGTCCAATAACGTGGAAGAGATTTGCGGCTCATGTTCAAACACATCGAGTACGACTGAACGAATGTGTTTGCCTTTCGCACGACTCTTAGCAAAATCAGCGAGTAAGGCCGCCTCTGAAATCACTGCTCCACGCGCGCTATTGATCAGCATTGCATCAGGCTTTAAAAGCGCAAATGTTTCATCATTCATCAGGTGATGTGTTGGCTCGATACCGCCCTTGGTAATCGGAACATGGAAGCTGACTGCATCCACTTGAGGAAGCATTTCGATTAGATTTGTTTGCTTAACATCATTTTGAGTCACAAATGGATCAACACCGATCACTCGCCATCCCAGCCGTTTCGCTAAGACAACCAAACGTTTTCCTACATTACCCAGCCCAACGATACCAAGCGTAAAACCAGCTTTAGCTGCACGTTCAGGATGTAAGGTTAAAATCGCCGTAACCACATACTCGGCAACTGCTTGTGCGTTACAGCCTGGTGCATTCGCAACCACCACACCCATGGCCTGTAAACCTGCAACATCTAAATGATCGGTTCCAATCGTTGCACTTCCAACAAAGCCAATGCGCTGCGCAATTGTACTTTGTTCAGCGTCATCTTGTAATAATTTCGGAGTCACTTTGGTCACGGAACGAACTAATAAAGCATCCGTATTCACGAGATTTTCAGCAGTAATACCTCTTCCAGCAAGCGTCGTCACAGTACCAAAAGGCGCAAAAAAGTATTCGGTTAAGCTTAAATTTTCATCGGCAACGATATGCATAAATATGAACTCTGTGATTGACCCACTAATATATTCTTTCAAAAATAGGATGACTAACTCTCTTCTTTCAACAACTCAACCATATCTTTGCACCATTGCAGCCAACTCTCTTCATGGGCAATACCAGCCTTCAGAATCATATGTTGAATTTTTAGCGATCGGGTATTTTTACTCGGGTCTTGTTTTATTTTATCAATGAAGTCACGTTGCTCAATTGCATGGAATACTTTGACTTTTTGCTCATAAATTTGGGCGCGGCGCAGCAACTCCGTTTCTACCCCCAGAGGACCAATTGCCGCATCTGCGCGCAAACGAACAATAAACTCATCACGAATATGAGCAGGCTCAGACGACTCTGCGACCCATCTCTTTAGCTCGTCCCGTCCAGCATCGAGAACTTGATAGATGCGTTTGCGGGTTTTACTTCCCTCTTCGGCTTCGGATTTTACCCAGCCTTTGGCTTCCATTTTGGCAAGTTCACGATAAATCTGCTGATGCGATGCAGGCCAAAAGAAACCAATTGACTTACCAAAGCGCTGCGCTAAGTCATAGCCAGAACAAGACTTTTCGATCAATGACACCATCAAAGCATGGGGTAACGACATGAGTATCCTCTCGATAGCGTACTTAAAGGTGTAACCGAATATGAACCTAGTTGCATATTAGCAGCGAATCGATTATCTTTATATGCAACTAGTTGCATATTTATTTATCCAATTGCTTCATTCCATAGCCGTCGCTGGAGTTACCATGAGTACTTATCCACATTTGCTTCAACCGTTAGATCTAGGTTTTACAACTTTAAAAAATCGCCTATTAATGGGTTCGATGCATTTAGGCCTCGAAGAAGTTGAAAATGGCTTTGAGCGCATGGCTGCGTTCTATGCAGAACGTGCGCGTGGTGGCGTTGGACTGATTGTCACTGGTGGCATTGCGCCGAATGAAGCTGGCGTGGTCATGCAAGGCGGCGCAAAGATGTCTACTCCTGAAGAAGCTGAACATCACCGCGTCGTGACGGATGCTGTCCACCAAGCAGGCGGCAAAATCGCGATGCAAATTCTGCATACAGGTCGTTATTCGTATCAACCGAATTTGGTTGCGCCTAGCCCGATTCGCGCGCCGATCAATATGTTTGTACCAAAAGAATTAACCGCAGACGACATCGAACAAACCATTGAAGATTTTGTCAATTGCGCTGCACTCGCGCAGACTGCAGGTTATGACGGCGTTGAAGTTATGGGATCAGAAGGTTATCTGATCAATGAGTTTATCGTTGCACACACCAACAAACGTACCGATGAATGGGGCGGCAGTTACGAGAATCGCATCCGTTTCCCATTAGAGATTGTTCGTCGTACTCGCGAACGTGTGGGCGCAAACTTCATCATCATCTATCGTCTATCCATGTTGGACTTAGTTGAAAATGGCTCAAACCTTGAAGAAGTGATTCAACTGGCCAAAGCTATCGAAGCTGCTGGTGCAACCATTATCAATACCGGTATCGGCTGGCACGAAGCCCGTGTTCCGACAATTGCGACTAAAGTACCACGCGCTGCGTTTGCTTGGGTCACACAAAAAGTGAAAAGCCATGTGTCGATTCCACTGGTCACGACCAACCGCTTCAACACTCCGGAAGTGGCTGAACAAGTATTAGCCGATGGCATGTGTGACATGGTGTCGATGGCGCGTCCGCTCCTCGCTGATCCATTCTTTATCCGTAAAGCAGAAGCGAATCAAGCTGAACAAATCAATACCTGTATCGGCTGTAATCAAGCGTGTTTGGATCACATTTTCAAAGGTCAAATTACCTCTTGTTTGGTCAATCCACGCGCTTGTCATGAGACAGAATTGGTTTACAACCCAACTGAAAAAGCCAAACGTATTGCAGTTGTCGGCGCAGGGCCAGCAGGTCTAAGCTTCTCAACCGTTGCTGCAGAACGCGGTCATGATGTAACGCTATTTGAATCAAGCAACGAAATTGGTGGTCAATTTAACATTGCCAAAACCATTCCAGGCAAAGAAGAGTTTTTTGAGACGCTGCGTTATTTCAAAAACAAAATTGATGCAACAGGTGTCAAACTCGAACTCAACCAACGCGTCAGTGCTGAACAACTGATCAAAGCAGGATTTGATGAAGTAGTACTTGCAACAGGCATTCAACCTCGCCAACCTGCAATTGACGGCATTGATCATCCGAAGGTCATGACCTACCTCGACGTTCTACGTGATCGCAAAGAAGTTGGTCAAAAAGTTGCGATTATTGGTGCAGGCGGTATTGGTTTTGACGTGGCGGAATACCTCACCCACGAAGGCGAAAGCGGCAGTAAAAATCCACAAAAATTCTATGCTGAATGGGGCATCGATACCGACTACAACGAACGTGGCGGCATGCGCCAACCTGAACTCGAATCGTCACCACGTGAAATTTACTTACTGCAACGTAAGAGCAGCAAAGTCGGTGATGGATTAGGTAAAACCACAGGCTGGATTCACCGTACAGGTCTGAAAAATCGTGATGTGGATATGCGTTCAGGATTGTCTTATCACAAGATTGATGATGCAGGTTTGCACGTAGATGATGGCAAAAAAATCGACATTCTCAACGTCGATTCAATCATCATCTGTGCAGGTCAAGAACCCTTCCGAGAGTTACATGAAACACTTCAAGCTGCTGGCTGCTCAACGCATTTGATTGGTGGTGCAGATAAAGCACTTGAACTCGATGCCAAGTTTGCAATCAAGCAAGGTGCTGAATTAGCGGCGCGTTTGTAAGTTTTTTATTTAACTAAGGCTCTAATATTCCTCGCGCGTTTCGACAGGCTCAACGAGCTATTCAGTTCACTGAGCTTGTCGAAGTGCGTATCAGAATATGATTTTAAATTGCTTTTTTTTCCTGAAGCGCTCAATTTAAAGAAAGGACACCTCAATGACAACTCTCGCCTTACAACCTGCAGCATCAGCTACTCTGGCACGTTGGCATGACATGGTTGCAGAACGCGACCTCAGTCAACTTCCAACACTACTGAGTGAGCAAGCAGCTTTTCGCTCACCTGCCGTATTTAAGCCTTATCGCGGCGCGCCTGTCGTGTCGTTGATTTTGAATACTGTATTACAAGTCTTTAAAGAGTTCGAATACCACCGCCAATTTGCAACTGCCGATGGCTTGAGCGCGGTACTAGAATTCACTGCAAAAGTTGAAGAGAAAGAAATTCACGGCATCGATATGATTCGCTTCAATGAAGCTGGTCAAATCGTGGATTTTGAAGTGATGATTCGTCCGATGTCTGCACTGCAAGCATTAGCAGCGGAAATGGGTGCACGGTTAGCGGCCTTTATGCCTGCAAAGTAATTTTGATCGCTTGTCTCCTTCCCCTTCAAGGGGAAGGTCGGGATGGGGATGGTTTTAGTGTTAAAATCAAAAGCACCCCCCATCTAAATCTTCCCCCTCGGGGGAAGACTTCAAAGCAAATCATATCTAAAACTCCTCTCAAACTTCACTCGCCTCTTTCACCACCTGCGACCGCGATATCCCATCCATCCGAATCTTACCAACAAAAAGCATCGCTAAAATACTGGCTGTCGAACCCACAACCGCTGCCATCCAATACCCTTGCACATGCCCCATCGCATCTCGGCTAATCAGAGAACCACCCACATATGCTGCCACACCCATCGTCGCGGATTGCACCGATGAATTAAGCGTCATAAACGTCCCGCGCAAACGTGGATCTGCTGCCGATGTCAAAATCGCCATCCCTGGAATCATCCGACCACTCATAAAGACGAATAACATCGTCGAAATCGGCAACACATACCAAATGGTTAACGGCGGCAACAACGTAATCGCCATCAGAGGAATTACGACCAAAACAGCCATAAGACGGAAGGTTTCAGCTTTGCCGTAGGAATCAGTCAAGCGACCAAATAAACGCGCCGTGAAGAACGTCACCACACCACCAGCAAGATAAATATAAGGAATCTGATCGACATGAATACCGACATTACTTTGCATATAAATCGTGATATATGGAATCACGGTAAATCCCGCAAACATGATCAAAACTGAAAATAAAAATGCCTTCAAATGATTCGGATCAGCCAATACTTGACGAATCGCCTCAAATGCCGATGGACGACCACTCAACGATAAATGATGATGCAATGGTGGCAATGTAAACGCGGCAAACACAGCAAACAAACCCGCTAAAACGGCAATACCAATAAACGTTGCATGCCAACTCAGATGCGCCGCCACAAACAAACCAAGCGGCACACCAAGAACCGTCGCAACCGAAAACGAAGTCATGATGATCCCCATTGCCCGCCCACGACGTTCAAACGGAATTACGTCACCGACAATCGTCTGTGACAACGACATCAACACACCACCGAACAAGCCCGCAGCAATCCGCGCCCCCATCAAAAACTCATAAGAAGTCGCCAAGCCACATGCAAGCGTTGCCAGTGCAAACAGTGGATACAGCGTCAGTAAAAGTGTCTTACGAGAGACTTTATCAATATACGTCGATGCTAATAGACCCGAGAATCCTGCTGCTAAGGTGTATGCTGAAACCAGCAAACCAAACTTGGCATCACTGATATGAAAAAGCTGGGTAAACTGTGGTCCTAACGGCATCATGATCATGAAATCAAGGATACTGGTGAACTGAATTCCTGCGAGTGTGAGGAGCAGCCACAACTCACGTTTTGGGCTTAAAGTTTGCGTCATTGGATTTATTCTTTTTTAAGATAATGAATAATTGTACTCTATCGTACAGTTTTCTACTTTGAAATAAATATGATTACTGTAATTTTGTCAATAAGATTGGATATTTACCATATTGTACCTAAGGTAAGATGGGTGATATTTTAGAAGACTGGAATAGGTTATGTAGCAAGTTTTGACATCTTATATCCTGTTTCTACCGCATAAGACACATTAGAAAACCGATGGATACTACATGAAATTTTTCTCAACAATCACAATATTGTTAAGCTCAATTACCATACTTGCACACTCAACTTGGGCAGAAGATTCGCGTAGTGCCTCAATGCCACCCATCACTTTGGACTATATTCAAGCACATCACTATATTGATGCATATCCAAGCATTCTAAAACTTGCATCCTCAGGCAACCAACAAGCACAGTTTATTCTTGCAAATTACTATATCTGTGGTCGTGTCGTTGAGTTTAGTTGCAAAAATGCACTCGCTTCATTTAAGCATGCAGCTCAACCCAGCTCAGGAATCCGAAATGATGAAATCATTCGTCGTTCCAAGAATGAAATTGCTTGGATCAACGCAGCATGCGAAGAAAAAGACTTTGTGCGAGATACAAAGCTAGCGATGATATATGCAACTGAGGCAGCCAATAATGGAGATCCTTATAGCATCGACTCGCTTGCGGCGGTTCAGGCGCGAACAGGTAATTTCAAAACCGCAGTAATAACACAGCAGAATGCCATTGCTGGCTTAAAACTGTATTCCCGATATAATCCAGTTGACTCATACACAATCGCAGAGTTTAACTCTCGCCTCAAGCTCTATGAGTCGAATCAACCTGCACGCTTTGGAAAGTGGAATGCTGACCAAAACTGTAATACCTTGCCTATCGCATCAGGTAGCTAATGCTGGTAGAGAAAAACCCCACTCAACTTGAGTAGGGTTTTCTTTTTGTAAACACACAAAAGCTAAGAATTACACTTCAGCTTTCGCAACACTTTCCAGACTTTCTGAATTGTACTGCTTCATCAGTGCTTCACGTTTTTCAGGCAGAATATTAGCCTTACTCAAATCACCTTTGTAATGCGCTGCAACACGCTTATCCATCATCTTGAACCAGATTGAAGGAATATAAGCTGGCAACAACATCGACGCATAACCAGACGGTAACTGCGGTGTCCCTTCAAAATGACGCAACGCTTGGAAACTACGTGTTGGATGCGCATGGTGATCCGAGTGACGTTGTAACTGATACAAGAACAAGTTTGTCACCACATTATTGCTATTCCAACTATGCTCTGGGCGAGTACGCTCGTATTTGCCATTTTCGTCTTTTTGACGAAGCAAACCGTAGTGTTCAACATAGTTAATGACTTCAAGCAAGCTAAAGCCATACACCGCTTGAATTGCAATAAACGGAATCACCTTACGACCAAAAACTGCGATCAACGCTGTATACAGACCAGCACTCATCGCCCAACCTTGCAACAACTCATTCTCAAGTGACCACCAGCCTTTACCACGACGAGCTAGACGTGTTTTCTCAATCTTAATCGCAGATTTAAAGCTACCAATCACAGTACGTGGCAGGAATTGCCAGAAAGTCTCACCCATTTTTGAGCTAGCTGGATCTTCTGGCGTCGCAACACGCTTGTGGTGACCATACGGATGTTCAACACGGAAATGACCATAGCCTGTTGGAGCAAGGGCTAGTAGAGAAAGCAATTGATCAGTTTTATTCGACTTATGGCTCAATTCGTGAGCGGTATTGATCGCGATTCCATTCATTGCCCCAATGGATAATGCCAAGCCCAATTTATCGGCAACAGGTGTATCTTTACGAGTGTATAAATATGCACCTAGAAATAGCACAATGTATTGCAACGGAATAAAGGCTTTCACAACCTTGGCATAATAGGGATCATTTTCGAGCTTTTTAATAATTTCGGCTGGCGGATTATTTTTATCTTCACCAATAATACGATCAATCATTGGAATCACTACATGGATTAGAATTGGACCAATCCAAGTCAAAGCACGCATTTTTTTCGGTGCCACACGATAGATTAATAAAGCACCAATCCCAATCGCTGGGACTGCAGGGCTAAGTACCCATAGATAACGTTTAGCATCCACCCACTCAGAGGCTTTCTGTCCTGATGAATTTTGGTCTGACTGACCAAGCTTAAGCATATCGATTGGTGTTTGTGCGTTCATGGAGAACTCTACCTGTCTTTATTAAGTGCAAACATTATTGAGCCGAAATCTGGACAAGACCAGTTGTCAGCGTCCAGAAAACTTATGCTAAGCACTCTATTTTGTTATACTTATCGTCATCGTCCAGAAAAATTTAGTCAAAATCCAGAATGTTTGGAACAGTAAAGAGTTGCATTATTTTGTAGGTATTATTCGCAAGTAGCAGTATTCTTACCCTGAAGAGTTTGTTTCAATATTAAATCTCACGATGCAATTAATGTAATAAGATGATCCATGGACGCACTTAGTCATATTCTTGAAGATATTCCAATCAGCCAAGCTGAATACGTCTATATGAGCGGGCGTGGAAAGTGGCTGGTCGAGCAACCCCAGCAGTCCGCCATGATTACCTATGCAGTGACCGCAGGCGAAGCTTATCTCTATTTACATGACCAAACGATTAAATTACAGGCGGGTGGCATTCTTTTAATGCCATCTGGCATCCGTCATCAAATCGGCGTACCCGACTCCAGACATAGTTTACTCAATCCTTATCTACAGACACCTGCAACACTAACATTTGGTAGCCATGATAATCCCCTGCAACATATCGGCGAGGGGAATACTCAGGCTGTCGTACTCGCCGTTCGTTGCTTGATCGATGAAGAAATGAGTCGCCCAATCTTATCTGCACTGCCTAACTGTTTCTTACTGCACGGTGACGAAAACCAATCCATGCCTGCATGGTTGCAACTAGGCTTGCAATTTCTAGGCTTAGAGACTGAACGTAATCGTCCAGGACGAGATACATTACTCAATCGCTTGGCATATATGTTTTTTGTCGAATGTGTCCGTGATTACGTTGAACAACTCCCTGAAGAATCTGAAAGCTGGTTGACCGCATTACGCGATCCAAGTTTGATGACTGCATTGAGTGCGATTCATAATCAACCCGCTCACCCATGGACAGTCGCTGATCTAGCCAGTATCGCCTGCATGTCTCGCTCAAGTTTTGCAGAACGTTTCACCGAAATTATTGGTCAACCTCCCCTATCCTATCTTTCAGCACATCGTCTACGGACAGCAACGAAGCATTTAACGCAGAACTATGAAAGCATTGCGCGGATTAGTGAACGTGTCGGATACTCATCTGAGGCTGCTTTTAGCCAAGCATTTAAACGTCAATACGATATGTCTCCCAGTCAATACCGAAAAGAGAATAAAATGAAAGGACAAAAATAATTTCGATTGATTTTGTTTTTTACTAATTTTCAAAAAAGAGGTACTCCAAATGAACGGATATCAAATTACCTTTTACACATCACAATCACGCACCATTCACCACCAGCCTGTTGGAGAGTGGCTACTTGCCGTGATTAAATCCATGAATATTGGCGGCGCAACCTTAAGTACCGCCATCAAAGGCGTCGGACGTGACAACAAACTACACTCGGCTCATTTCTTTGACTTAGCCGATCAACCCGTTGCCGTGACCGTCGTCACATCTGAAAAAGGCTATATGCGCCTGTTTGAGCGTATCAACACCGAAAAAGACCTCAATCTGTTTTATGTCAAAGCTCCTGTAGAGTTCGGCTTTCTTGGCGAATAATGGTGATGACAATTCATTGAGCTTGTTAAACGTCTACAAATAAAGCTGTAACAGGCTCGACCAATTGATTTTTCATTCCTATTCAACAATACCTAAAAGTATCAACAAAGCACCAACGATCAAAATAAAAGCACTCATTCTCAAACGTATCAAGCATTCAAAAATCATTCGTAAAAAGTTGTCACAAAACGCGATTGCAACCATGTTTTTTATCCTCACTATAGTATGATTGCCGACATCTTAAATAATCACCCCACGTTTAATCATCGTTTGATTGAGGCTTTAAATGGACGAAAACAAAAGTAAGGCGCTGAATGCAGCCTTAGGTCAGATTGAGAAACAATTTGGTAAAAACACCATCATGCGCTTAGGTGATGGCAACGCCATTGCTGCTGTTGAAGCTGTTTCTACGGGTTCATTAGGCTTAGATATTGCGCTCGGTATTGGCGGACTACCTAAAGGCCGTATCGTCGAAATTTATGGTCCAGAAAGCTCAGGTAAAACAACACTGACACTTCAAGTCATTGCAGAATGCCAAAAAGCTGGCGGAACTGCTGCATTTATCGATGCGGAACATGCGCTCGATCCTGAATACGCTCGTAAACTTGGCGTAAACGTTGATGATTTGCTAATTTCCCAGCCAGATCACGGTGAACAAGCACTTGAAATCGCAGATATGCTAGTACGCTCTGGTGCAATCGATATTATCGTCATCGACTCTGTTGCAGCGCTTACACCAAAAGCTGAAATCGAAGGCGAAATGGGTGACTCACACATGGGGCTGCAAGCACGTTTGATGAGCCAAGCACTGCGTAAAATCACAGGTAATGCCAAACGCTCAAACTGCATGGTCATTTTCATCAACCAAATTCGTATGAAAATTGGCGTCATGTTTGGCAGCCCAGAAACCACCACTGGCGGTAACGCACTGAAGTTCTATGCTTCTGTTCGCATGGACATTCGCCGTATTGGCCAAATCAAAGAAGGCGAAGAAATCGTCGGCTCTGAAACCAAAGTCAAAGTGGTTAAAAATAAAGTTGCACCGCCTTTCCGCGAAGCATTATTCCAGATCATGTATGGTCAAGGCACTAATCGCCTCGGTGAGATCGTCGATTGGGCTGCAAAAGAAGACATCGTGCAGAAGTCAGGTGCTTGGTATGCTTATAACGGCGCCAAAATCGGTCAAGGCAAAAACAACGTCATTCGTTACTTTGAAGAAAATCCAGCCGTTGCAGAAGAAATCGACAAAGAACTGCGTAAGCGTTTACTGACCAAAGCTAAACCTGTAGCGGAAGAAGTAGAAGCATTTCCAGAAGAACTGCTAGACGCTTAATCTGTCACATTGAGGCGACCTTCAGGTCGCTTTTTTTTGTCATGATAATAAGACCAAAGGAATGATTGAATGCGCTTTGCGCCGCGTAAACCCTACTCAGCAAAGCCCCGTGAAAATAATTCCAGTACGGAAGATGATTCACTGAATGCTTCGAATGAGCAAACTCCAAAACCAAAAACACCTCCGACAGGCGCGCGACTGCGTGGACTCGCCTTTGCCATGCTTGGACGACGTGAACATTCTGAGCAAGAATTCAAACAAAAACTACTCGATCTCGACGCCGATCCCGATGAAGTCGCAGAATTAATTAAAGAGTTCCAGACAAGCCAATATCAAAGCGATCAGCGTATGGCAGAGATGATCGTCCGCGCCAATGTACGCAAAGGTCGCGGCCCTGTACGCGTGAAGCAAACACTACGCGAACGCAATGTGGATGTAGAGCTCGCACAAGAAAATTTAGCCGACACAGATTGGCTCAGCCTTGCTCGCACATTGAGAGTTAAAAAATTTGGTTCAGAACTACCAACTGATCCAAAAGAAAAAGCACGACAGTTGAGATTTCTACAGTATCGTGGATTTGATATGCAGACCTGTACTCGGGCTATCAGTGGTTATGAACTCGAATAATTAAATCTTGGCTTGAGAAACTAGAGCATCAGAGATGTTCTAAACAGCACAAAACCCAGCCTTAGGCTGGGCTTCTGATAAAAATTTTGGTAGAAAAATATAAGCTTAAATATTACGATGGATTTAAGAAAGTTAGCGTCAATGGGTTAGAACTTGCTGTACTCTGAGCTAATAATACTAATAAAGGCAAATAACCATTTGAATCATTTAGCCCTGCTTTCACAAATTGTAAAGCAGCCAGCCCCTTATATGGACTAACTTTACTCAAATTACAAAATGCGGCAGAGCCATCCACTCCTAGTCCATCAGCAGCACTTAAAGATACAGAATACATATTATGCTGGCTTCCAGATTCAGTTTGTAAAATGCTTCCACTCACATTACAAACTCCACCCAGATTATCCACTTCTGTTCCTGTAATTATGCCAGCATTATCAATCGTTAAATTAAACTGTTTTCTACCATCATTGTACAACCAGCTTCCTGCAACACTGGATTGTGACGCGGCATAACCATTATCTTTACTATAGGCTAAATATAGTAAAGATGTCGTTGTTGTACCATCAGATTTGACTGTAGGAACAGTCAAAAATGACTCTACAGATGCCATAAAAGATTGTTGGGCAACAAAACTACCATTGGCCGTAATTGCTGTACTACTTGTAGTAGTTGTATTATTAGCAGATGGATAATACGTAGGGGAACTATTTAATGTCCAAGTACTATCTGTAGAGTTAATGGTTAAAGACCCAGACAAAAAACCATAAAAATCGTTATAGTTAATATTATTAGATTGATCAATAAAAGCTATAGCGCCAGAACTATTAGCAGTATTGTTGTTATAGCTGATATAAATACCCTCTGGACCTATTGCAGAAGCAGTCGTTGAACCAGCTTGTGGCGTAGTTAACCAAGACGCTAAAACAGCATTATGTATCAAGGATGTATTTGATGCCGTTACGGTTGTAGACACAGTTAATATGGGTGCTGCTGCATATTGATCATCTCCTCCTTGATATGCTTGTAGAGTACAAGTTCCCGTACTGGCTACATATATTGCAATATTATGCGTAACCGTACATACACCTTGCGTAAGACTAAAAATATAAACAGGTAATCCAGATGTCGCAATTGGATTCAAAACAGTAATTGCGCCATTCGATAATGAAGGCGCAGCAAAACCATTAATTGACTGAGCCTTCAGCACTGGAACAATAATCTGAACCTGTGATGCAGCACTAAAAGTTGAGTTTCCCGCTTGGTTGGCGGTCAATGTACAAGAGCCTAATGCTAAGGCGGTTACATTACTGCCAGAAACACTACAAGTACTCGGAGTTTGACTTGCATATGTCACTGGCAATCCAGACGAAGCAGAACCTTGCAATTGCACAGTACTTCCTAGAGCTAAAGATGCTGAAGTAAATGAAATCGTTTGAGATGTGGGTGTTGTTGACGAAGATGAAGATCCTGCAGGGCTTGTCACTGGACTAGATGGAGAGGTCAATAAAGGTGCAGAAGACGATCCACCACCACAACCAACCAGAATGACAGGAAACGCGCAAGCTAAGGCAACTAAAAATTTACTCATACTTTTCTCTGAAAAAAGACCTCAAAATAGAAGGTCCGATCTAGTGGTTTTGTGAAATTCCATTTGGCGGCATTTGATCATATTCCAAACCATTTAACATCTATAAATATGTTACAAGTGAATTGCTCTCTGTAAAAAAACTAACCCAGCTTGATTAAAGTACATCTGCATCATCGACGACACTATCATCAATAGCCTGTAAAATATTTAAAACATAATTACTTGATTGCGCTTAACCTTCAAAGCATACGCTACAGAATTTATTCTTGTGGGAACAATCAAATCACGAATCTACAGCTAAAGCCCAATCAACCATTGACATCCTCGTTGTGAACTCTTAAATTAGTGAACAAATGTTCACTGAGTTAAAAAGTCATGCCGAACACACTTCCAGTCTTAATTGAAAAGAAAACAAACCCATCACAAAATGTCATGAATACAGCTGGTGCAATATTGCATCTTGCCATGCGTAGTGCGCAGGAACTTACTGATCTTGTGGCAGAGGTGCACAGCACGATTACAGATATGCCAACATTACTCAATAAAGCTCACCAAGCTCAGGCACATCGTGCCCCCCTTGCATATCGTCTGGTGTCTAAAAGCTTCACCCTACTTGCGCGTTTCAGCCGAATACTGATCTCACAGCAATCTGAGTTCAATCAGTTAAACGCCTTACGTGGTCATGCCGCCCTGAATGGCGTTTGTGGAGATAAACTCGAAGCATGGTCTAGTCCACTTGCCCTATCGATGACCCTACGCACAAAACAAGGTGCTCCACTCGACCCTGCCATCTGGTCACAATCCAACGCAATGGGTCATGTGCTATTTCTGCACGGCCTATGTCATAACGATTTGGAGTGGCAACAATCCTCTCATCATTTGCAGTTTGTTGAAGAGCTCACTCAATCGGGCTACCAAGTCGCATGGCTACGTTACAATACTGGTCGGGCAATTCACGCAAATGGCCGTGATCTTGCTGACTTGTTAGCTCGCCAATTGAGTGATACTGGCGCACCAGTATGGCTGATCGGTCACAGTATGGGAGGCCTCTTAATTCGCAGTGCTAGCCACTATGCTACCGAGCAAAAATATGGCTGGATCAAGCGTCTCAGCCACGCGGCTTACCTTGGTTCACCACATCTCGGAGCACCGTGGGAGATCGCAGGTAATCATCTCAACAATATGCTCGATATTACGCCTTATACCCGCCCATTTATGCGGCTTGGAAATATTCGTAGTATTGGCATTCGTAACTTACGTGTTGCTCATATTACTGCTGATCAAACCATGCCAAAACTGGCTTCTGAAGTAGACCACCTGCTGCTCGCTACCGCATGGAGCGAAGCTCATACTGACAACTGGATCGGTGACGGTATTGTTCCCGTTTCAAGTGCCCTTGCACAAAATGACGACGGCGATGTACTCACAGCACCGACCATCAAACGAGTCCTACTTAATAATATCAATCATCTCGCAATCCTTGATGATGCACGAATATATGCAGAATTACGCGATTGGTTAAAAATGAATGACAGCATAAATTAAAATAAACGCCCATAAAAAAATCCCAGCTCACTGGCTGGGATTTCTTGAGTGATTACACTCATTTATAAAAAAAGAATCGATTTTGGGGTCGATTCCAAACTGGAGCGGGAAAAGAGACTCGAACTCTCGACCCCAACCTTGGCAAGGTTGTGCTCTACCAACTGAGCTATTCCCGCATAATCTGGTTAGTTTACACTAAAACTTCACATTCGCTGTGTAGACTGAACGATGCGCATTCTAACGTAAATATAAAAACTGTCAACCATTTTTCTAATAATTAAAATTAAGCGCATATATTTCACTCAACTAAAGATAACGAGATGCTTCTTCCAACCTCTATGCTAGTTAAAATTTCACTTTCATCAACTACTGCCATTTTGGTTTACTTTAATAAGCTGCTTTCTTAAACTAATACCTCTTTTTTATTCACAACTGACATTAGCATCATGGCAAAAAACGCATTACAAGCTCAACTTTTAAAAGCGGGACTCGTTGACGCAAAAAAAGCAAAAAAAATTAATCAGCAACAACAGCATGCGATCAAAACAGGTAACTCAGATGATGAGGTAAAAAAAGCACTGGCTCAAGCACAAGCCGAAAAACTCGCGCGGGACCAAGTCTTAAACAAAGAGCGCCAGCAAGCACTAGAAGAAAAAAGCAGTGCAGCCAATATTCGCCAAATGCTCATACAGCACCAAATTCAAGGAACAGCTGGTGAGGTTTCTTATCAGTTTATTGATACAGGAAAAATCAAAAAGATTTATGTCTCACAGGAAGTTTACAATCAGATCGTATTAGGTCGGATTGCCATTGCGCGACTCGATGAACAATATCCTCTACTCCCTCGCATTCTGGCGGATAAAATTGCAGAACGCGCACCTGAAGTGATTATTATCCGTAATGAGAAAAACACAGCTGCTCAAGTGACAGATGAAGAAGATCCGTATGCGGCATACGTCATTCCTGATGATTTAATGTGGTAATTAAATCATCATCACCTAAGCTTTTGCCAGTAACACGACAGCTTGAGCCAGAATCCCTTCTTGCCGTCCAGTAAATCCAAGTTTCTCGGTCGTTGTTGCTTTCACACTGACACGATCGACTGAAACACCTAAATCATCCGCAATATTTTGACGCATCGCGATATTATGCGGTGCAAGTTTAGGACGTTCACACGCGACAGTTATATCCGCATTAATCAATACAAAACCATGATCTTGGATGATTTTATAAACATGACGTAATAGAACTCGACTATCCGCACCTTTGAATTGCGCATCTGTATCTGGAAAATGTTGTCCGATATCACCTAAAGCCAAAGCACCCAATAAAGCATCTGACAACGCGTGTAAAACAACATCACCATCCGAATGCGCAAGTAAAATATGACTATGCGGGATGCGCACACCAGCTAAAGTTACAAAGTTCTCTGCTTCACTTGGGGCATCGCCGAAGGCATGAACATCAAGTCCTTGACCTATACGTAAATCGAGCGGATTCATAATAAAACTCTCATCAATACCTTCATAAAAATATCGCACTTTTCCAAAAAAATGCTGACCTCACCTATGCAAGATCAGCTTATTTAAATTAACTGACAATTTAACTCATGACCACATAAAGACGTTCAATGAATAACATCAGTTCAAAGTTTTGTCATTCAGTGTCATTTTGCCTTCGCGCAGTTTAAAGATAGAAGAATAACTGA
This sequence comes from Aquirhabdus sp., assembly GCA_030149815.1. GTDB lineage: Bacteria > Pseudomonadota > Gammaproteobacteria > Pseudomonadales > Moraxellaceae > Aquirhabdus. The sequence continues at coordinate 14,240 of JASLHI010000048.1, read as the reverse complement.
TGCCAGCAGTATCAGTCACTTTAGTAATAAAACCTTCAGTCAGTGGTTTCACCAACATTGCATCGACCATTTGCCCAGTTTGCATTGAATCAATTGTTTGCCCTTGCGCCTTTGCTTTTGCAGCAACATCTGCAATGACAGTCAATAAATTCTGTGAGACATTTGCAGAAGCATCAACGTTCACTTTAAGCATAGCCTGCTTAGGATCCTGTACTTCAGCCTCATTTAAGCTAGGTACAGTGACGTTCGCTGCAGCATGTGCTTTACCCTCGTTGGTTTCAATATTGAAGTGGTCTAGTTTTGCGGTAAACCCCTTAGCCAATATTGGCTTTAGCGCTTGCAGGAACTGATCGGCAGATGCAGTCACCTGACCAGAATCCGACTTACAGACCGCTTGGTCTTTTTTCAGTACATCAACCGCGCTCTTAACAGCAAGCGCATCAAGATGCTCCATACTCAGTGCTAAGTCCACATTGCCGATGGATTGGCCTGCCTTCAACAACTGCGCGACTTGAAATTTCTCACTAAATTTCAAGAAACCATTGGCTTCTGAAGTATCGACAGAGGCTTTAAAATCATTTAATCCATAGGTGTTGCCACCAGCATTAACTTCAGCAGTCTTAAGTACAAACTCACCCGTACCCAAACCTAAGCCAGAAATCCCCTTATCCGAAGTGCTATTTAGGTTCATTTGACCTAATTTCATCACGAACTCAGGCGTTTTTGCATTAACATCCAAGCCTTCAATCGTGAACTTACTTTCGCTGTGTGAATTACCTGCGGTCTGAGTAAACTTGCCGTTTAAACCCTTCCAAGTGACCTGCCCTTGTTCATCATTATATGTTGCGGCAGGGCTGTTAACGCTGGTCACGTAATCACCAGAAAATCCAATATTAGTCGTGATTTGTAGAGGCTCTTGAGTTCCAAAAACTTTAACCACAAAGGGCTGAATCTGATCTGGCACAACAATGTGTGTCTCAATCTGCCCTAATCCAAGTGATGGAAATACACCATTATGAATAATGTCATAGCCGTCGACTTTAAATGCTTCATACGGTTTGCATGGATTCGGCGTAATCACTGCCGCCCAATCAACACGACTCGTCAGAAAACCTGTTGTTTGTCTCGTAATAACAACCTTCACCATACCTGACTGATCATTACCAAGTTTGACAAGTGCCTCGGGATATTTCTGCATGATTTGCTGGCCGCTGTACCACGTCGTTCCAGCCCATGCTGTACCGATCAACAGTAAAACTGACGCACCAACTTTAACAATTGTAAGACTCATATAAAATAGCACCCTAAATAGTTTAAATTTTAGATTTAATTTTTATCTAAACATCTTAAAACACATAAAATTGACGAAGTCTTATGATCTCAAACCGAATGTATTATCAACTATTATTCATTTTTAAAAATACCAAATATCACGTTAAACTATGACAATTGCTGCGCTTGTAAAATCACTTCCGCCAAAGCTAAATCATCAGAATATGTCACTTTAATATTATCCATCCGACCTTCAACAAGTTGAATTGGAAAGCCCGCCAACTCCATAGCGCTCGCTTCATCGGTGACTTGAAGGCTTTGATTTTTAGCAGCGGTTAGCGCATCACGAAGTAAGCCAAACCTAAACATTTGTGGGGTCTGGGCTTGCCAAAGATTTTCACGAGACACTGTTGCAACGTGATGTCCAAGCTGTGCTTTTTTTAAAGTATCACGTACAGGTGTTGCTAAGATGCCGCCGACTGGGTCGTTTTTTAATGTCTCAAATAAACGATTTAAGCTCTGAGCAGTAATACAAGGTCGCGCAACATCATGCACCAACACCCAATCATCAGGTGCAGCCCGATCTTGCAAGAAAACTAAACCCGCCAGCACAGAGTCCATACGTTCAGCACCACCCACAACAAACTGAATTGCCTGTGCATGCTCATAGTTCAAAGTCTTCGCAATATGATCATCGTCAGAAATTGCAACGACACAACCAGCTAAAGGCAACGCAAAAATCCGATCAATGCTATGGAGCATGATCGGTTTATTCAGTAGATTTAAATATTGCTTCGGCGTCGCACCACCAAAACGTCGCCCACTGCCAGCAGCGGGAATAACCGCCCATAAGCGAGATGAACTCATGAGGCAGAAGGAGTAGCAACAGGAGGAGGTAATGCACTGAGTTGTACGAAAGTTTCACGAGGACGAACTAAACCCAAGTCCATCCGAGCGTGTTCCTCAACAGCTTCCATGCCATTTTTCAAGTCATTCACTTCGGCAAATAACACGCGATTACGTTCAGCTGCCTTTAAATTCTCGGCATCCTGCTGATGCGTCAAATGAACCAGGGCTTGACGATCACGATAGCCGCCCTCGCCCAACCACAGCTTATACTGTAGATAGCCGATGACCAGTATCGCAATACCGATCATCAAACGACCTGTGAACGTCGATAGCATTATTGCGCCTTCAAGCGTTCAACCAAGCCACGGAATTCAGCTGCACCACGATACGGCGCATCAACCATTTCTTCGATACGGAGCAATTGGTTGTACTTAGACACGCGGTCTGAACGGCACAGTGAACCCGTTTTGATTTGACCCGCAGCTGTACCAACCGCCAAATCGGCAATGAAAGAATCTTCAGTTTCACCTGAACGATGTGAAATCACGGTGGTGTAGTTATTTGCTTTTGCCAAATAAATTGCATCAAGCGTTTCTGTCAATGTTCCAATCTGGTTGAACTTGATCAGAATCGAATTTGCCACACCAGTATCAATACCTTTTTGCAGAATTGCTGGATTAGTTACGAATAGGTCATCACCAACCAATTGAACCTTATCACCGCAAATATCAGTTAAGTATTTCCAGCCATCCCAATCTGACTCATCCAGACCATCTTCAATCGAAATGATTGGATATTGACGCGCAAGGCCAGCCAAGTAGTCTGCAAATTGATGGTTGCTGAATGCTTTATTGCCTTCGCCAGCAAGCACATATTGACCGTTTTTGTAGAACTCAGTTGCGGCACAATCGAGCGCCAACATGATGTCTTTACCTGCTTTATAGCCAGCTTGTTCAATCGCTTGCAAAATCACAGTGATCGCTTCTTCGTTACTGCGAAGATTTGGAGCGAAACCACCCTCATCACCAACCGCAGTATTCAAACCCTGCTTTTTCAATACGCTTTTTAAGCTATGGAAAATTTCAGCACCTGAACGTAATGCTTCGCTGAAACTGGTAAAACCAATCGGCTCAATCATGAACTCTTGAATATCAACAGTATTATCCGCATGTGCACCACCGTTGATGATATTCATCATTGGAACAGGCATTGACAGTGCTGATTGGCCACGCAAGTTTGCGATGTGTTGATAAAGTGGCAAATGCAACTCTGCCGCTGCGGCACGTGCTGCGGCAAGTGAAACCGCCAACATCGCGTTCGCGCCTAATTTAGATTTGTTTTCGGTGCCATCTAATGCAATCAGTTTTTCATCCAAACCTTTTTGATCGCGTACATCAAAATCAAGCAGCAAATCACGAATATCGCTATTCACGTTTTGAACAGCGTTGCGAACGCCTTTGCCTAAGTAACGAGATTTATCACCATCACGGAGTTCTAAAGCCTCACGTGACCCGGTCGATGCACCACTTGGTGCAACACCACGTCCAACTGCACCAGATGCCAATGTAATATCTGCTTCAATAGTTGGATTTCCACGTGAATCCAAAATTTCACGTGCGCGAATGTCAGCGATTTGACTCATTTATAGCTCCAGATTTCAATAAACAGCTTAATAAACAGCTCAGTTATAAATAGCTAAGCAAACTGAGTAAAACTTTGAATGACGACATCATATATTCAAAATTCTACAGATCTTATTAATCACATCATAATGAATGTGATCACGAATACTTCCAACAATTAATCTCTACAACGATTAGTGCGTATCCAATACGGCAAACCCTTTCACCAAATCATCAAGCTGCTTCATTTGCGTCAAGAATGCTTCTAGCTGAGACAAACGTAATGCACACGGCCCATCACACTTCGCTATGTCTGGATTCGGATGTGCTTCTAGGAACAATCCTGCTAACCCCGTCGCCATCCCCGCACGTGCAAGTGTAGAAATCTGTGCACGACGACCACCCGCAGAATCTGCACGACCGCCTGGTGTTTGTAACGCATGAGTCACATCAAAGAACACGGGAACATTCATGGCTTTCATCGTATCAAAGCCCAGCATATCCACGACGAGGTTGTTATAACCAAAGCTCGAACCACGTTCACACAGGATCAACTTATCATTTCCTGCTTCCAGACACTTATGCAGAATATGACGCATTTCATGGGGGGCTAAAAACTGAGCTTTTTTAATATTGATAATCGCGCCTGACTTTGCCATTGCATCAACCAGATCAGTTTGGCGACTCAAAAAAGCTGGCAACTGAATAATGTCAGCAACTTGAGCAACAGGTTCAGCCTGATATGGCTCATGAACATCAGTAATCACAGGAACATTGTATTTGGCTTTAAGTTCTTCCAACCACTGAAGACCTTTTTCCAAACCTGGTCCACGATATGAATGCAAACTTGAGCGATTGGCTTTATCGAAACTGGCTTTGAACACATAAGGAATTCCTAAACGTGTCGTAATATCGATATAGGTTTCAGCAATTTCAAACGCCAAATCCTTCGACTCAAGCACATTCATACCACCGAACAATACAAATGGCTGATCGTTACCAATATTGATATCGCCAAGAGTAATATGGGACTGGGCTTTTAATTCTGTGCTCATCGTACGCCTCATTATTTCATCGAATGACAATCCATCGTCTCGACATCTTAAACCAAATAAAAAGCATTAATACGTTGTATTAATGCTCATTTTATTACTTCGCCGTTTTCGCCTGAGTCATTGCCGCTGCAACAAAGTTTGCGAACAGCGGATGTCCACCACGCGGAGAACTGGTGAACTCTGGGTGAAATTGACAAGCCACATACCAAGGATGATCTGCAATTTCAACCACTTCAACCAGATGCTGATCTGCTGAATAACCAGAAACGGTCATCCCTGCAGCCTCTAGTTGTGCGATATAGCGATCGTTCACTTCATAACGATGACGATGACGCTCGACAATTTCAACTTTACCGTAAATCTTCTGTGCTTTACTTCCAGCTGTCAGAATGGCTTTTTGTGCACCTAAGCGCATTGTTCCACCAAGGTCAGAGGCATCGTGACGTGTTTGTAAATCACCACGCTCATCAATCCACTCGGTAATCAAACCAATTAAAGGCTGTGATGTACGGCGATTAAATTCTGTTGATGTTGCTTCAGTTAAACCCGCAACATTACGTGCAAATTCAACCACGGCAAGCTGCATACCCAAACAAATTCCAAGGTATGGTACTTTATTGATACGTGCGAATTGGATTGCATTCATCTTGCCTTGTGTACCGCGCTCACCAAAACCACCTGGCACAAGAATCGCATCAACAGTTTTCAATACAGCTAAATCTTCATTTGCCTGACCAACTTCCAAACTTTCGGCATCAATATATTCAATCTTCACTTTGACGCGATGGGTAATACCCGCGTGAAGCAATGCTTCATTCAATGATTTATAAGCATCTGGTAATTCAACATATTTACCTACCATTGCGATACGGACTTCACCCGTTGAATTTTGCAAGGCATCGGTCACAATTTGCCAATCAGATAAGTCAGCAGGAGGATTATTCCAACCAAATTTTTCACAAATCAAATCATCGAGTTTTTGATCATGGAAATTCTTTGGAATGAAGTAAATGCTTGGCGAATCTTCTGCCAGAATTACCGCACGCTCCTCCACGTTAGTGAATGACGCGATTTTACGGCGATTATCTTCACCAATTGGATGATCTGAGCGACAAATCAGAATATCAGGTTGCAAACCGATTGAACGGAGTTCTTTCACTGAGTGCTGTGTCGGCTTAGTCTTGGTTTCACCAGCAGATGCGATATAAGGAACGAGTGTAAGATGCATCAGCAATGAATTACGACTTCCTAACTCAACACGCATTTGGCGCACGGCTTCCATAAATGGTAACGATTCGATGTCGCCAGCAGTTCCACCAATTTCAACAATCGCCACATCGTAACCTTCTGCACCAGCGTGGATACGATTCTTAATTTCATCAGTAATATGGGGAATCACTTGAACGGTTGCGCCGAGATAATCACCACGACGTTCTTTTTGAATCACTTCAGAATAAATACGGCCTGAGGTAAAGTTATTTTTTTTGGTCATCCGTGAATGACGAAGGAAGCGCTCGTAATATCCTAAGTCAAGGTCAGTTTCCGCACCATCTTCGGTTACAAACACTTCACCGTGCTGAAATGGGCTCATGGTACCAGGATCAACGTTAATGTACGGATCCATCTTGGTCATAGTGACTTTTAAGCCACGTGCTTCAAGCAACGCAGCAACAGATGCGGCAGAGATGCCCTTTCCTAGCGAAGAAACCACGCCGCCAGTCACAAAAATATACTTCGTCATCAAGCTCACTCTATCTGCCCCTATTTACACTTTCAAACCGAATTGGCTGCCTCATGAGCAATTACCAAACAGTGCGATTCAGTACGCATTGGGTCATATCAACATTTTAATCGGCAATTTTAACGATCAGGTGCGGATAAAGCAAAGGATTGAGAGCAGATATGTGGTTTTAGTGACAATTAAATTGAATAGAACCTACTTTTAGATTTTTCATCAAATATGAAATTAAGCGATGCTTATACCAAAAATGAAAGGTCGCATGAATATTTTAAGTGCATAATCAGCACTTCAGTATGCCTAAGTCAAGCCTGACATATTGATGACATATGCATGCTTTACAATAATGAAGGCAACACTTTCAAACTTGCCAACCTTACATCAATAAGGTTTACTTCATACACCACAGCGATTTAAAACTCGACAACTACACATAGTTGTGCAAACGAAATAGACGCCCTATTTTTCTTGTAATTTCTTATTCTTTTTCAGATGACTTCAGGAATTTTTTATGTTGTTTTCACCTAAACATCCACTCAAGCAAAATTTTGCGCAAATCACCTTAGCACTCGGCTTAGGTATCGCAGGACTATCAGCATCCACCCTCTTATGGGCAAATGCTGAAATCTCAGTTCCTGAAAATGTGATCGTTTTAGCAATCGATGGTCAAGAAACAGGCAATACAGGTTTCTTCACAAAAAAGCACACAACCTACTCACTTCCAGCGGGTGAGCATACGATTACAGGGCGCTATGATGGCGTATTTGGTGATGACATCATCCGCTCGAACGGCGTTATGATTAAAGCCTCTCTTGAAGATCAAAAAGTTTATACTTTAGGATGGTTACCCGAACCACAAACAGAAGATGATGCCGTTAAATTTGTAAAACAACCAACATTAATCATTACTGCTGCAGGTGGGAAAGTCGTGGCATCACAACAAGGCGCAATCGCACCTAGCCACTCAATCGTTGGCACAGTCATCACAGGTCTAAGCCAATTAGCAGGCAGCGATGCACAACAGGTAACACCGCTGCAACAATTACAGTCATCTTGGCAACAAGCAACCCCTGAACAACAAAAGCAGTTCAGACAATGGATTGACCAGCAAACGAGTAAGTAACAGTAAAAAAGCAATCATTCGTTGCCATTGATCAATAAAATTTCAATGGCAACGACAAAAAGCAAAAACGCAAAACAAAAAAAACACCCACATTAATGTGGGTGTTTTTTTTGATCTAGATCTTAATCAGAGCACTAGGCTCCAATCGCATCTTAGAATTTTTGTTCGATACCAACACCGAATGCGGTGTATTTGTAGTTTTTGTCATAGCCATTTGCTGCAAGTGCTGATGAAGCATCTGGGTTGTTAGGATTTTTGATTGTACGTTGTGCAACAAAACCATAAACTTTAGTTTTTGCACTGAACGCGTAATCAAGATCTGCACCCAATTGATCAATCTTCACATCACGATCATAGGTCGGAATGTTCGACGTTGTAGCACTTTGCCACTGAAGCTTTGCAGTTAACGCCTCAAGCCCTAAATCTTTAAAGTTATAGTTCGCGCTCAACAAATAAGCATTTTCTTTTTGAGCAGTCGTACCACTTGCCAAATTGGTTGCTTTACTTTGTTGTACCAACGCATTCACTGTCAAACCATTTGCACCCACCAACTTACCGAGATCAGCACTTCCAACCCAACGGAATGCGTTTGTTGTTGGTTTTTGCAATGCAGAACTTGACAAAACCACTTTACCAGCAACTATTTTTGACGTGTTAAATGTATTAGTCGCATTCCAAACATCAGTTTGGTTGCTATCATAAGCAAGGCCAGTATAAATACCAACATCTTTGTTCGTGAACAACACAGAAGTAGATGTTGCAGTTACGCCAGTCTTACCAGCTGAACCTTCTGCAACAGTTTTTTCTGAAGGGTTGATTTGGAAGTTAGCAGATAATGCACCGAAACCAGTGTCAAACTTAGCTGATTCAAAAGCAATTACGTTGTCATCACGGTTTTCACCAGCCAAAGTCTGGGTCATATCCAAGTTGCCGTTAACATAGTCATCAAAAATATCTACGCCAGTGTTTGGGTTAACACCTTGAAGAGTTTTGAAGTTAGTATCCAAACGACCTACTTTGATTGCACCAACACCGTCGTATTGCAAACCGATGAAACGGTTACGTGCGTTCAATTCAGTTGTGCCACCACTTGTAGGTACGTCAGTGCTGGTGTTTGCAGAGCTATGATCAATTACAACGCCCCACTCGATGCCATAGATTGCACTGAGTTGATCTGTTAATTTTTCGCTACCTTTGATACCGAAACGTGATGCGTTAGAGTCTACAGATGCTGTGCTTTTAGTATTCAAATCGCTATTTACGCTATCAATAGAAGCATTGATTTTGCCATACACTGTTGGGCCATCAGCATGAGCTGCTGCAATAGAAGCAGCTGATACTAAAGTAGCAAGAAGTAACTTTTTCATGTACAAAACTCCACAAGGGCTTAAAAATACTTAAAAATAAATGTATTGCGTCTGAGGAAATCAGTACTTCCCCCCTCAACTGACGCAGAGTATAGGCATCAAACTGTGACAATTTGGTTACAACCAATAAAACTTAGTTACAACTTAGGGGAATTATTTACAAATTACATCCCTAAACCATTACTTCAACATACGAATATCTACGATGATCACGTCAAAATAATTTTTCAAACTTGTCGTTTATATTCGTTCAACAAACAAATTATCACCTTCCGCGTCTTTATGTTTTTTATTGTGGCGATCTGCTGTTATTCTGTAAAATAACAAAAACTGGGTTACTTACCAGCAATTCATATAAGTCAGCACTGATACAGCGACGATCCAGATATGCTGGACAAAAAAATGACCGCGATTAGGCGGCCACTGTTTTCATCAACTGTATTACGACAATCGAATTTCACAAACATCGAAGCAAATTACTCATCTTTTTCAAACATCGCTGACACAAAATCTTTGGCGACGAATGGACGCAAATCATCGATTTTTTCACCAACGCCAATAAATCGAATCGGCACATGACTACGACTTGCAATATTAAACAACATTCCGCCCTTAGCTGTGCCATCCAACTTCGTAATCGTCAATCCTGTTAATCCAACAGCACTATCAAACTCTTGAACTTGATTAATTGCGTTTTGCCCTGTTCCTGCATCCACAACCAGCATGATCTCATGTGGAGATGTTGCGTCAATCTTCTGCATCACACGTTTAACTTTTTTAAGCTCTTCCATCAAATTACTTTTGGTATGTAAACGTCCTGCGGTATCGGCAATCAAGACATCAATCCCTTTTGCTCTCGCACTTTCAAATGCATCAAAGATTACCGATGCACTATCAGCACCATGACCTTGCGCAACCACAGCAATCTCATTGCGCTCACCCCACACCTGCAATTGCTCGGTTGCTGCCGCGCGGAACGTATCGCCAGCCGCCAACATCACTTTCTTGCCTTCACTTTGTAGACGCTTAGCAAGCTTACCAATGGTTGTCGTTTTACCAACACCATTAATACCGACCATCAGGATAACGTAAGGTCGCTTATTCGGATCAATATGTAGCGGTTTCACTCGTGGTGCAAGTAAGGTAACCAATTCTTCTTGCAAAGCCTGATATAGCGCATTCGAATAAATCAATTCACGGCGCTCGGTACGCTCCGTGAGATTCTTCACAATAGTACGCGTAGCTTCTACACCAATGTCAGCGACCAGAAGTTGAGTTTCAATTTCTTCCAGCAACTCATCATCAATTTCTTTGCCACCAATCAACAGGTTAACCATGCCATCCGTAAAGCCACGACGCGTCTTTGCAAGACCTAGTTTCATACGACCAAAAAAACTACCTGAATCCGCATTAGAATCGGGTACATCAACTTTCGGTTCAATCTGCTCTGGCACTGGAATCGGAGCTGACACTGTCGGTTGCGCCACAACTGCAGGTGCAGGAACTGATGCAGGAATAGGTGCTTTAACCGTCTCGACTGGAGCAGGAGCAACAGGTTTTTTTTCAGGAAAAATGAGCGGGGCATTCAGACCAGAATATTGCGACATCGGATTTGAACTTTGGTTTGACATGCTAAGTTGGCTCGCTTTTTTAATTCGGTAAAAATAAGAACGGCGTGAAGTTTATATAAGTAGATTCTAACACGCACTCTCAAGGAAAATAGAAATTCAATTTTGACTCTAGCTAAAACATTCAAAGAATCAAAAACAATGACTTGTCTGCTTGAAATGGGGGCTTTGTTACCACTTTACAACATCCGAAAAGCTTTCGTTGAGCATTAAAGGCTAGCAACTCTACACAGCTTCGCTATGCTATGGGTCTTATTTATTTTCTACGAATGATCATCATGCAACATCCTCTTGTGCACTCTCGATTTCCCTTACGCCTTATCTCATTATTGATTTCAGCTTATATCAGCACTGCTGGTTACGTCGCACACGCAGATACTCCCCTTGCACCAGACACAGGTACAACAACTCCAGCGTCTACCAATGCCAAGACGTATGAAGAAACATTACCCAACGGACTCAAAGTAATTATTCGTGAAGATCACCGCACACCCGTTGTCATGACCGAGGTATGGTACAAAGTCGGCTCTAGCGATGAAAACGCCGATGAAACGGGGCTATCTCATGCACTTGAACATATGATGTTTAAAGGAACGACCAAAATCCCTAATGATGAATACTCACGGATTAATACTCACTTCGGCGGCTCAACCAACGCATTCACGACAGCAAACTACACGGGTTACTATCAGCTTTACCCAGCGAATCGTTTAGGGCTTGCGCTCGAAATGGAAGCTGATCGGATGCAAAATCTCAAACTCAAAGAGTCCGATTTCACACCAGAAATGCAAGTCGTCATGGAAGAACGACGCATGCGCACCGATGATAATCCTCAAGCATTGGCATATGAACGATTCAGATTAATGTCTTATCCAACCAGCCCACTGCGTTACCCAACCATCGGCTATATGAAAAGCATTAAAAAGCTCAAACTGGACGCACTCAAACGTTGGTATCAAACATGGTACACCCCAAATAATGCTGTTTTAGTCATTGTTGGCGATGTGACGCCTGCAGACGCAATGACTGAAGTAAAACAATATTTCGGACAAATTACACAACGTCCCGTACCTGCACGTCCTGATGTTGATGAGTTCATGCATACAGGTGAACGCAGCATGACCATACGCGCAGCGGTGCAAGTCCCAACCGTGTCTCTCGCATGGAATGTACCATCATTAAGTACAGCAGATAAGCCTGAAGATGCTTACGCATTGAGTTTAGCGAGCGAAGTTTTAGATGGTGGCTTGTCTGCGCATTTAGAAAGTCGCCTTGTTCGCAAACAACGAATTCTTGCAGGCGTTTCATCAGGCTATGATTTATTTGGCCGTGGTGGCAGCTTATTTATGATCACAGCCGTTCCTGCGCAAGGTCATACGCTCGAAGAAGCACGCGCTGCGATTTTACAAGAAGTGGAAAAGCTTAAAACCGACACCATTACTGCCGATGAAATGGCACGCGTCAAAGTCAATCAACGTTCGAATCTCACGTTCAACCAAGATAGCATCACAGGACAAGCTCAACTGATTGGTGAACTCGAAGTCGCCAACCTGAGCTATAAACTAGCCGATGAACTCCCTGAGAAATTAAATGCACTATCAGTACAAATCGTTCAGGATGCTGCTAAACGCTTCCTCACGACAGATAGCTTATCGACGATGTATTTAGAACCTCTAACTGCAAAGGCATCTGAAACAGCAGCACCAACCGCTGCATCAAAACAAACCATCAAATCCAAAACCCAAAAAACCAATCAACCATCAAAAATGGAGATCAGCAAATGAAACATTTACTCCATTTAAAGTCCTCGTATCTTAAATTCACGCTCTCATTACTTGCGATGAACATCGCACCAGTGGCATTAGTTCATGCAGAACCGCATCCAAGCAGTACGCCATCATCCGTAGAAATTACCTCGCTTAAACAATTGGATAGTTTAAAAAAACCAGTCAGTATAAGTCAGTTACGCACACCTACCGTTCATGAATTTAAGACCAGTAGCGGAACTCGTGTGCTCTTTGTAGAAGCACCAGAACTTCCCATCGTGGATATTAAACTTGTATTTGATGCAGGCTCAGCACGCGATAGCGAGCTCAAGCAAGGTCAATATGGACTCGCCTCTCTCACCTCGCAGTTGCTTGCCGAAGGCACATCCACACAAACAACAGATCAGATTTCGGCTAACTTTGAACGCCTTGGGGCGCAATTTGGCGCAGCAGCCTATCGAGATATGTTCACCGTCAATCTACGCACATTATCGGATAGCAACTTATTAAATCCAGCCGTAGATCAACTGCTCTCAATCCTTAAAGACGCACAAATTCCACAAGCCAGCTATGATCGCATCATGCAACAAGATCGTCTCAGTCTAGCTGCACAAAAAGACTCACCGTCAACAACTGCAAACATTCGTTTCTGGCAAGAACTTTATGGTAAGCATCCATATGCACAGCCAACTACTGGCACACTCACCAGTATTGAAACCATCAAGCCTGCTGATATTCGTCAATTCAAAAATACTTACCTTGTGGCGCACAATCTGAATATTGCGATCACAGGACAAATGACGCTTGCTCAGGCACAAACCTTAGCGGAACGAATCACTCAAAGCCTGCCACAAGGTGAACATGCCAGAACGTTACCTAAACCAGAAGCGATGACTGCACGCGCTGTTTACGTGCCATTCGACTCGACTCAAACCCACGTGATGATGGGCGAAGTCAGTATCACACGTGATAATCCAGATCTACCCGCGCTCACAGTCGGCAATGAAGTGTTTGGAGGTGGCGACTTTAGTGCCATATTAATGCAAGAATTACGAGTGAAACGAGGATTAACCTATGGTGCATATAGTGGCTTTAACCCCATGCATAGCAATGGCCCATTCATCCTTAGCTACTCAACGCGTAGTGATCAGGCGAATGAGAGCCTTAAAGTTGCCCAGCAAGTTCTGCGCGACTACATCCAAAAAAGTGTGCCTCTCGACAAACTGACGGAAGCAAAAACAGGCATCCTCAATAGCTACCCGCTCTCACTCAGCAGTAACCAAAGTATCGTCTCGTTCCTAGCCTCTATGGGATTTTACGGTTTACCAAATACTTATCTTGCAGACTATCCAAAACAAATTGAGGCCGTGACTCCTGAAACAGCACATCAAGCTTTTGTACGTTACGTCAATCCTGATGCTATGTTGACCGTCGTTTTGGGTAAAGAAAAACCGAAAGCAGCGGATACAGCAAACACAGAAGACGCATCCAAGCCTGCAACTCAGCCAACTCAATGATGTAATATAAAAGTCATCAAACGCATCTAGCCAGATGCGTTTTAGAAATACTAAAGAATCGGAATCAAGTATGAATCTGGCAAAGATTTTGGGGCTGTAGTAGATTAGCTCTATGTTAGTCTACAAAAATGAAGATAACGAATTGTAAGTTAAGTAAAAAATTGCAATGGAAGTTACTGGAGTATTTTGTACTTGAAGTAACGGCTCGTTCTGCTGCTGATTTACTCGAAATTCAGCCCAATAGTGCAGCCCTGTTTTACCGCAAAATACGCGAAGTTATCACCTATCATTTAGAGCTAGAAG
>JASLHI010000039.1 GCA_030149815.1 Aquirhabdus sp. | reverse complement strand
CAGAAGAAGCTATATTCATATCTTGGAAAACCTATAACAGGGGTAACGCAATAGAAGGTCGTAATATGTTACCATAGCCGCCTATTTTTTTGCTTTGCAGCTTTTGCGTTAATTTTGAGGGCACAACATGAGTCAGCAGTTCTCTTTGGAAAAAGACAAAATTCGTTTCTTGCTTCTAGAAGGCGTGCACCAAACCGCGCTGGATGAGCTGCATGCAAACGGCTACACCAATATCGATTATCGTAAAACTGCTCTTGATGAAGATGCACTGATCGAAGCGATCAAAGATGTACATTTCCTTGGTATTCGTTCACGCACTAACGTGACTGAAAAAGTCCTCGCTGCGGCAAACAAACTGTCGTCGATTGGCTGTTTCTGTATCGGTACTAACCAAGTAGATCTCGATGCAGCAATGGAACGCGGTATTCCAGTATTCAACGCGCCATATTCAAACACCCGTTCAGTTGCTGAACTCGTTCTCGGTCAATTGATTCTGCTCCTTCGCGGTATTCCAGAAAAAAATGCGTTGGTACATCGTGGCGGCTGGTCAAAATCTGCTGAAGGCTCATTTGAAGCTCGTGGCAAAACTTTAGGTTTAGTCGGTTACGGCTCAATCGGTTCACAATTGTCAGTTTTGGCTGAATCACTCGGTATGAAAGTGATTTACTTCGACGTTGTGACCAAACTGCCACTCGGTAATGCACGTCAAGTCGCAACAATGGATGAATTGCTTTCATCTGCGGATGTCGTTTCTCTGCACGTTCCACAATTGCCATCAACCAACAACATGATGGGCGCTGAACAATTTGCCAAAATGAAAAAAGGCTCAATCTTCATCAACGCAGCGCGTGGTACTTGCGTTGTGATCGATGACTTGGCAGCAGCAATTGAAAGCAAACATTTGGGCGGTGCGGCAATCGACGTATTCCCGAAAGAGCCAAAAGCGAACGACGAAGAATTCCTGTCACCGCTGCGTAAATATGACAATGTCATTTTGACGCCACATATCGGTGGTTCGACTTTAGAAGCACAAGCAAATATTGGTTTGGAAGTTGCGGATAAATTCGTTCGTTACTCCGACACTGGCGCGACGATCACTTCTGTCAACTTCCCAGAAGTATCGATTCCACAGCAAGAAGGTACGCATCGCCTGCTGCACATCCACAAAAACGTGCCTGGCGTACTATCTGCGGTCAACACCTTGTTCGCACAAAGCAACATCAACATCGTGGCGCAAAGCCTGATGACCAAAGGTGATGTTGGCTATCTCGTGATGGACGTTGCTGGCAGCGATTCAAGCCTCGCGTTTGAAAAACTCCAAGGCGTTGAAGGCACACTGCGCGTTCGCGTACTGTACTAATCCAAAGTCGTTTTAGAGTTGCAAAAGACCTCGCGCAAGCGGGGTTTTTTATTGGCTTCAATAAAAACTATAGTTATCAATTAACTCTAGAAAAATCATCAAAGTGTCATGGAAAACCATGATAAGTAGTGAAGAAACTGACACCAGATACAAACCAGTCTATAAATGCAACAAAGCGACAAATTAAAAAGGTTTAGCCTTAAATGGTACAAGACTTGCTGCAATAACCTTTGAGTATCTTTCAATAAACTCTTGATCAAATGAAGACATCACGAGGAGACTCTTATGCTCAATGTAGCCCCGAAAATACCCAGCAACATGAATGGGCTTGTACTGACGGCTGGCGGTGCACGTGGTGCCTACCAAGCTGGAGTCCTCAAACGAGTCAGTGAAATACCAGCACTCTCGGGTAAACCCTCCCCTTTCAAAATCGTTACGGGAGCTTCCGCTGGTGCTATTAACGGAACGACCATCGCAGCAAATAGTGCTGATTTTACGGCGGGAACTAAATTACTCGTTCAACTCTGGTCTAATCTGAATGCCGCACAGGTGTTTCACTATGATCCTCTTTCATTAGCTCATACAGGGACTCAAGCTGCACTCGATTTTGCATTTGGCGGGTTATTCGGCGCAGGGCGTTTAAAGTCATTTTTAGATGCAGCACCCTTACGCCATCTTCTGGACAACAGCATCGATTTTGCTGGGATTGATCAAGCCATACATGCAGGTCACCTCTATGCGTTGGGAGTTACCGCAACAGGCTACCACTCAGGCAAAGCCTTCACATTTGTTCAAGGTCAGTTGGGACATGCACTTTGGAATAAAAGTCGCCGCGTAGCGCTTCGTACACAACTAACCCTTGACCATGTACTAGCATCTGCTGCCATTCCACTGGTCTTCCCTCCTGTTGCACTTAAAACAGGCGACTCTGTGGCATATTTTGGTGACGGCGCGATGCGCCTCATTACGCCACTGAGCCCAGCTATTCGTTTAGGTGCCGAACGATTGTTTGCGATCGGAGTACGTTGTCAGGAGTCCGCAAATAGCCTACTCCGCTCAGAATTATCGACTAATGATGATTATGTCACGCAGTTAAAGCGTCCGCCCTTATCGCAGATTTGCGGAACATTAATGAATGCAATCTTTCTAGATCATCTCGATGCCGACTTAGATCATCTCAACCGAATGAATAACTTCGTCGCTGCCTATCAAGAACTGGAAAAGAAAGTTCCTCCGGTAGATCAAGTGCTACACGAACCTATGCGTGTTGTCACACCATTGGTGATTTCACCCTCAGCCGATATTGCCATCATCGCCAAAACACTAGAACACCGCATGCCACGCAGTATCCGTTATTTAATGGATGGACTAGGACAACCCGATGCTCAAAGTGCCGACTTAATGAGTTTTTTATTGTTTGATTCCGCGTTCACGCGCGAATTAATTCAATTGGGTTATCACGATGCAGGATTACGCGCCGATGAAATCGAACATTTCTTATTTGATCATGCTCAACCCTAAGCAGAAATGACTCACAACCAAAGCGTGAGTCGTTATTACCACGTGTTAAAAACCTTCCAACACAATCTTCCCTCTCGCTTTCCCACTTTCAATGAATGCATGAGCGCGACGTAAATTCTCTGCATTAATCTTGCCGAAATGCTCACCAACAGTCGTTTTTAACACACCTTGATCAATCAAATCAGCCACCCGATTTAAAATATGATGCTGCTCAATCATATCGGCAGTTTCAAAAAACGAGCGGGTAAACATATATTCCCAATGTAATGAAATCGATTTACGTTTCAGTAATTTAATATCGAGCGGTAACACAGGATCATCAATCAATGCCAAACGTCCTTGCGGTGCAAGACACGCTGCAATCTCCGTAAAATGTTGATCAGTCTGATTAAGACTTGCAACATACGTGACTTCAGGAATCCCAATTCGCGTCAATTCCTCGGACAACGGCTGACGATGATCAATCACATGATGCGCACCAAGCTGCGCTACCCACTCCATCGTTTCTGGACGCGAAGCTGTACCAATCACAGTCAAACCAGTGAGTTGCCGCGCAAGCTGAATCAGAATAGAACCGACTCCACCAGCCGCGCCGACAATCAATAACGTTTGTCCTTGATCGTCTTCACCCTCTTCAACCTGCAACCGATCAAAGAGCATTTCCCACGCCGTCACACTGGTTAGTGGTAATGCCACAGCCTCCGCAAAATCAAATGTCGAAGGCATCCGCCCAACAATACGCTCATCGACCACTTGACGTTCGCTGTTACTGCCCGCTCGCGCAAGCTCACCTGCGTACCAAACTCGATCATTTGGCTGAAATAACGTGACTTTTGCACCCACTGCTTTCACGATGCCTGTTGCATCCCAACCCAGAACTTTGAATTCACCTGCTGGAGGTGGCATATTTTTGCGCACTTTGGTATCGACGGGATTCACGGAAACTGCATGTACTTCGATCAGCAGGTCATAGTCACCCACATCGGGTTCTGGCAACTCGATGTCTTGTAATGACAATACATCATCAATTGCTCGAGATTCTTGATACCCGACAGCTTTCATGGGAATTTCCTCTAATTTTCATTCTTAAAGAACAATACTATGTATCAAATACTCTCTTCGTGTTATTTTTCTTAAATGAAATAATTTGATATAGACTTTTGCTAGTCTTCAGTATTTAATTCAAGATTATTATAGCGTTTTTGTGACCATCCAAATTTCAGATCGTGAGCAACCATGTACTATCAGATATTAATTGAAACAACCGAAAAAGTTGATGAATCTGATGCCAACAAGCAATATTTTGAACTGGATCGGTCTAGCCTAGACGACATTGAAGCGAATATTGTTTTGCCCTATTTGCGTAAAGAAGAATTTATATTCTCAGGAAAATCACTCAAATTCAAAGAAATAAAAAGAATCCTGATTAAAGAAACCACCCAAACAACGCACGAATTGTCTTTGCAAGAAAGCTCACGTGTGCCGCACAGCACGATTCCTGTTTCAGCAATCGACATCCTTAACTATAAAGAACATGTTAAAGACATTACTACGACTGTTTTTAATAAAGCCCTATCCGTTGTATTGGCAAAGAAAACGACTCCCCCCGCTCCAATTTCAGTTCAACCAGAAACGCCATCGTCGAGTCATCCAAAAGTGTTGCTGGTTCATGGCAGAGATCATTTTGCAAGAGATTCGACAGTTAAATTCTTAGAGAAACTAGGAGTTTCATCGATTATTGTTCACGAACAAATTCGTGGTGAAAAAAATATCATCGACAAAATTGAAGAAAACCTGAATATCGGTTTTGCAATTATTCTCTACACGCCGACTGGTTTAGAGCCGAAACCTCGAGCGCATCAAAATATTGCTTTTGAACATGGTTATCTCATCGCAAAATTAGGTCGCCGTAAAGTATCAGCGCTTGTGAAGGGAAATACCGAGATTCCCAATCATATCCATGGCGTTGTATATATTCCAATGGATGCACTTGATTCTTGGCAACTCGCCATGACTCACGAAATGATTCGTGCTGGTTACAACCTTGATATCAGCCAGATTACGCTTCCCACGATTTAAGTCACAACAGATTCATGAAAATACGAATTACCATAATTCACCCTCACGCCATTCTGCGGATAAATCATCTGTAATAGAGATTTCTGGCGTAGTTGCCAAGCGATAAATCATCACATCATCGTCTGGCGTCGGAATCAAGTCACCATGTTGACGAATATATAGATTACCCTGCCAAAGTTCCCAGCCTAATCGCTCATAAAACTGAGACTCTGCAGGCGCTAGAGCAGCTAACTCATACGGTAGTGCCTGATCTAATTCTGTGCGTATAGCTTCTTGTTTTTGAATATAATCTAATAAAAATCGCAGCAATTGCGAAGCCAAACCTTGCCCTTGTAATGCTGGTTCTGTCGCTACATATTCAACATAAGCCGTCATCAACGGTGATGTGCCATTCACGCTCAAGCTGCGATTAACCCACAGCGCATGAGAAACAATCACCCCCGCATCACGTCCAATCACATGATAGGCTGCCTTCAGATATTCATAATCACACCAAACATCCTCACCATAAGCACGTGTACATAAATTCTGAATCGATTGCAGATCGTTTGATGATAATGCTTGAGCAGGAATAACTTGGAACTGAATAAATTGTTTCATCGCTTTATCTTTTGATTTTAGAGAACATAAGAAAAGTATCTAGACTTAAAAGCTGAATATGACCTACAAGAAAATCGGTGCATTACTCAGTTCATTATCCTTATGATCATCTAAAATTTTATAAAATTCATTCAATGTCTCACCGATCAACTTCACACCTAAAACAACACCATGCTGATGTGCGTTGTCAGCTAACTTTGCAGTGACTTGTTGACAAATAGATTGCCAGCGCATCGGTTCAATTTTGCCATGAATCCCGCGATCAGCAACGATCTCAACACGATGCTCACAGAGATTGATATAAAGCAATACACCACTGTTTTGCGCAGTATCCCAAACACCAAGTACAGCAAATAAATCACGCGCACGTCCAATGGTGCTTTGATATAACGCAGTATTGAGTGGTAAATGTGCCTCAATCACGACTCGAATCTCACCCACATGTCCCGCTTCGGCGGTTGTGACGGCATCCTCAATCGCTTTACGCGCAGCCGCATCAAACTTTCGGTTAGTAAACCACGGCATATAGAAGCATTGGCGCAACCAACGGCCGAAATCAGCCCGATGTTCTTCACGTTCAGGATGGCTTTGTACGAGAGATATTGATGAATGATTTACCATGATCCCGATGCGCCCCCACCGCCAAATGAACCACCGCCACCGCTATAGCCACCACCTCGACCGCCGCCGCCCATACTGCCAAACATACTAAGAAACGGCAGAACTCCGACTAACAACAAGATAAATACCACACCACCTAGCAACAAACTTGCCGCCAATCCTGCACCTGTAAATAAACCAATTCCCACACCTGCCGCAGCCAAACCACTAGAACTCAGCACACGACCAAAGATCATTTGCGTGAATTGACCGATCACGACCAAGACAATCAATAAAAGAATAACATTTCCAGAGATAGCGCCGTCTTGTGATTGTTGCTGACTTTGTTGAGCTCTCAGTTGATCTGCCGCTGCTTTTGCTGTTTCTGGGTCTTCTTTCAGAATTGAATCTATCCGATCAATACCTGCACTGAGTCCCGCAGCATATTGACCTGTTTTAAATTGTGGCGTGATCTGTTCTCGGATGATGCGCGATGCGATCACGTCAGGAATAATGCCTTCTAGACCATAACCCGTCAAAATTTGTATTTTGCGATCTTGCGTCGCGACAACAATCAGCAAGCCATTATCTTGTTGTACATCACCTAATTTCCAAGCCGTAAACACACGACCCGCATAATCAAAAATTGGCTCGCCTTGTGTACTCTTGACCAGTACCAACCCAATCTGTGCACGACCTGCATCATGAATTGCCCGTAACTGGTCACTGAGTTTTTGGGTATCAGAAGCACTCAGCACATTAGCCTGATCAATCACAGGTGCATTGAGTGTAGGTAACGTCAAAAGCTCGCCGTTACCTGCATCAACTGCAGAAGGCACAGATGAATTCACAGTTGCATTCGCCTGATTTGGTGCAGGATTGGTCGGCGGTAATGGCACTGGAATAATCTTAGGCAACGGAGCAAGCGCCGTTGTTTTTGCGACATTTGCAGCAACGACTGTATCTGCCGCATCATCAGCAAACACAGACCCACTGGCAAAGCTGATGGCTATCCCAAACACACTTGCCAGAAATGACGCTTTCACCGCTGCCAAAGCATTCATGTCTTATGACCCACCAAAGCTCACCGTCGGCGCTTGTGAGATTTGGGCTTCATTGCTGACGCTAAAATTCGGTTTCACCTGCATTCCGACAGCCTTCGCAGTCAGATTAGATGGGAACTGGCGAACGGTTAAGTTATAAGCCTGAACCGCTTGAATATAACGACCGCGGGCAACGGCAATCCGATTTTCTGTACCTTCAATCGACGCGGACAAATCCAAAAAGTTCTGATTCGCCTTCAAGTCCGGATAGTTTTCTGTGACCGCCATCAAACGAGATAATGAACCTTGTAATTGATCTTGTGCATCAGTAAATTTCTTGAAAGCGACTGGATCATTCACCAGTTCTGGCGTTGCCTTAATCCCCGCAACAGATGCTCGTGCTGCTGTGACCTCAGTCAACACTTTTTGTTCATGCGTTGCATAACCTTTTACCACATTGACGAGATTAGGAACCAAATCGGCACGGCGCTGATATTGATTGAGCACCTCAGACCAACTGGCTTGTACTGCTTGATCCTGCGCTTGCAACGTGTTGTAGCCACAACCCGGCAAAGTCGCTACAAGCACTGATGACAAAACAACTGCGGTCAAAAAACGTCGTGACATGATTCCACCCTCTCATAATTTATTAATTTTCAAGCCTAACAATAACGCATGTTTACAAGCAAATGACGTGTTGAATTGTTAAAAGAACTGGTTTTTCATCAGCATGATTTTGTGACAAATCAAGCTGTGATAAACCAGATTGCAATAAACCAGATATAGCCTCGTCCAAAATCATGCTATCTTTGAGACAGATCATTCATTAACCATTACACGCTATGATTTCTAGAATCTCAAAGACGTTACGAAAAACGCACCCACTCACCCATCAAATCGGCATCGTGTTTGGGCTCACCCTCATGAGTTTGTCGTTGAGTGATTGTGCTAAAAAGAATAATCCTCCAGCGGAAAGTGTCGTCACGATTGGCTATGTCGGGGCACTGACTGGGGAATTGGCACATTATGGAAAAGATGAAGAAAATGGCGTCCGCCTCGCCGTCGATGACTTAAATGCCCAGAAAATTTTGATTGCTGGCAAATTCATTCATTTCAAAATTCAAAGCGAAGACGACCAAGCTGATCCACGCCATGCCACTAATGCCGCACAACATTTGGTCGATGCAAACGTTAATGCCGTCATCGGACATACCACATCCAGTACGACTTTGCCTGCATCTCTCATCTATAATCGCGCAGGCATTCCTTTACTGGCGCCTGCCGTCACCAATCCGAAATATACTCAGCAGGGCTTCCCCTACACTTTCCGTTTAATTGCTAATGACATCCAACAAGGTCAAACCTTAGCCAACATTGCTGTCCAAGGTTTTGGTGCGAAACAGATTGCGATTATTGATGATCGCAGTGCCTATGGTGTCGGCATGGCTGATGAATTTGAAAAACACCTTAAAACATTGAACGGCAATCTCATCACACGAGAATCCGCCAGTGACAAAGATACTGATTTCAATGCCATTCTCACTCGTATCAAAAGCAAATCGCCTGATCTCATTTTTTTTGCAGGCAATGACGGGCAAGCGGCTGCCATGCTTCAACAAATGCGCAACTTAGGCATAACGGCACAATATATCTCTGGCGATGGCGTGCATACGCCTGAGTTTATTCAACTCGCAGGAAAAAATGCGGAAGGCGTCGTCACGACACTGCCAGGGTTACCACTCGAAAGAATGCGACAAGGTTTGTTTTTCAAACAGCGATTTGAGCAAAAATACGGACCGATTCAACTCTACGCACCTTATTATTATGATGCCACACAGATTATTGCCAAAGCGATGCAAATGGCAGGTTCGACCGACCCTAAAGTCTATGCACCAGAACTCAAGAAAACCAATTACGCAGGTGTCACGAATCAAATTCAATTTGATCCACAAGGCGATCTAAAAGTTGGCAAGATCACCGTATATCAAGTCAAAAATGGACAATGGGTGGAGTTGCCATCACCACAAAAGTCATCAACGCAGACATCACCACCACTTAATCCTAGCGCAAACATCACCCAATAGGCATCACTATGTTGACTCGCAAATCGATGAAATCAGTATTTATTAAGCTCTCTTTGCTTGCCAGTGTATGTATCAGTCAAGTCACACTCGCCACAACCATCACATCAGAAACCATTTCTCGTCCTGAAGGGCAACGCAACTACCTCCTTGCGCTGCCAAATCAAATATCATCAGGAAAACATCCTCTAATTATTTTATTACACGGTCACATGGGTTCTGCCGCACAATTACTCGGACAAGAACGCAGTGCCGCACCCATGTCAGTATGGCTCAAAATAGCCGATCGTGAAGGACTCATCATCGCAGCACCAGATGGAGCAAGAGGCAGTGATGGCAAACAAGGCTGGAATGATTGTCGTGCTGACGAAAGTAAAAACACCAAAACCGATGATGTCGGCTTAATCCGCGTCATCATAAATCGGGAAATCAATGAACACAACGTTGATCCAAACCGCATTTATGTCATGGGGATGTCTAATGGCGCGATGATGACCTTCCGAATTGCCAGCGAACTTGGAGATAAACTGGCTGGCTTTGCAACGGTCAGTGGCGCGATGGCATCCACCAGTGATTGCCCTGCACCTAAAGTTCCCCTCTCAGCATTAATTATTTCAGGCACAGCCGATCCTTTAGTACCCTATGACGGTGGCAATGTCCATTTCAGGTCAAATAACTCGCTTGGCGGTGTCATCAGTGTCGAGCAAAGTGCATCTGTCTGGCGCCAACTGGATGGACTTGTCGCAACGCCCACCAGCGTGACAACTCTTCCTCACGTCAATCCAAATGACCCAACTTCTGCAACAAAAACCATATGGGGAAATAATCCTAAAGGCCTGCAAGTTGAATTATTACGAATCAACAATGGCGGTCATATGGAACCTAGCCTGACCGAACACCCACGACGTTTCTATACCATGATTGTCGGTAAGCAAAATGAAGATGTCGAAACCGCGGAAGAAGCATGGAGTTTCTTTAAAGATAAACGCGCTGGTTTAAAATAAACCAGCGACTGTCCGTGTTGAATGCAAGAGTTTAAAACTCGAAATTATTGATACAACTCTGGATGCTGTGCTTTAAGCTGATCACGCGTTTCCTGAATGCGCCGCACTTTTTCCTCTACAATTTTAATCTGGTCTGAGCTAATTCCTTCTTTTTTAGCACGATCAATATCAGATTGTAGTGCAGGTATTTCTTTGTCAGCGGAAGCAACATAGGCCTTGTATACTTTAGCATTCTGATTTGCTTCGTATTGGGCATATTCTTTTGGATCATTGAGCTCCGCTGAAGTCGGCATTTCTCGATCAGGCGTGCGATCCAAAGGAGGCGTACGCGGATCACCGTGCTCACGCGTCTCCGCCATACTTTGCGCAGCATTAACTGGCGGAAATGTCGCTGGGTCAGGCATAGGTAAAATAGGAGAATCTTGCCCGACACCTAAATTAGGAATCACGGGTTGATCAGCCGCAACCTGTGGCGGAAGAGACATAGGTCGAACAGCAGGAGTTGTTGCCGTAGGAGAAATCTCTTTTGGCTTGAACCATACAATCAGACCAACTACCAGCACCAAAAATAAACCCAATGCAATCCATAACCATTTCTTCACGGCGCTACTCCCTCCTGAGGAAACTTCATACTCAAGATGAGGTCAGGACGAATATGGATATTCGCTTTCTTCCAAACTTGTGTCCTCGCACCCATATACTCTTGTATGACTTTTTGCTTCGCAATGGCCTGAGATGCTACATAACGAACAGATTCACTATCTACAGGCTGATGGCTAATTTCTTTTTGTTCAACGAGTACAATCTCCCAATCTACAGCATCAGTTGGCTTACCTGGCATCCTAAAAGGATTCGATACTTTACCAACAGGTTGAAAGAACAGCAGACTTTGTAACCAATTTGAACCCGTCTCAGGATGAACTACCCAACCTAGATCTCCACCATTTTGATGATCGTCAGCAACAGAATATTGTTTAGCAGCATCAGCAAATGATTTTCCTTTTTGGAGTGCAGCAAACGCCTCACGCGCTGTTGCCTCATCTTTCGTACGAATATGTCGAGCTTTCACACGATCAACCCGAATAAACATATCCAAATGATTCTGATAGAAATCCTTAATTTCCTCTGGTGTCACTTGGCTAGCAATTTTTTTCATATAAAAAACATCGTCGTGGATATCTGCTGCAACCCCAATATGTTCCAAATAACCCTGAGTTTGCATCTGATCAACAACGATTTTCTTAAAAGCATCCACTTCAGCAGGTGTAAAGCCCGAACGATGTTCTAACCAATAAATAGCATAACGGCGCTCCAAAAGTACCTGCGCCTGCTGATCCGTAAAATCTTTATCCTTCTGAAATATCTGGAACTTCCCTTGAATATTTTGACTATCATAAACATCAGCCAATGTAATCGCACCTTGAGTATTAGCATCAAAACGGTATCGACGGAGTACGAGCTGTTCAGCAAATTTCTGACCCATAGGCATCAAATGATAATCAAGCTTCACTTCGGGCTGATCAGATAGAAGTTTTTTCCAATCCTCACTCGTCATGACATGACGAGCCGTTTGACCATAATTAGGTGTCTCTGACCCAGTTCTCTTCTTTGCCTCAGCCACCATATCTGGTCCGAAGGCTGCGATAATATCTTCCGCCAAAGACTGCTGTATTTGTACCTCAGAAGAGAAAGCTACTTTACTATTCTTAATCAAGTCATCGGGTTCAAATCGACTACGCGCATAAGCGGCTAATAACTCATCATCAATAATCCGTTGCAATACATTGCTAGGAGTGATTTTTGAATCACCTTTTTTGGCGATCATCATAAAACGATCTAATAAATGCTGACTAATCGGCTGACCATCTATCGTTGCAGCTAACCCCGCAGTTTTTAAGTCATAATTCACAACTGCAGAAGCACTACTCACAAATATCGACATAGACATCAATAACATAACACCTGATGCATTATATTTCATCAATCCTTTAACGTGATTTTTCAAACTAGAAAATTGCATAAGCCAACCTTTTTAAGACATCCTGTACATATATAATTATTGGACATATCAGCGATATAGGGTACGTTAGTACTGTAAATAACAAACGTACTAATCGCGGATAATTCTAAAAAAAACGCCACCATTGATGTGACGTTTTTTAATAAATGACCGTATTAATACCTCATCGGTCAGCTCAGGATCGACCTCTGAAAATTTAGAATCGCTCTGCAGCACGATTAAGCAATAGAACCACCATTGCGATTGAATGCGGAATCATAATGTTAGCAACATTTGTACGATCAGCATCATCTGTACTCGATAGCACAATACCACCTTTGGTGTAGGCAATTGTGCCGCCTTGTGTTAGCAAAGGACGAATATCCGTTGCAGTCGGTGCCAATGGTGTTAAGTCACTGAATGCTGCTGCTACTTTTGCATTATCATTCAGTGCTAAAGTATAGTAATGATCTTCAACCCAGCTTTCCCAACCCGCATGATTTAGAGCAGATGTTGTCCAAACATGGTGAGGCTGCAACAAATCAGTGGTATGCATCACAAAGCCCAATGTTTGAACTGATGGAGAGGCCAAAAATTGCTGGAACCAATATTGACCCAAGTTATCAATAGGTTGGAAAGGCATTTTCTCAAAGTCAGCATACATACTACGCGTTGAATATCCACCCAAACGATAGTGCGCTTCTGTTAAATCATAGGCATTGTACTTACTGCCATCACCAAACCAGCCTTTCATATTACCTGGGCCATCATCCAAATAATCCCCATATAGCCACGATGCAGCCATATTGTCGATATCACCCCAAACGGTCAGCTTATTGTAGTTATAACCGCCAAAATCATTACCATGGACATCAGGACCCTGCGTCTGATTTTGAAAATGCCAATAAGAAGTATATTTAACAATCCCTGAAGCTGCACCCCAAACAGGTGATAACTGGCAATTACCCGTCGAAGCACCACAGATATAGGTATCAGCAAAATCATCGACATCATAGGCACCTTGACCCAGCACCGTAGCAAACTGATCAATGGTATAACCTGCTTTTGTTGCACCTGCTAATAACTTAGCGTAGTTAGTCGTCGAAGGGTTTGCCTTCATATAGCTCACCGCATCCATCGCGATACGGCGGTGAACTTCTTGCGACCATGCGCTCGCATCCGTCGCCGCAAATAAAGCTGTTGCACTCGCCAACAGCGTACAAATCATTTTTTTCATGGAAACCCCTAATCCGTTGAGATAAGAAATGCGTCTTGCATCCTCTTACTTGGCTTAACAATGTTTACGTAAAGCGTACAATACCACAATGATTATTAACTAAAAATACCGTTTATCAGAAAATATGTAATATAAATTGTATGAAATACAACCATAGAAGAGTAGTAAGTAACCGTCGCATTTTTATGATTAACCATTAATATGTTTATATTTTTTATAGAACAATCCAATAAATAACGTGGCGATTTATGAAGATCTACATATTCCTTACGAAAGTAGCATCTAGATCAAAAACTCCATATTTATTCATAATTATTTTAGGTTTATCGATCATGGGTTCTTGAAAAACAGATCAATTAATACAAAAACTCATCTCATCTGACGAATTTTCTTTGTTGGTCTATTCTTTTTAAATTGGAATATACAGCACAGAAAAATAAAAAAAGCCCATCATACGATGAGCTTCTTTAGATACGTTCTGAAGCTAAATTAGATTTTCAAATAATCTAAGATGCCTTCTGCGGCTTGACGACCTTCCCAGATTGCAGTGACAACAAGGTCAGAACCACGCACCATATCGCCACCCGCAAAAATCTTTGGATTGCTGGTTTGGAATGGGAATGCTTGATGTTCAGCAGCAGTTACACGACCTGAGCCATCCATTTTCACGGATTGATCAGCGAGCCATGCTGCTGGGCTTGGACGGAAACCAAACGCTAGAATCACGGCATCGGCTGGCAGAATTTCTTCTGAACCCGGAATTGGCTCTGGGCTGCGACGGCCACGGCTATCTGCCTCACCGAGTTGTGTCGTCACAACTTTTACACCAGTCACGCCATGTGCATCACCAATGATTTCAATTGGTTGACGATTAAACAAGAACTCAACGCCTTCTTCTTTCGCATTTTTCACTTCACGGCGTGAACCTGGCATGTTGTCTTCATCACGACGGTAAGCACACGTCACATGTGCTGCACCTTGACGAATCGCGGTACGGTTACAATCCATCGCAGTGTCACCACCACCTAGAATCACAACGCGCTTGCCTTCCATGCTGATGTAATCAAACGGTGATTTTTCCCAGCCTTGGCAACGGTTGACGTTGGCAATCAAGTAATCCAACGCATCATACACGCCGTTCAACTCTTCACCGACGAAACCGCCTTTCATGTAGGTGTATGTACCCATCCCCATGAATACAGCATCATAATCCGCCAGCAACTCATCGATGGTCACATCCACACCGATCTCAGTGTTCAAACGGAACTCAATACCCATACCTTCAAAAATAGTGCGACGACGAATCATCACATCTTTTTCCATCTTGAATTCTGGGATACCAAACGTCAGCAAACCGCCGATTTCTGGATTTTTATCAAATACAACAGGCTTCACACCTGCACGAACCAGTACGTCAGCACAGCCCAGACCCGCAGGACCCGCACCGATAATCGCAACTTTTTTGTCTGTCCAAACCACTTTGGACATATCTGGACGCCAGCCCATCGCAAACGCAGTATCAGTGATGTATTTTTCAGTATTACCAATCGTTACCGCACCGAAACCATCATTCAGAGTACATGCGCCTTCACACAAGCGATCTTGTGGACAAACACGACCACAAACTTCTGGTAAAGTATTGGTTTGATGAGATAATTCAGCTGCTTGGAACAACTGTCCTTCGCTAATCAGCTTGAGCCAATTCGGAATATAGTTATGGACTGGGCATTTCCATTCACAATATGGATTACCACAATCCAAGCAACGATGTGCCTGATTTGCGACTTCAACCTTTTCAAAAGGCTGGTAAATTTCAACAAACGCAGTCGTGCGCGTGTCTAGATCTTTTTTCTCTGGATCTTGGCGTGCAACATCGAGAAACTGAAAATCATTACTTAGGCGTTCAGCCATGTGTCATCCCCAATGGGTCGGCACGAGTCATCGTGCGTACCTATTTCAACGTTTAGTCGTCAAT
>JASLHI010000013.1 GCA_030149815.1 Aquirhabdus sp. | reverse complement strand
GCTGTGATTCCAAGTATGAATATTACGCTCCTGAACTGCACCATGTTCTTAAAATGTGGAATTACATATATGTTGAAAATGTTAGGAAAGCACGTCATAGCCACACTCAAGATGTAGAAAATTGGATAAATCAGAATATCGTGTAAATGGCGGAGCAAAACTGAGCCACTTAGCGCGTTAATCTGCTAAAAAAACGCGGAGTAAAATTGAGCCACTGTAAACGCTATCCTGATCCCATCTTCTGGGTAAGGAAGCCATAAGGATGTATACAGTGGAACTCTATGCAAAAGTCAGACGCTCAGTGCTCATCGACGGCATGAGCCAGCGCGAAGCAGCAAGTTATTACGGACTTGCACGTAACACCGTCGCTAAAATGCTCAAACACTCTTTACCCGCAGGCTATCAACGCAAAGAGCCGCCAGTTTCCCCGAAGCTCGGCCCCTATACCGCCATCATTGATCAAATCCTTGAATCTGATAAAGCGCTGATGAAGAAGCAACGTCACACGGCACAGCGCATTTTAGAACGCTTGCAGGATGAGCATGGTTTCGATGGCGGTTACACCATCGTTCGCCAGTACATCGCCAAACAGCGACTTCATGGACAAGAAGTCTTTATCAAACTGAATCATCCTCCAGGTCATGGTCAGGCTGATTTCGGTGAAACCGACATCCTACTCAATGGTGTTAAAACCAGAATTCACTACTTCTGTTTGTCCTTGCCTTATTCGGATGGCATGTTCGTCAAGGTCTATCCCTCTGAGACCACAGAGGCATGGTTAGATGGGCATCAGTGCGTTTGATCATCTTGGCGCTGTACCCCGCACCATGCTCTACGACAATAGCAAACGCCTCGTTGCCAGTATTGACCGACGAACCAAACAGCGCACGCTAACGCAAGCGTTCAGTCGCCTGCAAAGCCACTACCTATTTGACACGCGTTTTGGACGTCCAGCACGGGGTAATGACAAAGGCAAGGTTGAAGGGATTGTAGGTTATGCACGTCGTAACTTCATGGTACCGATGCCACGCGTATCATCGCTTGATGAGCTGAATGTCCATCTCCAAACGGCTTGTGACAAACGTCAGTCGAAGCTGTTGCGGGGCTATTACCAGAATATTCAGCAACGCATGCAGGAGGATCTGACCTCTTGTTTATCACTGCCCAGCGTACCCTTTGATGCCTGCGAAGAAGTCTCGACCAAAGTCAGCTCGCAGTCACTGGTACGCTACCGCTGTAATGATTACTCAGTCCCAACCGAACATGCGTATCAGACAGTACGGGTGCGAGGATTTGTAGATCGTGTGGTTATTGCACTAGCTGCCAACATCATTGCGATTCACCCACGCTGCTATCAACGTGCGCAATTCATCTATAACCCCTTACATTATCTCAAGCTAATAGAGACCAAGCCGCGTGCGTTAGATCAAGCAGCACCTTTAAAAGGCTGGCAGTTACCTGATGAGTTTGAACGCCTGCGTCGACTACTCGAAGCACGGCTGGGCAATGCGGGTCGACGTGAATATATCCAAGTACTGAGGCTGATGGAAGACTTTGGCGAGGAGGAAGTTGCCGTCGCTGTTGAGGAGTCACTCAATCTAACGACCATTAGCTACGATGCTGTAAAGCATCTCGTCTTAGCTAAGCACGAGCGTCGCTTACCTCCAGCATTAGATTTATTGGCCTATCCGCATCTACCCAAGGCAACGATCAGCATGACCAATACGCGTAATTACATGGCTCTATTGAATCAAGGAGGTCATCATGTCTACGCTTGATACGACATCGCTTGAACCGACCTCATTGACCACGACGGTTCCACCACAGGTATTACTCAACCACCACTTAAAGAGACTGCGCTTACCGACATTTGTCCGCGAACATGAGAAGGTCGCCTTTGAATGTGCGCAAGGCGAGATTGATTACCAGCGTTACCTCCTTCGTTTATGCGAACTTGAACATATTGACCGTGAACGACGCAATATCGAAAGGCGGATTAAGCAAGCCCGATTCCCACAGGTCAAAGGACTTGAGACCTTTGATTTCAGTGCGATCCCCAGTCTAAATAAACCGATGGTGCTGGAGTTAGCACGCTGTGAATGGATCAGCAGAAAGGAATCTTGTATTGCGCTCGGCAATGCAGGCACGGGCAAAACGCACACTGCACTGGCACTGGGTTTAGCCGCATGTCAGAAGAATCACTCGGTGATGTTTACCACAGCCGCAGCATTGGTACATGAACTGATGGAAGCGCGTGATGAAAGAAGATTACGGCTGCTTCAAAAGCAATTGGTTCGTGTGGAACTGCTCATCATTGATGAACTGGGTTATGTTCCGTTTACCGCAGTTGGAGCGGAATTACTGTTTGAAGTCTTTAGTCGCCGTTATGAGCAGGGTGCGACATTAGTCACGAGCAATCTGCCATTTGATGAGTGGACTTCAGTGTTCGGTTCTGAACGGCTCACTGGTGCTTTACTGGATCGATTGACGCATCACTCACACATTCTGGAAATGAATGGGAATAGCTATCGATTGGAAGCACGTAAACGGAAAAAGTGAGGATTGTGGCTACTGATTTATTGAGGTAGTCTCAATAGCAGGAAGGGTCATCTGAAGCAGTGCGAATGATGGCTATTTTTATAACCCAAGTGGCTCAAAATTACTCCGCCATCTGGCTCAATTTCTCTCCGCGATTTACAGATGCAATTAGTACCTCGAGACATACATCTGCAGACTGGGCACACAGGAGGTTTTAATCCAAATGCAGGACAATAATAAATGATCGAAATCAGTGAGTCAGGATACCAAATTGGTGAATCTGATATTACCCATCTTGAGAGTGAATTTGGAACAAAATTGCCCGATGCTTATCGTAGATTTCTTTTACTGCATAATGGCGGCGTTCCCTCACCCGAAATTATAGATATCGCAGGTGCTTCATGGAGTCCCACTGATATACAGGTTTTCTTTGGTATTGGTAGTCAAATTGTGCCAGATAATCTTTCTTGGAATCTCCAATTAATAAAAGATCGCCGACCAGACCTTCATATATTGCCGGTTGCTTGCGATTCGGGAGGTAATCTATTTTGCTTAAGGGTATCCAACGATGGATCGTGTGAGGTGATATATTACGATATGAATGATCGCGTAGGGACAATATATGAAGTCGCGCCAAATTTCGATGCTTTCCTTAATAAGATTCGTCCTTGGATGACGTCGTAGAAAGTTAAGCCTCAACACGCGGAGAGTGGACTTCAGCCCACGTTCTGCGTCCCCATGTAATGCACCCGCTATACAGCTGGTACTTAATAATTCGCATTTTCGTCTCCTATTTGTAGTCAAAAATCATCTAAACATAGACTATTTGTAGACTGGGAAATATGCCCTTTTTAGAGAGGGCTTATTGATCGCTCCTCACGGACTTCGTTCATCGCTAATGATAAATAATCTGCCAATTCTGGCAAGTTCGGCATGAGCGTATAAATTAATAATCTATTGTCTTCACCAAATTTACTTTGAATATCAGCCACAACTTGATAAATTATTTTGTATAGTTGAGATTCTAAATCTTTTTCCCACTCCGCATCATAGTACTGTTTAAAACGGCACAATTCATCAACCGTGATGTATATAGCCTGTTCAGAACCAGAACAGTAATGATGGTATGAGAAAGAATATACTGCTTTGCTTAGATGAGTTAATTGATCGTTGATATTGAAATATTTTGTAAAGTGTTCTCCTTTGATCTTGTTGTTCATGATGTCAGTTTGAAGCTTACTTAATGGAGTGAAATCATTAATTTCAAATTCTTGAGTTCTGTTTCTCGGTATTGTTCTAATCATATCTTTATCCTTTAAATCGAAGTATTTTTTATCTGTTATTTGTGTTGTGTTAAACGCTCTTTTAAACGTCTGGGTTACGTATTTCTTTTGATTGGTTTTGGCAAAGTAAGAGTACCTTTCGATAGCATCCTCAAACTCTGCTGAATCCCGAAGATCATGGTAATAGCTGTTTGTGTTGTGTCGGATGATAATCTCACAACCACAATTCATAACATGCTTGAGATTGCTGATCGCTGGTATGACTCGATCAATGAAAAGTTCATCAATATCATCATGTCCGTCGGCATCTAAGCACAGCATCAAATGAATATGTAACTTCTGTGCTAGTTCAACACTATATGCGTAGGCTACTGGTACACCTTCTAGCACTCGCTTGACCCTAGGCATCAAGGTCGTCACATCAAACTCACTGGTGATGTAAACGATGTAATGAGCAATCATAGGTACAACCATTGTTTGTTTACTTTGTTTCAGAACAGCAATGATCGTCATTAAGTGATCTTTATTAAGGTTGTAACGTAAGTTTGAAATGATTCTGTATCCGTAGAAATAACGAATACCATTTATGATGAAAAACATAATATTGTTCTCTTTTGATTGTTATAAAAATTAATGAATGGTTCATGTAATTATTAGATTATTTATGATTAATTATTGATCTTTAATAATTAAATATTGAATAATGAAATGATGCTAAAACAATAAAATTGAAATAATGAATAAATCAATAAAAGCTCATTGCAAAGTTTTTGATCTCATTTTTAATCAATAATATCTATGGTTTGTTTAACCACTGGATGTTGAACTTTTTGAGTTCAAAACCTGAGCTGGCTAAGCAGCTCTAGGAGTTTGTTTATGTAATCGACCCCTGTGCTAAGTCGAACATGTGAAAACTGGCAAGCAGAAATCAGAAAATAGTTTAGTTATATCAGTCACTAATATAATCATTAGAGGCTATAAAATGCTCAGGTTTGAACGATATGAGCAAGGGAGCTACTAGGGTAGCTCAAGGACTAAGACGGTCTTAAAACGCATTCTAGAGTAAAAAGTGATCATACTTTCACTCTTAAAATCAATGCTTTGCATGTGGTATGCATCTCTATTTTTAGGACTTTCACAGAACACGATATCTATCATGCCGCAGACTACTTTCCTTTGTTTGGGTGTTGGTCAGCTTTCTATTTTGTAGCAAAAAAATATAATAAATTATTTAATTACAGTTAGTTATTTTTGATTGACGCATGGCTGTATAGATAATATCCTTTCACAACGCTGACGAAAAGGGTCAGCACTAGCTTGGTCGCTAGGTATCAGGGCATATGGGCTGTATGTGAATAGCTCATATGCATGCACTCTAGTCACATCTTCTACGGTGGGACTGGAGGGGACACGCTTGCGTGTGCTGGCTCCTGATCCAGTCGACCAACCCTTTCAGTCTCATCGCCTTCATTTGGTCGTGATGCGGTGAGACTCTATTTACTATCAGGAGTCACCATGAGCATCACAAACAACAGCAATAAACTTTTTATACTAACCCTCCTCACAGCAGCAATCACAGCTTGTGGCGGTGGCGGCGGTTCATCAAGTTCAGCAACAACACCAAGCACAACAGGAAGCAGTTCATCTACTGGTACAAATAGTTCTACAGGTGGAAGCTCGACTGGTTCATCGACTGGTAGTGGCTCTACAAGTACAGGAAGTACATCAGGTACTGGCTCAACGACTACAGGAAGTGGTACAGGTTCTACAACAACACCAACCAATCATTCTTTATATGCCGTCCTTGGCTGTTCTAGTAGTTGTTCAACAGGTAGTACGATCAATGCCTACACTATCAACAGTACGACAGGTGCAATTACAGCGACTTCATCAATAGCACCCTTTGGAGCAAGTACGAATGTTGGTGAACTGGACGTAACACCAGATGGCAAGTTTGCTTATCAAAACGTGGATAATGGAACAAATAACGTCATTTATCAGTATTCAGTCGGTGCAGATGGTTCTTTGACTGCATTGACAACACCAACACTGACCACCAATTTTGTTGGTAATTCTGGTCAGATCATCTTTGATCATGCGAGTAAGTTTGCCTTTGTGTTTGGAAGAACAAGTTCAGGTGCAAATATGATCAATAGCTATGCGATTAGCAGCACAGGCGGCTTATCTCTGGTTCAAACATTATCCCTATCAACTTGGGTTACGCCTGTGATCAATCCTGTGACTGGTGTTCTTTATCTCAATGACGGTAACAACAATATTGTTGAGTACAACATCGGTGCGACAGGCGTATTGAATCAAGTCGCTACATTTACAGGCACAAGCATTGGTCAAGCATCAATTCAAGCGTTTACGATAGACCCTACAGGCAAATACTTATATATGGGTTATTGGTCTACACCATCTTCGTCATCAGCAAGCGCACAGAGCTATATCGCGGAATACACGATTGGTTCGGATGGTTCTCTGACACCGATGAGTACGCCTATTGTCAATGTCACTGGTTCACTAGGTGACTTGGTCATTGATGGTTCAGGTAAGTACGCTTACTTGGCGAATTTTGACTCATCAGGTAACAGCTCTATTTCTCAATTTACGATTGGGTCGAATGGAGTCTTAGCACCAATGGCAACGCCAATGGTAGCAACCAATAACTCTGGCTCTAGGATTTCCACTGTCGGTAATTATGTTTATGTTGGTGATTCTCATGCAAACATTACTGAATACAGCATTGGTGCAACGGGGGCTTTGACTTCTAAAGTGGTGGTCAATGTGTCGTCTAGTGCAAATATGAATATCAATGCTTTGACAACACACTAATCAAGCTGGATAAGCCAGTATCGCTGCAATGGTGGTACTGGCTATCGAGGCTACCTAATTTGTTTGTGTATGCTTTCTTGCATGATGGTATCGTTACTCTTTTTCATCATCCTCATAGGAGACAACAGGGACAAATGAAGTCCCATTCAACAAGTCATCAATATAGTCTGCCCATACTTGCATCATTTTTACTCTTTGTTTCAGGTATTTCACTCGAAAGTATGAGTTGTCGTTTTGATCTTTGACCACATGAGCAAGTTGAGCATTGATCCAGTCGGGATGAAAACCCAAGACCTCATTAAGAATAGTAGCAGCAGTGGCTCGAAACCCATGTGCAGTTTGTTTACCACGATAACCCATGCGTTTCAGGGCATCATTGACCGTGTTTTCAGAAAGGTATGGTTCTTTACCGATAGGGCTATAGAACACATAATCTGATGATCCTGTTATGAGATATAGCCTTTCCAATAGTTCAATGGATTGGCGAGATAAGGGAACAATATGGTTATAGGTATTCGTCCTGTTATCAGTTTTGAGCGTTTCAACTTCAAGACGTTTACTATCACGTTTAAAGCTAGACCACTTTAGAGACCTAATCTCGGTGGGACGAAGAAAAGTCAGTACTGACAAACGTAAAGCAAAAGCAGTGCATATATTGATGCCAATACGATTTTCATAATCCCAAATATCGCGGAGCATTTTGACCAGATCAACATCAGGTTCTGTGATCGCGTTAAAATTTCCTTCGGTGTATTTGGGAATTGTAATTTTCTCAGCAGGATTGTCAGAAATAATACTGCGATCTTTGGCAAGATCAAAAATCTTGACCAAATCTTTTTTGACCTTATCCACCACAGATAAAGCATTTCTGCCAGCAATTCGCTTAGTGACTTCATCTTCCAGCATGATCGTTGTGAACTTGGTGATCGGCTTATTTCCAATATAAGGCAATACGTCATGTTCAAGTCGACGTAAAAACTCACCATCCTTTTTGCCTTCCAGTGCTCGCATCGCCAAGCATTCCCGAGCCAGTACCTCAAAGGTATTGATGTGCTCATTGCGTTTGAGTTGCTTAATTTCTTCACGATGTTCGGCAGGATCAATGCCACTATCCAGCAACCGTCTTGCTTCGTTGCGTCTATCGCGTGCTTTTGTGATGGAAACGGTCGGATAGAAGCCAAAAGCTAAAGTATTACGCTTTTTAGATACAGGGCTTGTGTAATCCATGTACCAATGTCTAGAGCCACTGGGCTTGACCAGTAAGTACATTCCGCCACCGTCAGAATGCTTATTTTTGGCTTTCTTGCCATCGCATGGGTTTTCAGGATCGTCGTATTTCAAGCTCTCAACAAACTTATAACCAAGTTTGTCTAGCTGTCTAGTTTTCTTAGTCACGATAGCACCTATTAACGGTATGTCTTGATACCGTCAAATGTACCGTTAATGGGAGTGGAAATTGGTGGATTTATGTGAACAAACGCGGATAACAAAAAAGCCCTAAAGCTTGATGCTAAAGGGCTTTACGTACTGTAATGGACTACAGCAATCTCGAATTTGGCGTCCCCACGGGGATTCGAACCCCGGTACTCACCGTGAAAGGGTGATGTCCTAGGCCTCTAGACGATGGGGACAGGACATTTAGCAAAACTGATTTATGACTTAACGATCAATTCAACCAGTACCTCACTAAAGCGGTGCGATTCTATCGCCATTAGCCTATGTACGCAATTATTAATTTACAAAAAGCGTTCATACGGTCACTTCCTGACCTTCAAAGAGTCAATATAGACAATCTGCATCAAGTTTCTAGCCGACTAAACCAAAATAAGCCTAAAAATCAACCAACTCTAGACTATCCGATGAGAGACTCATAAACAGAGATGTTACGCATTGCTCATCACCTAGAATCCATGTATGGTTATGTCGCTTATGCGGCTCAAATGGAGCTTGGAACGTTATAAACTCAAGTCTCATCATTTGGTAATGTCGTACTACAAAAACCACAGATAACGCGCGTGCGTTCGATGGGACAGGAGAAGTCTCATTTAAATTCCTTCGGAGCAGAAGGTTCTATGAAGACATCAAGCCAATTTACACGCTTTTTTAAGTTTCTCGCTGAACCTAAACCCTTACTCGACAAAAAAATGCGAGATCATCGTCATCTCAGTCTCGTCATGTTCTTCGTGACCGCGTTACTCGGTGCAGGTGAATGGATTTGGGATCATATTACCGATCCAATCGGCGCACGCCACACGATTGGTCTGAGACTGCTATTTCTGATACTCCTCATCTATCCTTTTATTTTTAAATATATTAAAAGTCGACGTACGATTGAGCTGATCGCTGTCAGCTCTGGATTCGCCGCAGCGATTATTCTTGCTGAAATCATGAATCGATTACATAACGGC
The DNA here is from genome assembly GCA_030149815.1 of Aquirhabdus sp. Classification (GTDB taxonomy): domain Bacteria; phylum Pseudomonadota; class Gammaproteobacteria; order Pseudomonadales; family Moraxellaceae; genus Aquirhabdus. The sequence continues at coordinate 31,856 of JASLHI010000013.1, read as the reverse complement.
ATGGCGCACGGCCTTCCTGTATTCATGTATCTACTTTTTCTGCCACTGGTTATGTTTCAAGGCTTCTCGCTGCGTGTCAACCTGTTAAGTACATGTCTGTATGCAGCTACCCCTCAGTTACTAGGACTTATCGGCTTCGCTAAAGATTTCCCTTATGACCAATACATCGCTGTCATTTGGCCTGCGGCAATCGTCCTGATGCTGACACATTATATTTTTGCCAACAATTATCGCATTCGATATGAATTACAAGCGGCTCTCGAACTGGCATCCAACACTGACTCCATGACGGGTCTGAGCAATCGTCGACACTTTATGCCCGTGCTGCAACAAGAAATACTACGAGGTCTTCGATTTAACCACCCATCTTCATTGATGATTTTAGACATCGATCATTTCAAAGCGATTAATGATACACATGGTCATCCAACAGGTGATTTAGTCATCCGTACTGTCGCTGATATTTGTCGTACTGTCGCACGTCAACTCGATGTCGTTGCGCGCATCGGCGGTGAAGAATTTGCGATTCTGGTGATCAATGCAACCCTGCCAAATACGCTCGGCGTTGCTGAACGTATTCGGACAGCCGTGGCAGAAGCTCGAATCACCAGCCTTGCAGGTATCCCGTTTTCATTCACAGTCAGTATTGGGGTTGCTGAACAGCCTTTAGATGATTTATGCGAGGAAAGATTAATCCAACTCGCTGATACAGCACTCTATCAAGCCAAAACTGCAGGTCGTAACTGCGTCGTTGGCTCTGCGCCGCCAATGAGACCTATGGACGCGCTCATTGCTGAATTGGAAGAAGAAGCATAATCATCTTAGATTAGCCTTCATTTTTATAACAAGATTACTGTGCCTGTTGAATCTGATAACACGCATCCAAAGCAAGCTCATAATACTCAAGTCCCTGCTGAGCTGCACGCAATGCCTTCTGCTGCATCTGTGGATCATGATCACACAAGCGTTTGATCAACTCCATCGCTTGATAGGGATGTACATCATCGTAGTGGGCATGTGCACGTAACCATGCAATTGTTCTGGTATTAATCTGCAATTCTGGGTGGTGGGTGTATTTTTTAATTCCTTTATACACCTGAACCGTCCAATCACTAGTCGCCCACTCTATTGCCAAGTTTGTCGCGGCAATGCCTTCGACCAAACTCGCACGATAATTCATGCTCCACAAAAAATGATTAACCGCATCCATCGCAACGGGTGGTGTCACTTGATCTAATTGATCAACAGTCAAACCAAATCCCATTGCCCAATCGCGATACCAAAATAAATGCCGCTCTTCGACCTTAATATTTTGGATTAGCCATGTGCGTGTATCTGTCACACCAGGCGCATAGAAATCCGTGGCTTTAGCCAGATTCATTGCCATATATGATGGGAAATGTGCCACTAAAGGATAAAAATTCAATAATGCATGACGAAAACAAGGGACACTAAGCTCACCAGATGCCATTGCCAAGAAAAGCGGGTGCTCGCTCACTCGCATTTTTATCGGGAGTAAATGATCCCAAAACGCTTGCGCCCATTCATTGTGCGGCGTTATTTCTAACTCTTTCGTATACGTTTTTTCTTCAGCTGCCATTTTTGACATCCTTTATTTTTAGACACCCTTTATTTTCAACTTCCTATTAACATTCCATACAATACCATGATATAACTAATGCACAAACAACTCTGATAGTAATTTGATCAACAACATTAGAAAACAGCGCATATTTCATGTATTTCTGTCACATCTTTGCCAAAATTAATCGCATATTTAAGAATAATCAAATTTACGGTTAGTTTAGAAATAGCGCTGAATCTTAAGGAATGTTATCGAATACTATCGGTAAAAAAGTTGTACAAGAGTGGATGTCATAAAGCTTAGGCAAATATAAAAAGCGATTTTCCATCACAAGGATGTGGGACATGAAATTAGATGGTTCTAATTTGCTAGTACGGAAAGAAATAATAAGGCTGATTAACAGCCGGATGTATCTTGTTAAATTTCCCCGTAAGTTAGAACAACAATACAGTCGTCAATACAAAAACGAAGCAGCCCGTGAATTTCGCGTCCGCGGATTAATTATCCTTGGCCTATATCTCTATCTATCTGCGGGGATTTACCAAACCATTCCGACCACAGATGTCAAAAATTGGCTCTTACTATATGGTTGGGTCGGTGTCATTGTTTTTATCGCATGGATATTCTCTTTATTCAAAAGCTTGGCGCAATGGTTTGATCTCTATACCTGCGTCGGATCATCGCTGGCCATTGCCCTTTCTTTTGCCATGACAGGAATCTTGGATGGAGGTGGTAATGTCCTCTATCATGCGGCGATGATGTATGCCGTTGTGATTATTTATGGCTTTGTTGGCATGCGCTTCTATACGGCAACGCTTGCAGGCTGGTCTGGTGGCGTACTCGGTTTACTCATCACCATGCATTTTCATGGTCAATTGGAATGGACGCTCTTACAACGTACCTATACGTTCAGTAGCTTTCTTGGCATGTGTTTAGCCTATGCAACAGACCATCAACATCGTGAAAACTATCTGCAAAGCTGCTTGATTGAGTTGACCCGACTCAAAATGGTCGACCAAGCAAAACAGCTTGAAACTTTGTCGCAAAGAGATGCTTTGACAGGTCTCGCAAATCGTCGTCATTTAGATGAAGTGATTACAAGCGAATGGAACCGCTCAATTCGCTACAAAACACCGCTCACTGTGATGATGATCGATATCGATTACTTTAAACACTATAACGATACCTTAGGTCATCAAGAAGGCGATCGTTGCCTTAAAATCATCGCGGATAGCCTCGCCAAATGTGCCTCACGAAGTGGTGATTTGGCTGCACGCTATGGCGGTGAAGAATTTCTCTTATTATTTTCAACCACTGATCGGGAACATGCTGTAACACAAGCAGAGCGATTGGTTCACTTAGTTCGAGAGCTTGCCATCCCTCATCCAGCAAGCCCTGTCGCAGAATATGTGACCATTAGTATCGGGGTTGCATGCACGATTCCAGAGCTTCATGAGCAATCTAGCGACTTTATTAAAAAATCCGATGCAGCACTCTATAAGGCCAAAACAACTGGACGTAATCGTTTTATCGTTGCGGATTAATCGCCTTAAAACACCTTAAAAATCCTAATAAAATACGCCATCGTTAAATCGCCTAAATGACAGAGACATACGAGGACTAAACGCGGTATCAGCTTTTTTAATTGAATTCAGGTAACTTTTTTGACAATCATCAGGCAATATCAATAAATCACCATCCAATAACAAAAACTCAAATTCCTCAGCACTCTGGATATCCTTAAACATTGCTTTGCTGGGTGCACCACAAAAAATCGTTAATATCGGCTGGTCAGGATCTAAGGATGGTGTTGCTTGCTCGCGATACGGTAATTCCGCTTGCTCTGTTTCGTAAAATATCACAAAGCATGAGTTCATCATCACATTCAGTTCATCATTCAGACGACTCAGAAGCTTCAAAATAATCGGATCTAACTTCTGTCCAGTCCGCAATTTTCCCGATGAAGCCAGATAATCCGTTCCCATATTGCAATATGCGGGACTACTGGGTGAACGCCCTCGAATCCAATTCAAATGCGTCTTCAAATGATCGAACAGTGGTTCCGTATCTTTGACATACTGACGTATGATGTAAATATTTGCTTTCGGCAAATGGTGTTCAATCGCATCCATGTTATTTCTGCATCCTTCATTCATACATTTATTATATTTATAAAAAACAACAGTTTGATTAATTATTCTTAATGTACTACTGAAATGAATTATGCATCACTTTCAAATAACATCAGTTGGCTTCGCGTAACCGCTGATTTCTGTCTTAACTCATGACCTTCCAATAGAAGCAGTAATTCTTTTGCCCGAAGACCGCCTGCAAAACCGGTCAAATCACCCGACTTACCAATCACGCGATGACAAGGCGCGATAATCGAAATAGGATTTCGACCATTCGCAGCACCGACCGCACGAACAGCCTTCACGTTGCCAATCTGCTCAGCAATATCTAAATAACTTCTGGTTACACCGAAAGGAATTGTCAGCAACGCTGCCCAAACTTGCTTCTGAAATTCGGTTCCAGAGAACTCTAATGGAACATCAAAATGGGTTCTCACCCCAGCAAAATACTCTCTCAATTGACGCTCTGTTTCCATCAAAACAGGATGAGTTTCATTGGCATGCATCACTCTCAACCGTACTCGAGTCGGATGATCATCCTCCCACAAAATTGCAGCAAGCCTTGATGCTTGAGCAACCAGTGTCAACATACCAACTGGAGTGTCCATCATCTTGTATTCATATGACAACTATCGACACTCCTATCAAAAGCCCTTAAGCGCATCACCAGAAGCTTTTGAATTCATCACGTTAGAAACGAATTAGGCTTCTCTTCACACGATCGCGGCACATCATCAGCGTGAACCAGCTCACCTTCAGGTGGCTGATAAAATGCATTTCCTTGACCATGCTTATAAACCAAAGCGACAAGATCTCCAATCCCATTCAAGGCAAAGGCCGTCACACGTTGATATTGTCCATCATGATGCCAATACCAATTATCAGCAGGCATAATCTGTTTAAAGCTCATCATGTTCTCCATCACGAAGAATGAAAAATCGCTTAAACGAACGGTTTTATTATTCAAATGGCTTATTGCTATGTTCTCTATCTTGCGCCTAATACGGTCAATATTTCAAGATACATGAGCAAAATCTATGGGCAATAAAAAAGCCTAGTATCTTTTGATGACTAGGCTTTTTTTGCAGTTCAAATCAAACTTGAATATGGTGGAGATAAGCGGGATCGAACCGCTGACCTCTACAATGCCATTGTAGCGCTCTACCAACTGAGCTATATCCCCATGCAGGCGCACATGTTAGGGATTCATGTTCGCACTGTCAATTGTTTAGGCTGGTTTTTCAGCATCCTCTTCAGGATTTTTCGGTATGGCAAGTTGAACATCTAACTTCTGCCATTCTGACGTTTCTTTTTTGCTGACGCCGCCAAGCGTTTCAACTGCCTGACGTAGACGCGCATAGGTCAAATCTGCACCGAGAATTGCCATCGACTCCATCACAGGCGTCGAACTCGAACCGCCAGCAATCGCGATAAAGAACGATGGCATAAAATCACGCAACTTGATTTCCATCTGTTCAGATAGCGTCATCAGCGTGGCCTTCACTGTTTCTTCATTCCATTGCATCAGCTTTTCTAAGCGCCACAAGGACAACTGCAAGACTTGACGAACTTGATCTTGAGTCAATTTCTTATGGGCGAATGATTCGGCGGTTAATGCAGTCGTCGCTTTCGGCGTACCATTGAAGAAGAAACCTGCCCAATCCGCTGCATCCGACAACATATTGATACGCGGTTGGATGGCTGCGGTGATTTTTTCCAGTTGATCGCGATTGCCGCGCCATGCGAGGATTTTATCCAGCAATGCCCCTGGCGATAAATCACGAATCCATAGACCATTAAGCCATGTGAGTTTTTCCACATCAAAAATCGGTCCACCCAGCGATACCCGCGCAATATCAAAGTGTTCGATCATTTCAGCAAGGGTAAACTTCTCACGCTCATCTGGCATTGACCAGCCCATACGACCCAGATAATTGACCAGTGCTTCTGGTAAGAAGCCCATATCACGATAATAAGTAATGCTAGTTGGGTTTTTACGTTTCGATAGCTTCGATTTATCTGGATTACGTAATAATGGTAAATGGCACAATACAGGCATATCCCAGCCGAAATATTGATACAGCAATTTGTGTTTTGGTGCAGAAGAAATCCACTCTTCACCGCGCAGCACATGGCTGATTTCCATCAAATGGTCATCAACTACGTTTGCGAGATGATAAGTCGGCAAGCCGTCTTGCTTGAGCAAAACCTGCATATCGACCTGTTCCCACGGAATTTCAATCTCGCCACGCAGCATGTCATCGATTTGGCAAATGCCTTCCGTAGGCACTTTCATGCGTACCACATGCGCTTCGCCAGCGGCGATCCGCGTCGCAACTTCTTCAGCAGACAAGTTCAAACAATGACCGTCATAACGTGGCGTTTCTTTATTCGCCATTTGTGCATTACGCACTTCGGTTAAACGCGCTTCGCTACAGAAGCAGTTAAAGGCATGACCTTTATTCAGCAAAATTTGTGAATGTTGCGTATAAATATCACGACGCTCGCTCTGACGATAAGGCGCATGTTTACCACCCACATCAGGCCCTTCCGCCCAGTTCAGTCCCAACCAACGCAATGAATCCAGAATCATCTGTTCAGATTCAGGAGTTGAGCGCGTTTGATCAGTATCTTCAATCCGTAGAATAAACTCACCGCCATGCTGGCGAGCAAAACAAAGATTGAACAAGGCAACATAGGCCGTTCCTACGTGAGGAAAGCCTGTTGGTGACGGAGCAATACGAGTGCGGACTGTCATAATATTTTCAATAAATCAGTGCAAAAAGGATTAGGGCGAATGATAGCAAATGTGATCACACGATGCAGGAATAACTCGCTCGCAACAACATGATAGACACGTTAATAAGTTGCCAAAAAACTCGGCAACTCCGCAATACTACTCAATATGCCATCAGGTCTAATTTGCGATTGCTCTAGATACTGCTGTCTAAATTTTCCTGTTTGAACTAAAAATCCATCAATCCCATGTCGCTGCGCGCCGCCAACATCACTCTCTAAATCATCACCCACCAAAACTGCTTGATCAGGTGAAATATGAACATCAGCAAGCACACGATTAAAAAATGCAGCCGAGGGTTTCCCCATAATCTGTGCAGTTTTCCCTGTCACATACTCCAGCCCTGCAACATAGAAACCAATATCGACTTTCAAACTCTGCTTCGTCTGCCAAAATCGATTCTTATGCAGCGCGATAAGCTGTGCGCCATTGTGCATTGCTGTAAATAATTGATTGATAAGACCAACATTCCACGCATCACCAATATCGCCTAGTACAATATAATCAGGTGACACCTCATCACGTTCAAACTCAGCAAAATCCATCTCTATCGCAAGCGCCACTACAGGCCAAATTTTAATTTTTCGCCCCATAGTTTGCTGTAATGCACGCAGCTCTAAAACGGCCGCCATGGGTGCGCTGATTAATTCATTCTGTTCTTGCGTAAAGCCCATACGCATTAATTGCTGATAAAGCTCAGCATGTGAACGCGTTGTCGTATTAGTTAGAAATCGAAGCAGATAACCTTGTTCACGTAATCGATTCACCGCCTCAACTGCACCATCAATCACGCAATTATCGGTATACAACGTGCCATCTAAATCCAATAAAACCAAGCGTTTTGACTTCATTTTGAAATCCTCACTATCGCTACTGCGCTTGCGAAATATTGAAACACATCAAAAATATTCAGCAAAACGTCCTTTTCATCAGACTTAACAAATTAGTCCACCAAACTCGTATCAATCACAATATTCCCTATCAAAACCTTATGCACTGGACAGGCATTTGCCACCTGCAGCAGTCGCTCTCGCTGCTCATCATTTAAATCGCCATGCAGTACCACATGGCGCACGATTTGGTTCCCATCCGCAGGCTTACCATTCGGATTAAATTCAAGATTCACCTCAACTCCTGTCAACGGCCACGCTTTGCGTTTGGCGTACATTGACAATGTAATGGATGTACATGCTCCGAGACTCGAGAGTAACAACTGGAATGGTGTTGGACCCGCATCCGCCCCACCATCCAACTCCGACTCATCACCAAACCAGCGGTGTACACCATCCGTAATCGTCACTGTGTATGGAATATCGCTTTGTATACTGGCCGTCACGGCTGGAAATGCAGAAACGATTGGACTCATGATTGTTCCTTAATAGTTAATCCTTGACGGTTAATAACGTCACGACATCAAAACTTACGATCACTCAAATCACTCATTAAACGGAATATGCTGCAATCCAATGTGCTGTAATTTGGCCTGTAATGCTGAAATCTCATCCATCAAATCCAATGCTAACGCAACGCCCGCCGCATTCACTTCAAGATCACGGGTTAATCGCAACGCGAGTCGCGCACGTCGTAAAGATTGCCCTGTAAAAACCCAGTCTTGGGGCACTTGTCCTCTGGGCTCTAAAATTCCCTCAATAACCCAAACTTGTACTTGCCCGACATGCGCATGACTCGCATGACACAATTCTTGTAGCGACAAGCTGACCTCTTCTTCGACGACATCACCCGAAATCAACGACTGACTATATTCGTTCATCTTCAATCATCCTTATTAATGTGATCCTGACTGACATACTAGTGCTTAGGCAAATGTTGACGTGGATTAAAATCAAAAGCTTTTGCCATTGCTCGATAAGCCTCTTTTTCTACTTCACTGTTCACTGGCGGTAACGCAATTTCCAGTACCACATATTGATCACCTGCAGGATGATTCGCAGAATTACTCGGAATGCCTTTACCTTTTAGCCGTAGCTTACGCCCGGCTTTTGAGTGCGGGGGAATGGTCAACGCGACGCTACCATCTGGGGTCGGCACATTGACTGTCGCACCCAATGCGGCCTCCCAAGGTGTAAGTGGTAATGTTAAATACACATCCTTTTCGTCGACCCGAAAAATCGAATGTGGATTAAACGCAATTTCAAGAAACAAATCGCCAGCTTGCCCCGCGCCATGTCCGCCTTGCCCAGCCAAGCGTAAATGCTGTCCAGCGCGAATCCCTTTGGGAATACTGACATCGAGTGTCCGTTCAACCATCTCCACATGACCACTCGCATCCAAGGTAGGAATCCTTAGCGAAATACTTCGTTTGGCACCGTGATAACTATCCTCCAGATTAATGAGCACTTTGGCATGATGATCCTGTCCTTGAGCTGGGGCTTGCCTTGCCGATTGTCGGCCTTGACGACCAAACAGTGCCTCAAAGAAATCACTATGACCAAAACCTTGCTCAAACTGACCACCAAAGCCATCCTGTGCATCACCCCGACCACTAAACTCAAATCCAGCATTCCAGTTCGGTGGTGGCTGAAAGTTTTGTCCATTTTTCCACTGGCTCCCCATCTGATCGTAGGCGGCGCGCTTTTCAGGATCTTTCAACACCTCATTTGCTTCACCTAACTCTTTGAAGCGCACTTCGGCATCGGGCTCTTTGCTGACATCTGGATGATATTTACGCGCAAGCTTTCGGTAGGCTTGCTTGATTTCATCTTGCGATGCGGTTCTTGGCACACCTAAAATCTGATAATAATCCTTATATTCCATCATTCCGCTCCACCCATATATTCATACAAATTGTTTTTCTGATTTACGTCTCACATCATCACACCCGATTTTATTTTTACATCCCGCCATTCTCATCTCCAAGCAAGCACCGCACAAATAATCCATGGCATTTTGAGTGTAGAACTTGTTCGGTCATCTTAATGTTAATCTATGTCTATAAAATGTCTATATTGGATATCTTCTCGATCATAGAATTAGCAATATACACAAAAAATTTCCACAAAATAAATAATAAATACAATGTTTTATTCACAGTTCAACAATCTCATATAAAAAGATTGTTTCAGGCAATCAGATTCATGCAAATTTGATAGCGTTCCTGCTAGAATGCGCCTCCTCTGTTGCACAATTTATGTGCACGATATATATTAATTTTCTGTATTTTATACTCTTTCTGTGCCAAATCATGACTAGACTACTCGCTGTTTTCGCCCTATGGATGCTATGTTTTAGCAGCACGATGACCTTTGCGGCCTTGCCTACCGAATTAACAGTGATTAGCTATCATGAAATCGCCGATAAAAAAGACGCACTCATTCCACAATATGCCGTATCACCGACCAATTTTGTTCGTCAAATGGACTGGCTTAAGGTTAATGGCTATCACTTCGTCAATGTTGATCAAATCTTGGCAGCACGCGCAGGGAAACTTCCACTGCCAGAAAAAGCAGTTTTGATCACATTTGATGATGGTTATCACTCGGTTTATGCCAATGCCTTTCCAATTTTGAAACTGTTTAACGCACCTGCGGTGATTGCGGTTGTTGGCGATTGGTTAGAACCGACTTCGGGAGAAGTCGTTAACTTTGCAGGTCGTTCAGTATCCCGTGAACAAATGTTGAGCTGGGCAGAAATCAAAGAAATGGTAGATAGCGGGCTCGTTGAAGTGGGTAGCCATACTTACGCACAACACGAAGGCATTCTTGCCAACCCTCAAGGGAATACTGAACCTGCGGTAACAACCCGTCTGTACCTCCCTAAACTCAATCGTTACGAAGATGAAGATACGTACAAAAAGCGCATCTATAACGATCTGAAAAAGAACAATGAAGTTTTACAGTCACATGGTTTCCGTTCACCGCGTGTCATTGCTTGGCCGTATGGTAGTTACAATATCGAATCTCGAGAAAGTGCTGAAAAACTAGGAATGCCTATCGGCTTAACACTAGATGATGGACCAAATACCCTCGCAACACCGCTGTGGGGACTACGTCGTATTTTGGTCGAAAGTGGTATGCAGCTTCCTGATTTACAGAAAGAAATTTTACTGCGTGATCGCAACATCACCGACAATGATCGCCCTGAGAAAATCATGCACATTGATTTGGACTATATCTATGATCCAGATCCTGCTCAGCAAGAAAAAAACCTCGGACATTTACTGGATCGTATTCAGGCGATGGGGGTAAATACTATTTATTTACAGGCCTTTGCTGATCCTGCAGCTAGAGGTTCCGCAAGCAGTGTGTACTTCCCGAATCGCCATATGCCGATGCGTGCAGATTTATTTAATCGCGTGTCATGGCAAATCCGTACACGAACTCAGGTCAAACGTATTTATGCATGGATGCCAATGCTCGCTTGGGAACTCCCTGCAACTGAACCTGCGGCAAACGATTTAGTCGTTGCCGATCTACCAACAAGCACTGATCATCTCAACATGGGCTATCATCGCTTATCTCCATTCTCTGTACGAGCACGTAAAGTCATTCGCGATATCTATCAAGACTTATCACGCGCTGCGCCAATTGACGGCATCCTGTTCCATGATGATGTGACGCTTTCTGACTATGAAGATGCCAGTTCATTTGGTATTGCACAAAATAAAGAATGGGGCTTGCCAAGCAAAATCAGTGATATTCGTGCAAATGATGATTTTCTGGGTCGCTGGACGATTCTCAAAATTACCGCATTAGATCGATTCGCCAATGAATTATCGAACTTAGTCAGCCTTGAACAACCAAACTTACTGACTGCGCGTAACTTGTATGCTCAAGTCGTGCTCAATCCGAAATCAGAAGTCTGGTATGCTCAGTCACTGGATAACTCTTTAGCAAACTATGACTTTACTGCGATCATGGCGATGCCTTACATGGAAAAAGCGGATGATCCGAAAGCATTCATGGAAGATATCGTTGCAAAAGTCAAAGAGCACCCAAATGCGATGAAACATGTTGTATTTGAGCTACAAACGGTAGATTGGCGTACAGATAAAAAAATTCCAAGTGCTGAACTCGCAGCCACGATCAAGAGTCTATATGATGCTGGTGCACAACATATCGCGTACTATCCTGATGACTCAATTCAGGATCAGCCTGATGCGTCTGTCATCCGCCCCGTATTTGATGGTAAATCAAATATGGCCGTCATCCCTTAAGCGCCTAGAAATGAAGGGGTACTCGATTTGAATACGCTGTGGCATGGCTTACTAGGCTTTGTATTTTACTATCCGCTGCTCATGTCCTATATCTGGATGATTGGCGCGCTTATTTTCTATTGGCGAAATGAAAAGACTCAGCCGCCATACGATCAACCACCTGTCCTCGAACACACGCCCCCTGTGAGCGTGTTGATTCCTTGTTTTAATGAAGGAATCAACGCAGAAGAAACGATTCGTCACGCACTGGCTCTGGATTATCCTGATTTTGAAGTGATTGCTATCAATGACGGGAGCTCTGACGAAACTGCTGAAGTACTCAATCGACTTGCTCATCAGTGTCCAAAGCTCAAAGTGGTTCATTTAGCTGAAAATCAGGGCAAAGCCATGGCGCTTCAAGCAGGTAGCTTGCTCGCCAAATCAGAGTTTTTGATTTGTATTGATGGTGATGCTCTGCTTGATCCTTACGCAGCACATTGGATGGTTCGACATTTCGTCAATCATCCACACGTTGCAGCGGTCACAGGTAACCCACGTATTCGCAATCGCTCTACACTGATCGGTCGAGTACAGGTTGGTGAATTTTCATCGATTGTTGGTATGATTAAACGCGCACAGCGTAGTTTTGGTCGACTGTTCACCGTATCTGGCGTCATTACCGCCTTTCGCAAATCAGCCGTGCATCAAGTCGGTTACTGGTCAGCCGATATGCTGACTGAAGATATTGATATTACTTGGAAATTACAACGTGCGGGCTGGGATGTTCGCTTCGAGCCTAACGCTTTGGTCTGGATTCTCATGCCAGAAACTCCAACTGGACTCTGGAAACAACGTTTACGCTGGGCCATGGGCGGCGCGCAAGTGCTCATGAAAAACTTTGCAGTATTCCTCAAACCGAGCGAAAACTTCCTGTGGCCTTTAATGGTTGAGCTGTGCCTGACATTAGTCTGGTCATATTTGATGCTGGTTCTTGTTTTTATCTGGATTCTCGGCTTATTGCTTCCAAATGGCATCGTCTGGCCCGTGGTTGGTTCCCCGCTCATTCCTCAAGGCAGTGGCGTGTTTTTAGGTGCAACCTGCTTACTACAATTCGCGATTAGTAAATGGCTGGATGGTCGTTATGAACGCGGATTAGGGCGAAATTATTACTGGATGATCTGGTATCCGCTCATATTCTGGGTGATTAATATTGCGACTACTATTACAGCATTTCCTAAGGTATTATTAAGAAATGACGGGGTCAGAGCACGCTGGGTCAGCCCCGATCGTGGTATCCATTTGGAGGAGAAGAGCGGTGAGTAATAATCCACTGATCATTAACATCCGAAAACAGCTCAATTGGCGTCAGCGCTTCTTTTCTGATAGCTCTACAGCCCTGATGTGGGGAATGTGGCTCTATCTTTGGCGGCCTATCGTCGTGATCTCCAGTGTGCATGCGGTCACACATCCGATTGTCCATGTCGTCACAAAAATCACCCCATCGACCATGGGTTATATCATCGCGACTGTGATCTGTGGCGCAGCAGGTTTATTGCTGTGGACACTTTTGCCAGCACGACGAGTCAAGCCGATCGCGCACAAAACGCTGACTGATTATGCACGTCATTTTCAGTTACCGAAGCAAGAAATCATTGCAGCTCGCGAAGCCAATATCTGTACGGTCTACCATGATGAACATGGCAGAATTATCGGTATCACGCCTCAGAAATGATGAAAATACTCATAAAAAACCGCTCATCTAGAGCGGTTTTTTATTCTTTACGCTGATTTCAATAACGTTGGACGACGTCTTGTCGTAAACTTTTTATATTCACTCTTCACCCCTTGTGGCGGCTTGCCAATATCAATCCCTGCCTTATGTAATTCTGCTTTCAAGTCATTTCGATGACCGTGATAATCGACTTCAACCGCATGACGCTGACCGCCTTCAAATGGGAAATGTGGATTCTCAATTTCATGCTGAATCGCCGCCTTCATATTTGATGGGCGCTTGTAGTTACCCAAAATTTCTTGGCAAGCAATTTTTGCTTGGTAATCTGCGAGCGGCCAAATACAGCCGATTGGTTGGAATAACCCGATAAAATATAAGTTGTCGTAATCTGCATGCATCATTTTTCGAAATAAAGGCACTTTTTCTACATGCTTGAAATTGATAAACGACTCATCAAAGAATGGGAAAGTCGTCCAGAATCCCGTACAACAACAAATAATATCAAAACGCTCACGGCTACCATCTGTGAACTCTACAACACCGCCATCAAAACGCTGAATGCCTGGACGAGGCTTAATACGACCATGACGAATAAAATCAAATAAATCCGAATTTGCAGTCGGATGAGCCGATAAAGGAAGAATCTTTGGTTTAGGCAAATTGTATTGTTTGTAAGATCCTTGTAGCAAATACAGCGCGCTTTTCAGTGCATATTGCTTCACAATTTTCGGCATAAAGTTGCCGCCAGCGGCAAACACATCGGTTGGCTTACCAAACAGAAATTTTGGAACAAACCACTGAGGACTGCGCATCGATAAACAGACTTTATTTGCAATCCGCGCTGATTCTACAGCGACATCACATGCTGAATTTCCACCGCCAATGACCAATACATCCTTACCACGCCATTCTTCATTTACACTTTTAAAATCATGTGAATGCATGAATTTTCCTGTGAATTTACCATTGAATTCTGGGTATTTAGGATCCCAATGATGACCATTACTAACCATCAATACGTTAAAAATTTCTTCTTGTGCGTTCCCTTTTTCATCCGTGTATTCCACTTTCCAATCGCCAGACGACAAACGACTGACATGATTCACGGTAGTGTCAAAACAAATATGATCATAGACGCCAAAATGCTTCGCATACGACTCAAAATAAGCTTGTAGCTGGTTATGCTTTGGATAGTCAGGATAATCTTCTGGCATTGGAAAATCTTCATATTCCGACCAGACTTTAGAGCTGATGATATGAGTATTTTCATAGACACTAGAGTGTCCAGTTTTGGAATTAAATACCCAGTTTCCGCCGACTTTATCATTCTTCTCAAACAAAACCACATCCAGTCCAGCTTCGATGCAGTTCTTACCCGCGGTAATACCACTCGGGCCAGCACCAATCACACAAACACGCTTATTTGATTTCACTGCGTTATCCTTTTTAGCAACCATTGAGATGACTTTCACATGCGATGAATCAAGGGAAATCTTATCGATCAACCATTGGCTCAAGACTAATACGAATATATATTCGTATTCAATTCGCATTTAAATTGCATCTGATCGCCCATAAAAAAGCAGCCTCTAAAGGCTGCTTTTTCAATAGACATCAATGAATCAAGGACGCAATTCTTTACGCAGAATCTTACCGACATTACTTTTTGGCAGTTCAGTCAAAAACTCGATGTATTTTGGACGTTTATAACCGGTTAGATTGTCATTGATATACGCTTTAAGTTCGGCTTCCGTCAAACTTGGATCTTTCTTCACGACAAACAGTTTTGGCACTTCGCCACTCTTTTCGTCAGGTACACCAATTGCCGCAGCTTCAAGAACTTTTGGATTATTGGTGATCACTTCTTCAATTTCAGCTGGATAGACGTTGAAGCCTGAAACCAAGATCATGTCTTTTTTACGATCAACGATTTTGATATAACCACGCTCGTCCATCACCCCAATATCACCAGTACGGAAATAACCATCAGCTGTCATAACTTTGGCTGTCTCATCTGGACGCTGCCAATAGCCTTTCATCACTTGAGGTCCACGAATCGAGATTTCACCACGCTCGCCCATTGGCACTTCTTTGCCATCATCATCCAACATTGCGACATCAGTTGATGGAAATGGAATACCAATCGTGCCTGTGTAAGCCGTGATATTGACAGGATTTGCAGTTGCAGCGGGTGAAGTTTCTGACAAACCATACGCTTCTACAATCGGTTTACCTGTGACTTTTTGCCATGCTGCTGCAGTTGAAGGGAGAACAGCCATACCGCCACCCAATGCCAACTTCAGATTTGAAAAATCTAATTTCTGGAAATCTTCGTTATTGACCAAGGCATTGAACAACGTGTTCACCGCAGGCAGGATCGAAGGCTTATACAAGCCAATCTCTTTGACCAAACCAGGAATATCGCGCGGATTGGGTACCAGAACCGTCAACATCCCTTTTTGTAGACCAAACATCGCACATACTGTTAATGCAAAGATATGGTACAGCGGCAACGCACAAAGAATCGCGCCCTGTTCTTTTGCATCATCTGAACCAAATACCGTGCTAAAGAAAGCATCTGCTTGCAGAACATTACTCACCAGATTGGAATGTGTCAGTTCGGCACCTTTAGAAACGCCTGTCGTACCACCCGTATATTGCAATACTGCTGTATCGCTTAAACCCACGATTGGACGTTTATATTTACGCGCACTGACTTTACCAAGCGCATCTTTGAAGCTAACTGAGCCTGAAATAGACCAACTAGGCACTTGCTTACGTACATTGCGTACCACAAAATTGACGATAGTCCCTTTTACCAGACCCAACATCTCGCCCACGCTTGCTACGATGACACGCTTCACAGGTGTGTTCGCAACGACTTCTTGCAAAGTCGATGCAAAATTTTCAAGTACGATAATCACTTCCGCACCAGAGTCTTTGAGTTGATGCTCAAGTTCACGCGCGGTATAAAGCGGATTGACATTCACCAGTACATAGCCTGCACGTAGAATCGCAAGCACAGCAATCGGATATTGCAGTACGTTTGGCATCATCACGGCAACGCGTGCGCCTTTTTTAAGGCCTAATGATTGTAAATATGCAGCAAACTGGCGGCTGTTTTTATCCAGTTCGTTATAGGTCATCCGTTTTTCCATACACACAAACGCATCACGCTTGCCATACAGTTGTATCGCACGTTCAAACTGATCAATGAGCGAGGTATTGCTCGCAGGCAATACGATTTCGTGTGGTGTCCCTGCGGGATATGAATCAAACCAAGGCTTATTCGTCATACTGATTTCTCTCTTCACTTCCAGATTCAGGTTTGATCTTTTTTAACGGTATCCATTTTATTGGTCAGCGTTATCAATCAGGCTTTGCGTCTAAAAACAGATTTTTATGGTATCAAAATAAATTTCGGCGCAGCCTAACAAAATAAACGCTTTATCTCATTGGCATGACTGATCAAAACTTTGACCAGCCCGTCACCAACAACTCAGTAGAACAATATTCCGAGTCTACCGTATTCCATTACAAAACCACAGCCAAGGCACATAAATCTCTATGCCATTTGCATACTTTCTGCTTTCTGATATCCACGAGGCAGCAGATGACCACGCTGACCGCGTTTACCCGAATAATGGGCGACATCAGCTTCTTTGAGCGTAAGTGGACGTGAACCCGACATCACCACAAGCGACGCGCCTGCCACTAACCCCACCATCGCGCGAACTGTTTCGTGGCTTTCTAATGCAATGAGTTTATTCCCTTTACCACGATTCATCACAGGCAAATCTGCCAGTGGATAAATCAATAATCGACCACTCGATGACAGCACGGCAATCCGATCGGCATCGGCAGGCAACGGCAAGATAGGCATCAATTCACTGCCTTCTGTCAGCGTCACGACGGTTTTACCCGCTTTCACCGTACTGTCGAGCGCAGACATCGTACTGACAAAGCCATAACCTTGGTTACTTGCTAATAGAATGGATTGCGTATCCTCACCCATCACGACTTCAACAAAGCGTGAACCCGCAGGTGGCGCCAGTTTCGTCGTTACAGGCTCACCTTGACCACGGGCTGAAGGCAGATTCGCTGCGGGGAGCGCATAACTACGACCCGTGTTATCCAGCAAATAGACACGCTGATTACTCTTACCCGTGCAATGACTTAAATATTCATCCCCGGCTCGATAATTCAAAGCTTTGACATCAATATCGGTACCTTTAGCCGCACGAATCCAGCCTGAATGCGACAACACCACCGTGATTGCTTCAGCAGGGGTCAAATCTGATTCTTTGAGCTCAATGGCTTCATCACGCTGCACAATCGGTGAACGACGATCATCACCATGTTTTTTGGCATCTTCTTGTAGCTCTTCGATGATTAATCCATTCAATAACTCTGGATTGTTCAAATAACCACGAATTTTAGCCGCCTGTAACTCAAGCTCTTCTTGTTCACGGCGAATTTCCATTTCTTCAAGTTTCGCCAAATGACGCAATTTCAGATCCAAAATCGCATCCGCTTGAATCTCGGTCAGACCGAAGTGCGCCATTAATTCCGCTCGGGGATGATCTTCTTCACGGATAATTCGAATCACGGTATCAATATCTAAATACGCAATCAGCAAACCGCCTAAAATATGTAGGCGTTTCTCAATTTTGTCTAACGAATGCGTCAAACGACGACGTACCGTTTGCTGACGATAATCGAGCCATTCGAGTAAAACCGTCCGAATCGACTTCACTTGCGGACGACCATTCAGCCCAATCATATTCAGATTGACGCTATAACTGCTTTCAAGCTTTGTCGTCGCAAAAAGATGACTCATCACCGCATCCGCATCCACACGATTCGAACGCAGAATAATCACAATCCGTGTTGGATTCTCATGATCGGACTCATCACGTAAATCCGTAATCAAAGGCAGCTTCTTCGCCTGCATCTGCTCAGCAATTTGCGCGATCACCTTCGCACCAGACACCTGATACGGCAAATCGGTAATGACGATCTCGCCTTTTTCTACATGATAAATCGCACGGGAGCGATAACTCCCACGACCCGTCATTTGGATTTTCAGGAGGTCTTCTGGACTGCTAATAATTTCAGCGCGTGTCGGTAAATCAGGACCAGGAATATAAGTCGCGAGCTTTTCATCCGATAAATTCGGATTTTTCAACAACGCAATCGTGCCTTTCACGACTTCACGCAAATTATGCGGTGGAATATCTGTTGCCATTCCAACCGCAATACCCATCGTGCCATTCAGCAAAATATTTGGTAGACGCGCAGGTAATGTCACTGGCTCTTGTAGCGAGCCATCAAAATTATCCTGCCACTCGGTTGTGCCTTGCCCAAGTTCATTCAGCAGTAATTCACTGTATGCGGAGAGTTTCGCCTCGGTATAACGCATCGCCGCAAAGGACTTCGGATCATCAGGTGAACCCCAGTTACCTTGTCCATCGACGAGTGGATAACGATAGCTAAATGGCTGCGCCATCAACACCATGGCTTCATAACATGCACTATCACCATGCGGATGATATTTACCAAGGACGTCACCGACCGTACGCGCGGATTTTTTGGGTTTGCCTGAGTTCTTCAGACCCAGCTCACTCATCGCATAAACAATACGGCGCTGTACAGGCTTCAAGCCATCTGCAACATGCGGCAGCGCACGATCCATGATGACGTACATGGCGTAATTCAAATAAGCCTGTTCGGTAAACTCCGCAACAGACCGACTTTCGGTCGCAAGGTTCAGATTGCTCATGCGCTATCCATTTCTATGGCAGTAAATCATTCCAATAACAAGTTTTTAGAAGTTGTCTAAAAAACCAATCGCTAAATCTAATCTATGAGTAACAGCAGACTTAGCTTGCCAAAAACTCGGCAGTCGTCAGCGCACCATGCTTACGCAACAGTTCAACGGTTTCACGCTCTTCTGGCAAAGCTTGATCCCAATCAATCAGATCGTAATCCACATCAAAATATAGATCACAAATCGAAGATAGAATCGTCATGCCTTCATCATCGCGTTTATTTGGATCAACTTTATGATCTAGCAGCGTTTGTACAACTGGAACACATGCTGCACTTGCTGCGTCCCACAATGGACCAAAAAACTCTTCTGCATCCCAAAGATGCAAATTCGCTTTTGCATCAATCAAAGCCTGCAAAATCGCCTGATAAGGTGTGAGTAATCGACTTTTTTGACTGTCATCGAGTGGTTCTTCAGTTTCATAACCGTTCAGAACCGCTTCCCACCAATCAAACAAACGATCACAAATTTGTGTCGCAGGTGGACCATATTCTTCATCAATAAAATTTGGATCGACACCTTGTGCGAGCAAGGCTTTGACCTGCTCAACATCGAGGGCTTGAATTGCTGCAGTCAGTGCGGCTTGTTGATCAGTGAGCATAATGTTTTCTCTAATAATGAATGGACCAATGAAGACTCATGCAGATATCTCGCAATGATTAATGTCGATGATAAAACACGCCTGACACCACAGAAACACCAGAGTTTTTCCCATTACCCTATAATCTTTTTTATAGGATAAGTTTATAAAACCTGTCCATCCGTCTTCTATGACCACTATCTTACCCTAGTCAGCTGACGTATTAACACTAGCGCCGAACGATCAATTCAATTTACTTCAAGATACTTCCATTCAAGCATTTGAACGCTTTGTTATTCAGTCAATCTGAACAAAAAAAATCAGTATAAAAATAATTTGGCTTTTTTTGAATCCAAAAAGACATTCGCTACGTAATTACTAATGTGATTACAAAATCACGCGCGTTAGATGTCAAAAAATTTACTGAACCCAATAAAAGTACTCATTTTACCATCTCAAGGATATAAAAAATGAAACGTCAGCTTACGTGCCTCACCGTCGCTTTATTGATGGCAACAGGCAGTTTTACCGCAATGGCATCCAGCCATAGAGAGGCGCCAAGTATTACCAAGACGCCAAAAGTCGATGGGACAGACTTCTATATGTTTAATAGCTATGAGGCAGGGCGCTCAGGCTATGTCACTATGATTGCTAACTATCTTCCGCTTCAAGATGCTTATGGTGGCCCTAACTATTTTTCGTTAGACCCAAATGCACTCTATGAAATTGAAATTGATAACGTCGGTGATGCAAAAGAACACATCACCTTCCAGTTCCGTTTCACACAAACCTTAAAAGATTTAAAAGTACCTGTTGGTGGTCAAATGGTCTCTGTGCCATTGTCTAATATTGGTGCTATTACTAACAACTCGAGTTCAGCACAAAATACGGCTGAGTCGTACACCGTGACGATGGTCAAGGGTAATCGTCGGACAGGCGTGCGGACATTGTTAGGTACGTTCAACAAGCCATTTGATAATGTTGGGAATAAATCTATTCCAAACTATGCTGCGTATGCAAATAGCTTTATTTCACCGATTACGGTTCCAGGATGTGGTACAGGCAAAGTCTTCGTTGGGCAGCGTAAAGATTCATTTGCTGTGAATCTCGGTCAGACTTTTGACCTTGTGAATATCGCAGCACCCGCAACTGAGTTTAATGCTAATGCAGAAAGTGCTGGTGTAAATACATTGGCAGATAAAAACGTGACTTCTATTGCCCTTGAACTCCCAGTGGGATGTCTTGTCAATGCAGGTCAACCAATTATCGGTGGTTGGACAACTGCAAGTTTGCGTCAAGGTGTACTACGCAATCCAACGCCAAACAGTGACATCGGTTCTGCGACTAAGGAAGGTGGTGCATGGACACAAGTTTCACGTTTAGGCATGCCATTGGTCAATGAGCTCGTCATTGGTTTAAAAGACAAAGACAAATTCAACGCAAGCCAACCGAAGGATGATAGTCAGTTTGCGACCTATGTAACCAATCCAACCTTACCTACGTTACTTCAAATCCTCTTTAGTAGCGCAGGTGTCAAAGCGCCGACTAACTTCCCGCGGACTGATTTAGTCGCGGCATTTTTGACCGGTATTCCGACATTAAATAAACCCACAGGTGTCGTTGCATCTGAAATGTTGCGCCTGAATACGTCTATTCCTGCCGTTGCTCAGCCACAGCAAGATCGCTTAGGTGTGATTAATGGCGATAACGCAGGATTCCCGAACGGTCGTCGTCCTGGCGATGATGTCGTGGATATCGCACTACGCGTTGTGATGGGCAAAGTCTGTACGATTGCGGGTGTGAATACTGCAGTGGGTTGTCAAGCGAGTGATGCGCCGTCAGGCACGATTCATTTCACCGATGGTGCGTTACAAACGTCTTCCCAGTTTGACACGACGTTCCCTTATGTCACTACGCCTATCCCAGGTTCACCATAAGCGTAATTCTACATGATTAAGGAGAAATATCATGCGTTTAGCTTTGGTTGTTCCAACAGGTTTATTACTGGTAGGGACACTCTTACTAGCAGGTTGTGGCGGTGGCGGTAGCAATGACAGTAGTGCATTTAATGGTATTCCGACTCCATCGACGGATGATCCATTTATTACGATTGTACGTCAGCAAACCGATACACCAGCGGCAATGTCTGAAGAGACTATGCCGATTGACCTGACTCAGATTGTGGCGACTTCACCAGAAAATACCGAACCACAAAAAGTGACGTTTTAGCGAAAGATGCCATGACACACCGAATCCATGCATTCGGTGTGTCATTTCAAAAACAATAAATCGCGTTTGGAGTGAGCAATGAGACAAACAAAACGCAGGATAAGACGAGATGTTCTTAAAAGTGCGATATTAAGCCTTATACTTGGAGCACTAAGTATTGCTCATGCAACGCCGTATCGCCCAACGACGGATACCGAAGTGATTGATACATTACCTGCGGGCAGCCCAACATATCAAAGCCATCTGGTTCTACAGTCTGCAGGCAAATTACCATTTAGCGTTGTCGCACCACAAATTAGTGCTTTGCTTGCCAGATCATATTCGCAAGGTGATCCGCGTGCATCAGGTCAAGCTGAATCTTTGCTGGAACCCTATCTTAAAGACAATACGCCAGAAATCATGATGTTTCGCGCAACGATCCTACAGGCGAATCATCATTTCGATGAATCGAAAGCGGTGTTACAGGAAATTTTAAAAAAAGTGCCTAATCAGCCTGATAGTGTGCTGATGTTGTCATCGATTAGTTTGGTTCAAGGTCGATTTGATGATGCCCGCAAAGAGTGTGATGGCATTCGCGACATGGGGCTGATGATTTTGCGTTTTGCATGTATGGGGCAAGTCGATGATATGACGGGTAAGATCGCTAATAGTCGAGATGTTTTATCTCAATTGACACAGATCAATAACGGACTAGATGCAGGTCAGTTACGCTGGCTGAATCTTATTCTGGCGGATATTGCCTTACGATCAAATGATTACGTGTTAGCAAAAAAAGTTTTTGAACAGTTGGACATGACCACTGCCCCTTCTCTTACTGCGCGAGCAGACTGGTTATTAGATCATCGAAATTGGGCTGAAACGCAGCATCTCCTCGAATCTCATAAGGATAATGATGCGCTGCTTTTACGCTTAGTCATCAGTGAAATTCAATTAAAAAGTCCAAACGCTCAAGCTGATTTTCAACTGCTCGGTGAGCGGATTAAGGTATGGCAACAACGCGGTGAGATTGCACATCAGCGTGAAGAGGCGATGTACGCCATGATGCTCAATCCACCTGACAAAGCGCTAGATTTGGCTAAAAGTAATTGGCAGAAACAACGAGAAACAGCTGATGTCGTGATTTATACCAATGCGGCGATTCGGGCGCATAGCATCACGGATATGAAGATTATTCAGGATTGGATTAAACAAACAGGCTTTGAATACCCGCGCTTGACGCAGGTTTTAGCACAATCCATTAAGGCAGGATAATCATGAAGAATATGACAGGACAAAAGCACACTAAAGTCGCTCTGATATTCGCACTCACCATTTTATTTTGGTTAATCGTCTTATCAGCATTTAACCGCGCGCAAGCACATCAATTCAGTACGGCTTACCTTGCTGTTGAAACACATGATCATAGTCCGATTGCGACGGCTGAATATCGGCTGGCGGTGCGAGATTTAGCGCTGTTGGTTCCTGTGAGCGTGAATGAAAAAAATCAGATCACATGGGGTGCAATCAAGGCACAAGATTCCGCAATCACAGCATTATTAGCACAAAATTTACAATGGAAATCAGGTGCCACCATCTGCACGATGAATAGCCAACGTGAACCCCTTGCGATTGACCAAGTCGCGGGGTTGTCTTATATCGTGGCGTATTTGTCGATTGACTGTGGTAAGTCAAAAGCTACGGTGCTGGATTATCGGATGTTGAATCATATCGATAGTGGACATCGGTTGATTATCAGTTCAAAAGATGCAGATAAACCTGAAGCGCCCAGTCGAACATGGCTGATTGCACCGAGTGTGACTGAGCTCGGGAATACCAGCCGTGATCTTGGCGAGACTTTTATGACGTATGTCAAAGAAGGCATTCATCATATTCTGACGGGTTATGACCATTTACTTTTCTTGCTGTGCTTGTTACTGCCTGCGGTTTATCACCGAATTGACAATGAGTGGGTTCCTGTCAAATCTTCAGCAACCGCAGTTCGTCATACGCTTTATATTGCAACAGCATTTACCTTGGCGCATTCGATTACGCTGACCGTTGCGGCATTGAATATTATTTCGCTGCCTTCACGCTGGGTTGAATCAGCAATTGCATTCTCGATTGCTGTCGCCGCACTCAATAATATTTTCCCATCGATATTGGGTGCGAAGCAGATTCGTATTGCATTTTGTTTTGGTCTAATTCATGGCTTTGGCTTTGCCAGTGCGTTGTCTGATTTGCCGCTGCATACGGGTGCTCGATTAATGGCATTGTTTTCATTTAATTTTGGCATCGAGCTTGGGCAGATTACATGTATTTTGTTCTTTTTCCCTTTAGCGCTAGCTTTAAGGTCGATGGTGTTCTATCGTCAAGTCATGTTTAAAGGCGGCTCGATGGTAGCGTGCGTGTTGGCGTTATTGTGGATGACCCAGCGGATACTCGATCTGAATTGGATACCTGGATAATGTTTGCATCAGCTTTGGATGAGCGCGCGCTATTACTCAAAATAGGTCAAGGCGACCGTGACGCTTTTCGCCAACTCTATGACCAAACGTCACCGCAATTGTTTGCAGTTGCACTGCGTTTACTCCGTAAGCGAGATGCTGCGGAGGAAGTGTTGCAAGAAGTTTTTCTGACGTTGTGGCATGCTGCCGATCAATACGACATTGAGCGGGGTTCTGTTCGAACTTGGATGTCGACGATTACGCGCAATCGCTGTATTGATCGCATTCGCCGAACACCACTAGAGACATTGCCATTACTCGATGATGACGCACTGGCTTCTGAGAAAGATGATCCATTGAGCCATGTGCTAGATCAAGACCATCATCAGTTGCTATCGGTGTGTCTAGAAGGATTAGATAGTCAGCAGCGACAATGTGTATCACTGGCATTTTTTGATGGCATGACCCATCAAGAAGTTGCCGCACATCTGACAGTGCCTTTGGGCTCTGCCAAAACGTGGATTAGACGAGGCTTAGATTTCTTGAAAAAATGCATGGGGGCGATATGAATACGACTCTTAATGACATGCAGCGAGAGGGTGGCGAACCACCATTGAATCTGATTGCGGCTCAATATGTGTTGGGTACACTATCAGCCTCGGCACGTTTACGCTTTCAATCACGTTTACAACAAGAGCCAGAATTACGCGCGTTAACTCATGCGTGGGAACGTCGTCTGAATCCGCTGACTCATTTACTCAATCCTCAGCCCGTGCCTATAGAAGTTTGGCAAAAAATAGAAGCGCGCTTGGATGGTGTAAACCTCATGGAAAAAACATCAACAACTCCGATAAAACATCAACCCCATCATCCTCAAATTGTATCTAATGACAATTATTGGAAGCCTTTTGCATGGATTAGCACTGGAATAGCGGCAAGTCTCACATTATTTCTTTTTGTTCGCCCAGAGTTTAGCACTATCGTTCAGCCTATGGTTGCACAGCAGTCACAAATCATGCGTGACGTTGCAGTGCTCAGTACGGATAAAAATAGCCCGGCGTGGATTGTTCGCCAGCAGGGTCAGTCACTGATATTAAGTGTACTCAACGCACAATCCGTTCCATCTGATCGTGATCTGGAGCTATGGAGCATCCACGATAAGAGCGCACCACGTTCCTTAGGCATCATTCACTTAACAAATGGTCAGGCAACCATCTCTAAAGTCACGGCAGATTTGATTAGCAAAGATGTCACTTTAGCAATTAGTTTGGAGCCTAAGAACGGTTCACCAACGGGTCAACCAACTGGCGCAGTACTGTACACAGGAAAAATTATCCGTACATAGTTGTTTTTTCAGCTACATAACTAGAAAATTCTAAGATATAAAGAAGATATAACTCATGCTAAAAGTTATATCTTCTATGTCAATAGCGCTCGGACTCTTCAACAAAGTTCACTATCCAATAACCCAAACTCTACACCATGATGTCCGCTAAATTACCTTTATCTTCCAACCATGTTTTACGATCTGGCGCGCGTTTCTTAGCAAGCAACTTATCGAGTAAATGATTGGTCGCATGTGTATCGTCCAAATCAAGTTGTACCAATCGGCGTGTATCGGGATCCATCGTCGTTTCACGCAACTGCAATGGATTCATCTCACCTAACCCCTTGAATCTGGTAATTTGTGGCACTTTGCCTTTAATCTTTGCCAAAATCCCCTGCAGCTCGTCATCATCGAGCGCGTAATGCACATCTTTCCCTGCATCAATCCGATACAACGGCGGCATCGCTACAAACAAGTGCCCTTGCTCAATCAAAGCAGGGAAATGCTTCACAAATAGCGCGCACAATAACGTCGCAATGTGCAACCCATCCGAATCCGCATCCGCAAGAATACAAATCTTGCCATAACGTAACTCTGATAAATCATCGCTACCCGGATCAACGCCAATGGCAATCGCAATATCATGTACTTCTTGTGATGCCAGTACCTCATTACTCGATACTTCCCACGTGTTCAGAATCTTACCGCGCAACGGCATAATCGCTTGAAACATACGATTTCGTGCTTGCTTCGCGCTTCCACCCGCAGAATCTCCTTCAACAAGGAACAATTCAGTATCTTCACGCGTTGCACCTGAGCAATCCGCAAGTTTCCCAGGTAATGCAGGGCCAGAAACGATCTTCTTACGCTCAACTTTCTTAGCCGCTTTCAAACGACGACCTGCACGCTCAATGGCCATTTCGGCTAAACGCGTACCCACTTCAGGATTTTTATTGAGCCAGAGTGAAAACGCATCTTTGGCAATACTCTGCACAATTGGTGCAGCTTCACGACTTGAAAGTCTTTCTTTGGTTTGACCTGAAAACTGGGGCTCTTGAAACTTAAGCGACAGAATAAAATTCACACCATCCCAGACGTCATCGCCAGATAATTTCATATTGCGTGGCAATAAGTTACGCATCTCACAAAATTCACGCAGTGCATCAGTCGTGCCTGTGCGCAAACCATTGACATGCGTACCGCCTTGCGCGGTTGGAATCAAATTCACATAGCTCTCTTGAATACTATCGCCATCTTCTGCCGACCAGCACACCACAAACTCACATGCCGCACGCTCCGCCTTTCCACTCGCTGAAAATGGCTCTAGCGGAACCGTCTCGCGCCCTTGTAACTCATCTTTAAGATAATCCACCAAGCCATTTTCAAATTGCCAAGTGAGTTTTTCACCGCTTTCTTCATCAGTGAAGATGACTTTTAAACCTGCAGAGAGTACAGCCTTGGCTTTTAAATTATGCTTCAGTGCCCGAACAGAAAATTTCGCGCTATCAAAATACTTGGCATCAGGCCAGAATCGCACTAATGTTCCACTCTGGCGTTTTGGAAATCCTTCTTTCGCTGTCAAATCAGTGACTTTTTCACCATGTTCGAAGCTCATCTGATACTGACTGCCACCGCGTAATACACTGACATCCACTTTGGTAGACAGCGCATTCACCACAGATATTCCAACACCGTGCAAACCACCAGAAAACTGATAATTATCGGTTGAAAATTTACCCCCCGCATGCAGCTTGGTCATGATGATTTCGACACCACTCTGACCATATTCCGGATGAATATCGACTGGCATACCGCGCCCATTGTCTTGTACCGACAACGAACCATCTTTATAGAGGATGACTTCGACCTGATTGGCATGACCTGCCAATGCTTCATCGACAGCATTATCAATGACTTCTTGCGCCAAATGATTGGGACGCGTGGTATCAGTGTACATCCCAGGACGACGGCGAACAGGATCTAGACCAGAAAGAACCTCAAGGGATTCAGCAGTATATTGAGTCACTAAACACGTAATCCTTCATTCATTATGCTGTAAATAAAAAATCAATCATCAAGGGAATCTTATCGGCCATATCATGCATGAAATGATCACCCCCTGACTCGATAACCATCGAACACTGCGCGCTATCTTGACCATAATACCCTTCGGCAACACGGTAATCTAACACTTCATCCCCCTGTTTTAATAATACAAGGATATTCTCAGGATGAAGCGGGACAGGATTAAATAAAGTCGCAAAGTCTGCTAAATCACTTTGGGTAATCGTCCAACCACCAGGCGTCGTATGCCCATGATGACCATTTGCAAAGAAACGCTTCAACGTTTCAAAAGGACGCACAGACGGATTCACTAGCACCGCTTTCACACCAAACTTGGCCACGCAAGCTGTTGCAAAAAAACCGCCCTGTGAACTACCAACTAAACCTGTATTTGGATCGCTTTCAATGAGTTGGCTCAATATAGCCATCACTTGCATGGGCGGTAAGTTAAGATCAGGGCGAACCACCTTAATTTCAGGGCGATGAATCGCGCACCAATCTGCCAGCATCTGGCCTTTTGGAGATTGGGCATCGCTATTTAAACCATGGATATAAATCAGTTGCATAATAAATATGAAATATCCCTAAGAAGTCACTGATCGAATAACTGAGAATTTACCACATCTGCGCATCATAACGCTGCACAACACATCAAAGGATTATCAATCAACCATCACACAATCATCACATAGTCACTTTTCGTCAATTGAACGGAATGAATAAACAGTTCACAAAAAGAACTTTAGTGTTATGCTAGGGTCGAATATGTTTATATTGTGTCTAACAGTTCACTGATAATCATACTTTTGAATCGTTTAGCATACACAGTACAATACAGGATGTTTCGACGGCA
Organism: Aquirhabdus sp.; assembly: GCA_030149815.1. GTDB lineage: Bacteria > Pseudomonadota > Gammaproteobacteria > Pseudomonadales > Moraxellaceae > Aquirhabdus. Next base: position 3,152 of record JASLHI010000013.1, on the reverse strand, counting down.
GTTTCAAACTAAAATGCCTCCTACTTCTCTTTCGCATTATTAATGCCGTATTTCTACTGTGTAATAACCGTTATTGAGAGTCTTATGCCTAGCCCAACGCCCTTGCATGAACCTTATTGCAGCTTACGTAAATCAGCCATTACACAAGGCGATTTAATCGAAGGACTGGCACAACTCGCAACAACTGGCGTTGCCCGAACCACAGAATTCGTTCAAGCAATCTATCGTGAAACATTTTTACGCTCCGTTGGACTATATCGCGAAGAGAACCAAACTCCATTACAAAAAGGCGTTTCAGACCGCACCTACTTGTTCATCAAATTTGTAATGAAACATACAGGGCAATATGCAGCACATGGATTGCGCATCTTAGGTCGCGCCAGCCATGAACATGCTCAGAGACCCCTCGCACCACCTCTACACATGCTCGTCAGCGCCCTCAACGGAATCATGGGGGATCATTTAGTTTATGACTGCAATCCATTAGCCTTGCCGATGCTGGTCTATGATCGTCATGGCAAAGTATTTACAGGTCCACTCAGCGGTCGAGTCGTGATCTTGGTTCACGGCCTATGCATGGATACGCATAGCTGGTATCCGAGTAAATATCAAAGCATGGGCGAGCAAATTTATCGTCAACAAGACTGCACTGTTCTTTATCTGAACTACAACACAGGACGCCGTATTTCCTTAAATGGTCGATCTTTTTCGAACCTCTTGAATGATCTTGCAATAAAAAATCCAGATATTACTCATCTCGATATTATTGGTCATAGCATGGGAGGCTTAGTTTCTCGCAGTGCCATGTTCTACGGTAAGCAATCTGGTTTTAATTGGATATTCTTGGTTGATCATTTGATGTGTCTTGGATCACCGCATCAAGGCGCACTGCTCGAACGTCTCGGCTATATGGTTATCGACAAAGTCGGTAAAATTCCTTTTGCAGGCACAGTCGCTCGACTCGGAGATCTCCGTAGCGCAGGCATTATTGACTTACGTTGGGGCAGCATACGTGACGATGATTGGGAACATCTAAAATCTGGACGTCGAGGTGACTTTGCTGATAACCGTCGACCAGCACCACTGCCATCGAATATCAAAGCCTACTTTATCGCTGGCACCATTGAGCGTGAAAATATTCACTCTAAAGCTCGCGAAACTGTTGGCGACTATTTAGTCAGCGTCAAAAGCGCTCTGGGCGAACACGCTAATCCAGAATATCAACTCAATATCCCACAAGATCGTAAAGTTGTTTTCTATGGTGTTGATCATATGCAACTGCAATATAGCCAGCGTGTTATTGATCAAGTTCTTTTATGGCTCGCGCCTAAGCCGAAACAACCACCTAAAGTCACTCAGACTATCTCCGAGAAATCGGCTTTAGCAAGTTAACGGCCTCAAGAAATATCAAGTGACCACTAAAAATTGATCCAACAAAAAAGCAGCTCATGAGCTGCTTTTTTTATGACACATCTGTTAATCCGGAATTAAGCACGATTTTGATAACGGCGGATGGTTTGAAGCTGAGCTGCTGTTTCTGCCAATGTGGCTAATGCAGCTGCAGAGTCAAAATCACCTTTTTGGTTCGCCAGCAAGTTTTCCGCTTGCTGACGCGCTTCCAAGATTTTAGCTTCATCCAAGTTTGCAGCACGTATCGCCGTATCCGCCAAAACGGTTACAACGTGTGGCTGTACTTCAAGTACGCCACCCGATACATAAATCTGCTCTTCATGACCATTAGCATCCTGAACCCGCAGCGTGCTTGGCTTGAGTAAGGTTACCAAAGGCGTATGCCCTGGTAATATCCCCATTTGCCCTGCAACACCATCAGCAATCAGCATGCTAATATTGCCGCTGAAAATCGAGCCACTTACGCTAACTACATCACAATGTAAGGTTGCCATGTGGCGTTCTCCTGCTTAATGGTCTTATTTAGCTGCGAGCTTTTCAGCTTTAGCAACAGCTTCTTCGATGCCACCGACCATGTAGAACGCTTGTTCTGGCATGTGGTCGTAGTCACCAGCAATAATACCTTTAAAGCCAGCAATCGTATCTTTCGATGATACCAACTTACCTGGTGAACCAGTGAACACTTCAGCAACGTGGAACGGTTGTGACAAGAAGCGTTGGATTTTACGTGCACGGTAAACGACCAACTTATCTTCTTCAGCCAACTCATCCATACCCAAGATCGCAATGATGTCTTTGAGTTCTTTATAACGTTGCAGAATGGTTTGTACACCACGTGCAACAGTATAGTGCTCTTCACCAACGATGCCTGGATCAAGCTGACGTGAAGTTGAATCTAATGGATCAACCGCTGGGTAAATACCCAATGACGCGATATCACGCGACAGAACAACAGTCGCATCCAAGTGAGCGAAGGTCGTTGCTGGTGATGGATCTGTCAAGTCGTCGGCTGGAACATAAACCGCTTGAATTGAAGTAATCGAACCAGCTTGAGTTGAAGTAATACGCTCTTGCAGTACACCCATTTCTTCAGCGAGAGTAGGCTGATAACCTACCGCTGATGGCATACGACCCAAGAGTGCAGATACTTCAGTACCTGCCAAGGTGTAACGATAGATGTTGTCAACGAACAACAATACGTCACGGCCTTTGCCGTTTTCATCTTTTTCGTCACGGAAGTATTCAGCCATGGTCAAACCAGTCAACGCAACGCGTAAACGGTTACCCGGCGGCTCATTCATCTGACCATAAACCATGGCAACTTTATCAAGAACGCCAGAGTCTTTCATTTCATGGTAGAAGTCGTTTCCTTCACGAGTACGCTCACCCACACCTGCAAACACAGACAAACCACTGTGTGCTTTAGCGATGTTGTTGATGAGTTCCATCATGTTAACGGTTTTACCTACACCCGCACCACCGAACAGACCAACTTTACCACCCTTGGCGAACGGGCACAGCAAGTCGATGACTTTGATACCGGTTTCCAGGATTTCGGTTGAACCCGCTTGTTCAGCGTAGGTCGGTGCTGGGCGATGGATTGCCCAATGGTCTTTGGTTTCAACTGGACCGGCTTCGTCGATAGGACGACCCAGTACATCCATGATACGACCCAGAGTCGCATCACCCACGGGCACGGTGATCGGGCCGTTGGTGTTGGTCACTGGCAGGCCGCGTTTCAG
>JASLHI010000062.1 GCA_030149815.1 Aquirhabdus sp. | reverse complement strand
AGGTAGATGTAACGTTTGTCAGTTGTGCCGAAATATTTTTTGTTCGCGATCATTTTTTGTTGCGCGATAAAACCGTGCCAGCAACCTAAAGACTGAGTGTATTTGCTAGAGTCAGCATCATAATCAGCCATATCTTTGCGCATGATTGCAGCAGTGTATTTAGCAATGTCTAAACCGGTTTTGAAACGGTTTTGAAGTTGCATGCGTGCACCATCTTCAGGGCTGATATCTGCCCATGTGCCGCCGAATTTTGCTTTTAATTCGCGGATTGCATCAATCGCAGTGCTATATGTAGTCATGACGTCTTCCTATATAAAGGTAGAGGGGGGATTTAAATAACGATTACAATTTAAATATCGGATATTGCTTAGATTTTGTTTAATTCTTTCGCTCTGATGGGAGCTTTTTTTGACTTATTCTAAGTAGATGTTCGGGATAAGAAATCTACTGGTGCAGATAATAAGTCAATCTAATAAAGAATAAAAGAAAACCTTATTCAGATCATGTTGGGGGATTCTACTTTTTGTGGCATAATTTAGCTAATTTATCAGTTTAATCTTCGGTATTTATTTCATGAATCTTGAGCGCGTGGATCTCAATTTATTAATCTATCTTGATGTTTTATTGAGAGAAAAAAATGTCACACGCGCTGCTGAGCAGCTAGGCGTCACTCAACCTGCGATGAGCAATATTTTGCGTCGTCTGCGTACGCTATTCAATGATCCGCTATTAATTCGCTCATCAGAAGGCATGACGCCGACAGAGCGCGCACTTGAATTACAGCCGTTAATTCGTGAAGCTCTTGCTGATTTATCTCAGATTTTAGAGCCGCGTACGGAGTTCCGTCCTTATACGAGTGCACGCGTATTCCGTATCATGACGAGTGATTATGCAGAGGCGACACTTGTTCCTCGTTTGGTCAAAGCGATGCGCTCGGAAGCACCGAATGTCGTTCTCGACTTTTTAACCCCTTCTGATGTGTCTTATCGCGATATGGAGCAGGGTAAAGTCGATTTGGCAATTAATCGTTTTAATGAAATTCCGCAGAGTTTCCATCAAGTCTTGGTCTGGCGCGATAGTTTTAGCTGTTTGCTCAATAGCAAGAGCCCAAGTCTTGAACAATTTAATCTAAAAAATTACTTAGAAGCGCAGCATATCTGGGTCAGTAAAACGGGTATGGGAGTAGGCTTCGGTGTGAATCCTGAAAAATCAGGTGGCTTGGGCTGGATTGATCAGGCGCTTGAGCGTATTGGACAAAAGCGTAAAATCAGTATTTTTACCCGTCATTATCAAACACCAGGTCTGATTGCTGCGAATGCTGACTTGATTGCAACATTACCGACTCGTGTTGCGCGATTGAATGCTGATCATCCAAAACTGATGATCAAAGACCCACCGTTTTATATTCCTGAGTTTGAGTTGAAAATGGCTTGGGGACCATTGCTGCATCATCATCCCGCGCATCGTTGGTTGCGTCAGTTAATTATGTTTGTGGCGCGCCAGATTGTAGATGAAGAACGCAAGGAAGGGCTGTCGATGGCGGAAGGGTTTCCGTATTATTGATTGGATGCCTAAAAGCTCTATTTAAACAACATAGCTCATTGAGCTTGTCGAAATGTGCGGGATCACTCAACGATAAAGATCTTCACTTCGACAAGCTCAGTGAACTTATGTTTGAAGTGCGTATGGTTAAGGCTTTATTATTTAAACCGTCTTTCGCTCAAACAATCCCGCCACGACACTACCAGCCTTCGTTTGCTTCTTTAATTCCCAATGTGCTGGCAAGCCGAGTGTTTCAAAGGCGCGATCAGCTTCAACATAAATGAAAGCATTCTCATTCAATTTGTTGTCATAAAGCTGTGCTAATTCCGCCCACAAATTCAGTGAGTAGGGCGGGTCTAAAAACATCAAATCAAATGTGCCTTCAACTTTATTGACGGCTGTTTGAGCTGTAAAATTTAACACTTTGCCTAAATCTGATTGAAGTTCAGTCAGAGTCTTTTGCAATTGAAAGGCTTGTTTTTTGTGTGGCTCAATCAATGTGCAATGCGCAGCACCACGAGAGAGAGCTTCTAATCCAAGCGCACCACTGCCAGCACAAACATCAAGTACACGTCGTCCTGCAACGTCCCACATGAGCCAATTAAAAAGTGTTTCCCGCACACGATCAGGTGTTGGACGTAATCCTTCGATGCTTTCAAATCGAATCGTTCGCCGTTTCCATTCACCACCAATAATACGAAGTTGATTCACTAAAAATTACTCCACGCCGCTTGTGCTGCTCACAATTGGAGCAACTATTGGTTTGGCTGGTGTTGTTTTGACTTCAGGGATTGGTTGCCCAGCAGTCATCAGACCATTATCGATAGGAGGAAGTTCTGGTTTGAGTGGGTTCTTGGCTTTCTGGTGCAAATAATAGTCAAACATTGACCTAGCAATGGGTGCTGCGGCAGAAGCACCAAAACCACCATTTTCAACAATAATAGCAATCGCAATAGTTGGATCATCAGCAGGCGCAAAAGCTGTAAATAGTGCGTGATCAAGTTGACGCTTGGTGAGTGCAGCTTTGTTGTATTTTTTACCTTGGGCAATGCCAACAACCTGCGCAGTTCCTGTTTTTCCTGCAATCCGATAGCCTGTTAGCCCGTAACCAATGCCATGTGCAGTTCCATGTTCGATAACATTGACCATTGCTTCGCGAGTGTTGAGCCAGTCTTGAGCTGTTCCATGAAAATTAATCACTCCTTCTGATTTGTTGGGGAGTACAAAAGGCGTTTGACCTTTACTGCCCAACAATAGATGTGGCGTCACGATATGACCTTGATTTGCTAAAATTGCTACAGATTTCACAAGTTGTAGGGGAGAGGCTAGTAAGTATCCTTGTCCAATACCGAGTGAAATTGTTTCTCCTGCGAGCCATTTTGCTTTACGTGCTCGAAGTTTCCATTCTGGTGATGGATAGAGTCCGCCTTTTTCTCCAGGTAAATCAATTCCTGTTTTTTGTCCGTATCCGAATTGAGTCATCCATTCATGCATGCGCTCAATACCCATACGATAGGCTAAAACATAAAAGAAAGTGTCGCACGACACGGTGATCGCTTTGTCTAGATCAACAGTACCGTGTCCACTTTTGGCGTCGTCACGGAATAAGTGCGAGTCGCCGGGTAAGTGAAATGATCCGCTATCGTAAATCCGAGAAGTCCAATCAATTAAGCCGTAGTTAATTCCGCCTAACCCTTCAATGGGCTTAACAGTAGAACCCGGTGGATAAAGACCTTGCAATACGCGGTTAAAGAGCGGCTGATCTGGATCATCACGCAAGGCGGCATAAGCATCTGATTTAATACCAGCAATAAAAGGATTTGGATCAAACGAAGGATTGCTGACAAATGCGAGAACCTCTCCTGTTTTTGGATTCATCGCAACAACTGCACCACGTCGTCCCGCAAGTTGATCGTGTGCAATTTTTTGTAGACCGTAATCAATGGATAAATAGAGGTCATCGCCGCGTGTAGCATCAGTCTTGCCAAGTTGCCTGATGATTTCACCATGAGCATTGGCCTCGATATATTGATAGCCAGGTGTGCCATGAAGTAGGTTTTCATAACTTTTTTCGATACCAATCTTACCGATCAAGTCAGTACCTGCATAAATATTCTTGTCTAAAGTTGCTTGTTCTTTATCATTAATTCTGCCGACATATCCAATCACATGCGCAAATAATTCGCCGTATGGATAAAAGCGAGTCATTTTAGTTTGGATGGCGACTCCAGGAAACTCCTGCTTACGTTCACTAAAGCGTGCAATTTGTGATTCGTTCAAGTCGATCTTTAGGGCGATTGGATTGAGCTGTGCACCTGTCACGCGTGCACGCGCGGTAAAACGCTCAATTTCATCGGGACTAAGATCGAGGACGGGCGTGAGAGCTGTCAGCGTTTTATTTAAATCACTTACGTCATCTAAATTAACCATGACGGTAAAAATCGGATGATTGTCGGCGAGTAATATGCCGTTCCGATCATAAATATAGCCCCGTGTAGGGGGTATCGCCTGAAGCTTAATGCGGTTTTTGTTGGACTCAGTCGAAAAATAATCGTACTGCTGGATTTGTAGGTGAATATAGCGTGCTAATAAGATCGTGAAGCAAGTTGCGACCAGAATCGCTGCCGTAAAAATGCGCGAACGAAATAGATTTCGCTCTTGGGCAATATCTTTTAAAGGAGTCGGCTTCTTGATTCGGGAAAAACGCGTCATGTGTGGTCGCAAAACGAAGGTGGTGTTGGCTAGGCGTGACGGAGTTATATGCCCACAGCCTTACAGATTGCGAGTGTAACGATCCGAGTGGAATCTGACAATCAACTTTCCACATAAGTTCCGAGCGCTACATATTTTGTCGTTTGAAATTCGATATGCCAGATATGTCAACTAGGCATTCATCAGACTGCTTTTGCTTGATTTAGATTGTTTACAGCAACTCGTTTTATATTTGTCATGTCAAAATTGCTCTAAAACCATGAAAAAAATAATATTAGTTGTTTTGTAAATTTTTTTTACTTTTATCGTGAATTATTTCTGTTAAAGTTGCCAATTACGATAAAACATGTTTGGCGTTAGAGTCAGTGACTTTAAGGGTCCTGCTGTGGTAGTTTACGCCGAAGTTTTCTATACATAATATTAATCAAGTGGCATCGGCTCATTAGTTCATTACATGGCAATAATATGGAGATATCATTCATGGAATCTAAGGTAGGGTTTAAGTCAGTGAAGCATCAAGAAAAAACCAGATCTCGTATCGCAACTTCTACCTTGAATATGCTTGTTATGCTGGGCTGTTTAGCGGGTTCTACTTTGGTCTATGCGGATGGTGATCAGTCGTCGACTGATACGACAGCAGCACCAAAATCAGGCGGAGTTTTTAATTCGATTGGCTCAGGAATTGGATCTGGGTTGGACTCTACAATTGACTGGTTTGGTCTGAATCATACTCGAGTGGATGGATTACATTCTGTATATGTCGGTGTTGGTGATACCAACTCTTTATTACATGCCTATGTAGAAGCGCCAACACGATTTGGTCATGTATATGCAAAAGTCGGCGAGTTTTTTCAAGGCAATAAAGTTGTAGGTCAGGTCGGCTTTCGCATGCCTTATCAATACAACAGTGATAAAAATAATGATGGTGTTTATTTTGGTGCTTACGCAGGTTATGTGGATAACACTAGTATTGGCGATACTGGTAAGCGTAAAGACCGATTAGGTGCAGCATTAGAAATGTCTTATTTGTTCTTAAATAAAGCGAGCTTAACAGCAATCAGCGTATCGATTGGTGGAGCGCAAAAAGATGCAGCTGGATCAGCCGATCAACAAAGAGTGACTCCATTAATCATGTTTGGGTTGGATTTTGGCTTAGGTATCTATTAGTTAGCAGTGCAACTGGTGGGGTGATGGGTGGAGTGCTTGAGTATTTTATTTATCGACGTGCGAGACAGTGAGAAGTTGAATTCTATCACTATAAAAGCAACATTAACTGGCCAATTGAATAGGATTTACCATGTTATATAGTTTTTGGCAAATTCTCGTTGGACGTTTGCATGATGTGTTGAATGGTGAGCACTTTTGGGTTTATGTCACGATTGCACCTGTTGCATCGATTGTGACATGGATGCATGTGTGGATGGCTTTGAATATGATGTTTTATCCCATTAAATTTTGGGGTATACGATTGGGGCCGATTCCTCTAGGTTGGCAAGGTATTGTTCCACGTAAAGCAGGAAAAATATCAGGTATTATTGTTGATCAAACATTATCTAAGTTAGGGTCATTGCAAGAATTTTTTAGTGCAATGGATCCCGCCGAAATGGCGCAGATGATCGGCGATGAAATTGCTGAAGAGCTGGAATATTTGATTGATGAGGTGATGCTTGATCGTAATCCAACGCTTTGGGAAAATTTACCTTATTCTGTGAAGCGTCGAATTTATCAGCAAGCACATAAACAAATGCCGGGCGTAATGCTAGACATCGTGACAGAGCTGACTTTCAATGTTGAAAGTTTAGTCGATATGCGCGAAATGATCGTTAAAAAAATGGAAAACGATCGTTTGTTGATGGTGAAAATGTTCCTGAAAGTGGGACAAAAAGAAATTAATTTCATTTGGCATATTAGTGCGGCAATTGGGCTGGTATTTGGTCTTGTGCAAATGATTATTTTCTTGATTGTACCGTGGCATTGGACCATCGTATTCTGGGCAGCTCTCTGGGGCTTCCTGACGAATTGGATCGCAATTTGGATGGTCTTTAATCCGATTGAGCCTGTCAATATTCGCTTTCCGCAGATATTTAGATTTACCAAGCGTTTTCCATTTATTTTGCCAACCATTCCGAAGATTGGAACATTGCCATGGCAAGGTGCTTTTATGCGCCGTCAGCCAGAAGTATCGTCTGTGTTTGCTGAGGTGGTCACACAAGATTTGATCACTGTGAAGAGTATTATGAGTGAAATGATGTATGGTACGCGTGCAAACAAGACACGTCGTATCTTGAAACGTCATATCAATCTAGTCATGGAGACGCCGCTCTTACGCACTGTATTACAGATGAGTATTGGTCCAACCGAGTACGCAAAATTGAAAGCGGATATGATTGATAAATCAATTGAAGCGACAATGAAGCCGATTGCAAGTCCAGCGTTAAATGAAAGTCGTGGTCGAAAAATTTATCAGATTTTCTATGAACGTTTGCTGAAGTTGACTCCACCAGAGTTTCAGAATTTATTGCGGCCTGCTTTTCATGAGGATGAGTGGATTCTGATTGTATTAGGTGGTGTTACAGGTGCATTAGCTGGTGCGATCCAGTTATTTTTTGGATTTCATTAATTACTGTATTTGTTATATAAGAACAGTATTTTGTTGTCATTTTTTAGAAAAGCCCGCAGGTTAAGATTGCGGGCTTTTTTGTGAATTTGATTTGGGTGATTTTGTTTGATGTTTTTTGATAGTTTACTTTTGATATTCCCTTGAATAGTTAGTTGGAGCGTTAGTCGGATGATTGGTGAGCTAGGTAACTTTGCACTGATGACAGCATGGGTGGTTGCACTATTACAGGCAGCGATACCAATGCTGGGTGTATTGTTCCGCAGATCTGTTTACCAACAGCTTGGCTTATCGTTGGCTGGTGCGCAAATGGTTGCCTTGCTTACCAGTTTTTTTTGTTTAATGATTGCGTTTTTAACCAATGATTTTAGCCTTGTGTATGTGGCTGAACACTCCAATAGTCTACTGCCGTGGTATTACCAAATGTCTGCGGTTTGGGGTGGACATGAGGGGTCATTATTGTTGTGGGTGACGATTTTAGCGATTTGGGGCGGTGCTGTAGCGTTGTTTAGTCGTGCGCTTCCACAGGATATGGTGGCACGTGTCTTATCAATTATGGGTATGGTTTCGGTGGCGATGCTGTCTTTTATCGTATTGACATCAAGTCCATTTATCCATGATTTATCGATATTGCCTGTTGATGGCGCGGACTTGAATCCATTACTTCAAGATGTGGGACTGATTGTTCATCCGCCGATGTTGTATATGGGCTATGTTGGATTGGTCGTGCCTTTTTCATTTGCAATTGCAGGATTGTGGGCTGGGCGAATGGATTCAGCGTGGGCAAGGTGGTCGCGTCCGTGGGCATTAGTTGCGTGGTCTTTTCTCACGATCGGGATTGCGTTGGGATCATGGTGGGCTTACTACGAGTTGGGCTGGGGTGGATGGTGGTTTTGGGATCCAGTCGAAAATGCATCTTTGATGCCGTGGTTGGTAGCGACAGCATTAATTCATTCTCTCGCTGTTAGCGAGAAGCGAGGAGTGTTTAAAGCTTGGACGGTACTGCTAGCAATATTGGCATTTGGACTCAGTTTACTGGGGACATTTTTGGTGCGCTCGGGTGTTTTGACTTCGGTGCATGCTTTTGCAGCTGATCCTTCACGCGGTTTATTCATACTTGGTATTCTTGTTTTTATCGTGGGTGGTAGTCTTTTACTCTTTGCTTTTCGTGGTTGGAAGCTTACCGCAGAGAGTCGTTATGCATTGTGGTCGCGCGAAACGTTACTGGCAATGAATAACTTAATTTTAGTGATCGCGGCGAGTGTTGTTGTGCTCGGAACACTGTATCCGCTGATTGCAGATGCGCTAGCACTCGGTCGTGTGTCGGTGGGCGCGCCTTATTTTAATTCTTTGTTTGTGCCACTTGCGTGGTTGTTATTGGTTTTTATGGCGATCGCGCCTGTAACCGCATGGAAGCGGCAATCTGAACGATTACGTCAGCAGCTTTTGTTTCCTGTTATATCAGTGATTCTGACTGCGACATTGGTAGGTGGTGGCTTGTGGCTACTGGTCACTGGCAAACATGCGATGATGACTGGTCTGACGATAGGATTGTGTATCTGGGTATTTGGATTGTTGCTGTGGGATTTATTCCACAAGATCAAAACCGCTTCAAATCTATTCAAAGGATTAATGCGGTTATCGCGTAGTTATTGGGGCATGGTGTTTGCACATGTAGGGTTGCTGGCTGTGATTATGGGAATCACGCTAACTACACATCTTAGTCTTGAACGTGATGTGGCTCTAAAACAAGGTCAAACGGTGAATTTGGCAGATTATCAATTTCATTTTGATTCGCTGCAGACTGTTCAGGGTGCAACAAACTATGATGCAACGCTTGCGACGTTTAGTGTGCGTAAGCATGGACTGTTGGTCGGTATGTTGTATCCTGAAAAACGTATTTATGTGGCGCAGAATAGTCCGATGACGGAAGCTGCGATTGATGGCAATCTATTTCGTGATTTATATGTCGCTTTAGGCGATCCTTTAGATCGCAATGATATGAATGGCGCATGGGCGGTGCGAGTCTATTGTAAGCCTTTTGTCCGTTGGTTATGGCTGGGCGCCTTGTGTATGGCGTTGGGTGGCATTCTTGCGATGAGTGATCGTCGTTATCGCTTGGCAAAACGGGTTAGTCACGATGCCAAAAACGCAGGAGAGATGCGGTGAAAATTCAAAAGCGGAAACTCATTTGGTTGTTCCCTTTTATTATTTTTATCGGACTATCGATTGTGCTGTGGACACGATTAGGCGTCGATCCGAAAATTGTTCCGCAAGCAACAACGGATCGAGTTCTGCCTACATTTCATTTGCCTAATTTGGTTAATAGTCAAATTCAAACGACCGCAAATTTACCGAAAAAGCCTTTCATTCTTAATGTCTGGGGTTCTTGGTGTCCAACTTGTGCTGCGGAACAACCTTATTTACTTCAATTAGCCAACCAAGGCGTGGTGCTTGTTGGTGTCAATTATAAAGACCAATCTCGTGATGCTTTGGCATATTTAGCACAGCGCGGGAATCCTTATCTTTTGAGTTTACAGGATCTACAGGGTGATTTCGGCATAGATTTAGGTGTAACTGGTGCGCCTGAAAGCTTCGTGGTCGATCAAGAGCATCGTATTCGTCTGCATATTTTAGGTGTAGTGGATGACACCGTTTGGCGCGAACAATTAAAGCCTTGTTTAGATCATTTAAACGCGCGTGGAGCAGGGCAATGCGCTTAATGTTCTTTGTACGTATCGCTATATTTTGTCTGTTTGGGATTGTCAGCAATACTGGACAGGCTGCCGCATCTGATGCAGATATAAACTTTCAAAACGCCACACAGGAAATGCGGTATCGAGCTTTGATTGAGGAGTTTCGTTGTCCAAAATGCCAAAATGCCAGTCTTGCTGGTTCTGATGCACCCATCGCACAAGACTTGAAATATAAAACCTATCTGCTCGTGAAACAAGGTCAGTCTGACGATCAAATTCGCCAATATATGACATCGCGATATGGCGATTTTATGAGTTACAGACCACCAATCAATCGTGCGACATGGGTGCTTTGGTTTGCACCGCTATTGGTATTGATGATTGTGGTGTTAGTTTGGTTGATACGGACTCCTTCGCGGAAGAGATTGGAAGTTGTTCCTTTAAGCGCAGAGGAGTCTTGGCGGTTGAACCAGCTTTTAGGCAAAGATAGCGTGAATGATCAGGATATTCGTCATGATCATTAATTCAACGCAGTTTTTGTTTTGGTCATGTGCATTTGGATTGACGCTGATTTTATCTGTGATTGTCCTTTTTTCATTGTTACGACGTACAAGGGTCAGACCTGAAGCACATGCAAATCTGACGCAGTTGAATGTGATGGTATTTAAAGAACGCCTCGCAGAATTAGAAGCAGATCATCGCAGTCATAGATTAGACGTAGATGAATATGTAGAGCAAAAAACGGATTTAGAAAGACAACTACTTGCGGCACATGCAGGTCGAGTCGATTTGATGCGTGACCATGCTGAATTATTACAATCATCACCAGCCATTTCTCGATGGGTCGTGTTGATCATCTTTTTGGTCATTCCGCTCTTATCATTCTCAACGTATGATTTGTGGACTAAATACCAAGAGTCTCTGCATCGTGCGCTATTCGATTTTTGGGCGAATCAGGATCGGTATGCCGATGTGGCAGATGGATTGATGGTGGGGCGGTTGAATCAACCTCCGGCTGCCGTTTCGGGACAAGCGTTTGAGCTGCTGCAAGCGATGCAAGGCAATGCTTATCGACATCCATTTGATGCAAAGCGTTGGGTCAATTTGTCAGAAGCATATATGGATGCTAATGCGATTGAGCCTGCTCTGGCGGCGCTTGCACATGCATATCGTCTGAAACCTGAAAATAATGATATCGCGATGGCGTATGCGCAGATGCGTTTTTTTAGTTTACAAGGTAAAATGGATTCGGTCACGCGCGGTATTGTGGCACGAATTTTGGTTAAAAATCCTGATCATGAAGGCGCGCTGTTGCTGATGTCGATGGCGACATACCATGATCAGCATTATCAAGATGCCATTTATTGGTTACAACGTTTAAAACATGTCCGATTGGCGCGAGCAACATTGAGTCAGCCTGTAAATCCTGCGATTATTGCGCAGTTAGATCAGACGATCCGTGATGCCGAAGCTGCAAGTAAAAAACTTGGGCAAAATGCATCAGATCACGCTGAATAAATTTAAGCGTATGGACACGCTATGTGGCTAATATTGATCAGATTCGCTTTTGATGTGTGTGATTTCAGCCAATAAAATGACTTGTCGCAACATAAATATGGCTTGAGTCTAAACACGTTGAAGCGTATGGTACCGCCACTAAAAAAATTGTATTGGTTATGCTTTAATTTTTTGTTATTTATTTTATGTCATTTAGAGGACAGGTTATGCGTATTATTTTGCTAGGACCACCTGGGGCTGGGAAGGGCACACAGGCTCAACTCATCAATCAGCGCTATGGTATCCCACAGATTTCGACAGGCGACATGTTACGTGCTGCGATTCGTGAAGGTAGTGCGCTGGGTGTTCAGGCAAAAAGCGTGATGGATGCGGGCGGTCTCGTCTCTGATGATTTGATCATTAATTTGGTTAAAGAGCGTATTAGCCAAGCTGATTGTGCAAATGGCTGTATTTTTGATGGTTTTCCACGCACGATTCCACAAGCAGAAGCGATGGAAGCCGCTGGTGTGACGATTGATAACGTCATTGAAATCGACGTTCCTGATGAAGAAATCATTAAACGTTTGTCTGGTCGTCGCTCACATCCTGCATCAGGTCGTGTGTATCATGTGGTTTATAATCCACCTAAAGTTGAAGGCGTGGATGATGTTACAGGCGAACCTCTGGTTCAGCGTCCAGATGATGAAGAAGAAACCATTAAAAAGCGTTTGGCTTCTTATCATAAAGAAACTGCTCAATTGGTTGGCTTTTATCAACAACGCGCAGCTTCTGGTGAAAATGCCCCGACTTATAGCAAACTGAATGGTTTAGATGAAATTGGCAATGTAAAAGCTCAATTGATCGACATTCTCGGTAATTAATTGCTTGGCGAATAATTTTCGCTAAAGTTGTAAAAAAGGAAAGCTTAGGCTTTCCTTTTTTTATGGATATTTCTAATTGTTTTTAATTGCTATGAAATGCCAAGCAAAATTTCCAACACAAATTTACTGCCAATAAATCCCATTAAGAGAAAACCAAATCCCCATAACGTGAATTTGATCGCACGTTGACCTCGCCATCCCATTCGCCAGCGACCAAATAATAAGATTCCGAAAATGAGCCAAGACAATAGACTAAAAAAGGTTTTATGAACCAAATGTTGGGCGATGAGATTATTTACAGAGAGCAACCCTAAAGGGAGTGCAATGGTCAGTAAACTAAAGCCAAGCAAGAGGAGGTCAAATAACAAGGATTCCATCGTTTGTAGTGGCGGTAAGACCGACACCCAAATGCGATTTAGACTTTTACGTTTCAGCTCACGATTTTGCACATGTAGCAGAATGGCTTGAGTTGCTGCCATAAACAAGACGCAATATGCTGCAAGTGATAAAACGATATGCCATTCTAAACCATGTCCCATCTGCGTTAGCGGAAGATAGGGTGCGTGCCATAATGAGCCTGCAATGACACCAAATGTTGCGATAGGAATCGCGAAAATATTGAAGGCGAGTACTGGGCGATAAGTACTGAATATCAGCGTTAGCGTGAGCATGAGCCAACTGGTGAGAGATAAGATGTTGAATAAGTTAAAGTCGATGCCTATTGGTGTAATGAAATTAGGAAAGAGTAGAAACGCATGCAATATCGCTCCAATACTCAGTAAACTTAAACTGACGGTATATCTGGGAGCTTGTTTATTCCAGAGATAAAGTAATAGGTGCCAGAATACGCCGACATATAACGTCAGTGTCACCATGAGCATGACAAACTGCATTTGAGTCAGCGCGACTGCGTGAGCTGGGATATTGGTAGCAATGTTGGTTGCGATATTGAGGCTATTCATGCCGTGGATTCATCTTTTAATCTAATTTAATCTAAGTGGTATAGAGTATTTGCTTATATTACTCGAACACTGCGCAAAGTGCATCGTTACAGATCCAGTAAAAAATTCTGCGGCAGGTGTAATCATCGGTTTGCGGATAAATAAGGTTGATAGTTGATAAATAATGATTCGTCTTGTGATTTGCTATTTTGTCTGGTTTTAGCAGTGAGCTCTGTATTCTTTTCATGAGTTCCGCTAATCTCTCATCATACTTTGTATTCGATGCTGTCTAATACGGCATGAATACGTTAAAATAGCCTGATTAAGAGATTTGGCACAGGGAAGTCTTCGTAAAGACTTAAGTTAGTTTTATAGAATTACCAAATTCGTTATTTTAGGCTTATAGAACATGTTTGATACGTTAACCGACCGCTTAACCCAGAGCCTTCGTAATATTTCAGGTTCAGGACAACTCACCGAAGATAATATCAAAGATACATTACGCGAAGTACGTATGGCGCTGCTTGAGGCAGACGTTGCGTTGCCTGTGACGCGTGAATTTATTGAGAAAGTAAAAGCAGAAGCACTGGGTCAAGAAGTGCTGGCACAGCTTTCTCCAGGTCAAGCATTTGTCAAAATCGTTTTTGATCAATTAACTGAAATGATGGGCGCGGCGAATGAAAGCCTTGATTTACAAGCGAAACCACCTGTTGTGATTTTACTGGCAGGTTTACAAGGTGCGGGTAAAACAACAACTGCAGGTAAACTAGCACGCTTCTTAAAAGATCGTCAGAAAAAGAAAGTGATGACGGTATCTGCTGACGTGTATCGTCCTGCCGCGATTGAACAGTTGCGCAGTGTATCGGCAGATGTCGGTGCAATGTTTGTGCCGTCAAATAGCTCGGAAAAACCATTGGCAATTGCGCAACGTGCCATTGAACAGGCAAAGATCCAATTTGCTGATGTGCTGATTGTAGATACTGCGGGTCGTCTACATATCGATGATGTTATGATGGGTGAAATTAAAGAGCTTCATGCAGCGATTCATCCAACAGAAACATTATTTGTTGTGGACTCAATGACGGGTCAGGATGCGGCAAATACTGCAAAAGCATTCAATGATGCGTTGCCGTTGACGGGCGTGATTCTGACTAAAACCGATGGTGATGCTCGTGGCGGTGCTGCATTGTCTGTACGAGCAATTACTGGTAAGCCGATTAAATTCCTTGGTATGGGTGAAAAACTTGATGCGCTTGAGCCGTTCCACCCAGAGCGTGTTGCACAGCGTATTCTTGGTATGGGCGACGTATTGTCATTGGTTGAGGAAGTTGAACGCAAAATCGACAAAGAAAAAGCCGAAAAAATGGCGAAGAAGCTGCAAAAAGGCGGCAAATTCAATCTCGAAGATATGTTGTTGCAATTTGAACAAATGAAAGCCATGGGGGGGATGGCTGGGTTTCTGGATAAACTGCCTGGCATGAGTGGCAGTAAAATGCAGAAAGATGTCGACGATGCTAAGCCAGAAGCTGCGATGAAAAAAATGGAATCGATTATCCAGTCAATGACCATTAAAGAACGACGTGATCCAGATTTGATTAACGCAAGCCGTAAGCGTCGTATTGCTGCGGGCTGTGGTATGGAAATTCAAGACGTGAACCGTCTATTGAAGCAACATGATCAAATGGCAAAAATGATGAAAAAAATTGCTAACCCAGCAGGCATGATGAAAATGGTGAAAGCCATGAAGAATCTCGCTGGTGGTGGTGGCATGGGGCCTGGTACGGGACCATTATTTGGTAGTAAATAGTCTAATTGATGAATAAAAAATCCCTGACTATTTTCTAGTCAGGGATTTTTTTTATGAGTTCGTTAAATTAATGACTATCTCATTAGAGGATGGTCGTTTTATTTACGTCAATACTATTGCACCGATTTCAGCGCTTTGCATATTTCTGATGACCGCATGTATGACTTTATCAATTGCTTTGGCTTCGAGGACGAGCGCAATTTTAACGATCTGTTTGGATGCGTTTGGTGTCATGTGTAATTCATTTAAGCGTAGAGCTGCCGTTGATAGCAATAAACGTCGTAATACTAATGCTTGCTCTTCAGCAACAGTAAAGTGTAGTCGTGCTTTTGTTTTTTGATTAGGTAATGCAGTAGATTGTTCTGAGCGCTTATTGGCTCGGAGCGTTTCTTGGATGTGCTGACGTTTCTGAAAGCTGTTGGAAAGCTGTTGTGCTAGTTTCTGCTGGGGACGAGGAGAGTGACTAGTAAACTGCTGCTGAACGTTCATTTTAGACCTTTAAGTTAAAAATCAAGTTTGAATCATAATCATGAGCTTATAAAAATCGTGTCAATATCACTTGGTGGATTGTTGTGATTTGTAAGTATTCGATGGTCATAAAAAATCCCTAAAATATTTTTTGTTTTAGGGATTTTTATTATTGCGATGTGATCAGTTCAGAATCTATAAAACGGCAAGAGCAGTTGCGTAGTTTGGTTCGTCACTGACGTTATGGACGAGTTCAGCATGTAATACTTTGTTTTGTTCATCCAATACAATCACAGCACGCGCTGCAAGACCTACGAGAGGACCAGCTGAGAATGTAAGGCCATAGTTACTGATAAATTCAGGATGGCGGAATGTCGATAAATTAATGACGTTGTTGAGTCCTTCTGCGCCACAGAATCGTGCTTGAGCAAATGGTAAGTCCGCAGAAATACATAGCACGACCGTATTGCTAACCTTACTGCCTTGTTCGTTAAATTTGCGAACTGATGCTGCGCATGTTGGTGTATCCACGCTTGGGAAAATATTTAAGACTTTGCGTTTTCCAGCATATGTTGCGAGCGTGACGTCGCTGAGGTCTTTGGTGGTCAATGTGAAGTTAGGTGCGGTTGCGCCTTGACTTGGGATGTCTCCGATTAAAGGAATTTCGTTACCGCCGAGTAGAACTGATGCCATGTTGATGCTTCCTGACTTATTGGAATTGGAGAGCTTTATCCTATACCAATTGTGGTTTTGCGGTCGATGGATTTGGTTAAGATACTGTTAAGAAAAAAGGTATGAGTGAAATGGGGTGTGGATTGTGAATGACATAAAGTAGGCTGGCGGCTTGCCCCAGCTAGTTTAGTCGATTCAATAAGAGTTGGGATAAGCCCGCAGCCTTGCTAGAATACAGACATTAATTTGATGATTTAAATAATTGTATGAGATGCGCTGCACCAGCTCTATCACCGATTATTTGGAACCTGTAATATCTCAGATTGTAGTGATCTCTGCATAGATTTATAAAAGTTATAGCATTATTCATAAAATCATCTAGTGTTGCAGGAGATGGGAAATAAAGGTCTCTGTCAATTATATGAGTTTTGAGGTCTAAGTGCGCTAGTTGCTTGTTTCTAACTTTTCTAATTAAAGCTATATCTTTGTTAAGTAATTTATAGGATTGCTCTATCTCTGAAATGTTCTGCCAATTTTCAGTCCTAGCTCGAATTAATACCGTCTCTGATGTAATGTTAGCATTCCCACCTTGACTTGCAGGATCTAAAAACCTAGCTGCTCTAATGAAAAAATACTCTTGAAATACATAAAACAGATCTCTGAAAAAGTGCGGTGCACTTGTATCAAGTGTGTGTCTTGCTGTTTTGTCTTCATAAAGGTTGAGATAATCATCATAAAGATATTTAAAGTCCCGAATTTCACTAGTTAGAAATTCTATTTCATCACGTCCACTGCTCATATATATTATTCCTAAATAAAAAATCCCCCACCATGTCACCATGATGAGGGCTTTTTTACAACAGTTTTAAAGCAGCAAATTACATCATGCCGCCCATACCACCACCCATGCCGCCCATATCAGGCATTGCAGGTTTATCGTCTGCAGCATCAGTAATCATTGCTTCAGTGGTCAGCATCAAGCCAGCAACAGATGCAGCATGTTCTAGTGCTGAACGAGTTACTTTAGCTGGATCAAGAATACCCATGTCGATCATGTCGCCGTATTCGCCAGTTGCTGCGTTGTAACCGTAGTTACCTTTACCGCTCTTAACTGCATTAACAACAACAGATGCTTCTTCACCAGCGTTGGTGACGATTTGACGCAGTGGTGCTTCCATCGCACGGCGCAGAATGTTTACACCTGCGGTTTGGTCATCGTTGATGCCTTTGAGGCCCTCAAGTGCAGCAACTGCACGAACCAACGCAACACCACCACCTGCTACAACACCTTCTTCAACTGCAGCGCGTGTTGCATGTAACGCATCATCAACACGATCTTTTTTCTCCTTCATTTCGGTTTCAGTCGCTGCACCAATTTTGATGACTGCAACACCGCCAGCGAGTTTCGCAACGCGTTCTTGCAGTTTTTCACGGTCATAATCAGAAGTTGCTTCTTCGATTTGACGACGAATGGTTTGAACGCGTGATGCGATTTCTTCGTGCTGACCTGCACCGTCTACGATGACAGTGTTTTCTTTACCAACAGTCACTTTACGTGCTGAACCGAGGTCAGTCAGTTGAGCTGTTTCTAAGCTCATGCCGATTTCTTCGCTGATCACAGTTGCGCCAGTCAAAGTTGCGATGTCTTGTAGCATTGCTTTACGACGGTCGCCGAAACCTGGTGCTTTAACCGCACAAACTTTGATGATACCGCGCATGTTGTTTACAACGAGAGTTGCTAATGCTTCGCCTTCGATGTCTTCAGCGATGAGGAGAAGAGGCTTGCCTGATTTTGCAACTGCTTCGAGAGTAGGGATCAATTCACGGATGTTGCTGATTTTTTTGTCAACGAGCAAGATCAGTGGGTTGTCGAGTTCAGCAGTCAAAGTATCTGGTTTGTTTGCAAAGTATGGGCTGATGTAGCCACGATCAAATTGCATACCTTCAACCACGTCCAATGTATCTTCAAAGCCTGAGCCTTCTTCTACAGTGATCACGCCTTCTTTACCTACACGATTCATCGCTTCAGCGATCAAATCACCGATGGTGGTATCGCTATTTGCAGAGATCGAACCCACTTGAGCAATCGCTTTGCTGTCGCTTGCTGGTGTAGAAATGTTTTTGATTTCGCCAACCGCAACGCGAACTGCTTTGTCGATGCCGCGTTTAAGATCCATTGGGTTCATGCCAGCAGCAACTGCTTTCATGCCTTCGTTTAGAATTGCTTGTGCAAGTACAGTTGCTGTTGTTGTACCGTCACCTGCAATGTCAGCAGTTTTGCTAGCAACTTCACGAACGAGCTGTGCGCCCATGTTTTCGAATTTGTCTTTCAGAGTAATTTCTTTGGCAACAGTCACGCCATCTTTAGTGATGTGTGGTGAACCGTAAGATTTATCGATCACAACGTTACGGCCTTTAGGACCGAGTGTTACTTTGACTGCATCAGCAAGAATATTTACACCAACAATCATCTTTGCGCGGGCTGAGTCGCCGAATTTAACTTCTTTAGCAGACATGGAATTTATCCTTTCTTAATCTATTAAAATGGTTTGTGTTTGATTTTTAAGGCTTAGCCTTCAAGAACGCCAAAAATATCTGATTCTTTCATGATCAATAGTTCTTCGCCGTTCACTTTAACAGTTGAACCTGCGTATTGACCAAACAACACTTTGTCGCCAACTTTGACATCGAGAGCGCGTACGCCATTGTCAGTAATTTGACCTTTACCAACAGCAATGATTTCGCCTTGTGATGGTTTTTCAGCTGCTGAACCTGGGAGCAAAATGCCGCCTGCAGTTTTGGTTTCTTCTTCAACGCGGCGGACAACAACACGGTCATGCAATGGACGGATGTTCATGCAGTTTTCTCCTTGAGTAATGATTTCAGTATTTCACTGATTTTGGGGTTGAGTGCACAGCATAATGCGCTCATCGGCGCATGTTAGCTATGCGAAAAAATTCTTAATCAAACAGTGGGGGTAGAATGATCTGCTTCAAGGGTTGATTTTATGGATAACAATATTGTTTGCTGTTTTTTTGTACACATCTGGGTCGATGTTGTCATGTTGTTGCTGACAGTTTGAATTGAGGTTTGGCCAAAGCTGACCTAAGCGCTCAAACTGTTTGCTTTCAAGATTGAAATCATAGCGGTCAACTTGTAAGTCGGGATGAATAATATTGACTGAATTTGGGACATCATAACGTAGTCTGTGGGAAACTGCTGTACCAGCTTGAATATCCAGAACTTCCTTGTGCAATTCAAAATGTTCTTGCAGTGGTAAAACGACAGGGACATGAAAATGTCCGTGCAGTAACGCATCCAAGCCACAATGTGCCCAGTGCTGAGTTGCCTCACAGGCTAATATTGGAATGTCTTTTTGTTGGTAGTTCCTGAGTACACGAAATGGTTGATGTGACAGAATGATTCGTTTTTTCCCTGCTTTACCTTTTAATAAACGCTGACCTGTTTCTGTGATTTGGGTGTGAGAAAGACGTCCTTGGGTATGATGTTTTGGGCTAATGCTATTTACACCGACAAGATAGAAGTGCTTAGTTTCTAATATTTTCTCTGGTTCACCGAATATTTTTGTATAACGTCCAAACGGATTCAGAATTCGTCTAGGCAGGTGGTAAAGCGGAATATCATGATTGCCTGGCACGACAATCCAAGGAATGCCCAAAGAATCAAAGAAATCATGGAATGCTTGGAATTGCGCGCGACGTGCGCGCTGTGTCAGATCTCCACTAATCGCAATCGCCTCCAAAGGTAACTCTTTACAGAGCTGCGTGAGTGCGTCCGCAATCAGATTATGCTCCATGCCGAAATGTAAATCAGAGAGGTGTAGAAGCATGATCAATTCCTGAGGAGTGAGGCACAATGAATGTCAGTGCACGATGTGCAACGGAAAAATGCAGTGGTGTTTGAACATAAACAATTTCACCATCAATAGCGACTTTCATTTGTCTGGCTTTAGATTCTATACGAATCGAATTTGCACAAAATGCCGTGACTTCGGGTGCTTGTTCAAAGGTACCTAGTTGCAATTGTGCAATGAGCTTTAAAATTTGTAGTTTAGACACTTCCGTAATCGCAACGACGGCTAACTTTCCTTGAGCCGCGCATTCTGCCAGATTCATTTTATAATCTTTGAGTTGAAGAGGGTTGTTACCAAAAAATACCAGTGGCGATTCAATTGGCTTGACCCGTCCATCAACGATGAGCTTGAGTTTGAGCTTTTGCTGTTCGCGCATGAGTGCCGCGAAGCCAGAAATTTTGGCAACAAAGCGAAATCGTCCGAAACGATGATTGTCGTATTCGCGTTGTTCGATGAGGCGAGGGTAAAGGCCAATCGATGCATTGTTCAGATAAATATATTGATTCACACAACCGACATGAATGGTACTGTGCTGACCGTGTAATACGGTATGAGCCGCTTCCAGTAAGTCAAGCGGAATACCCAGCGCGCGAGCAACATAATTAAAAGTACCCAGAGGAATAATACCGATCGGGATTTTGCCATGTAGTAGCACTTGTGCTACGGCATTAATTGTCCCATCACCGCCCGCAATCACGATAATACCTTTTTTGTCTTGATGCCGAGCTGCGACTTTGAATGTCAGTTGTGATAAAGCATAAAATTGTTCAACGAGATGCAGTTCTACATCACAGCCATGCTCTGTGAAATAATGCACGAGTGCCTTATGGATAGGCTCAGCATCAGGCATGCGATGACCTGATGATGCATTGACGATCAGAGAAATAAGCCGTTTAGTCGGTGCTTGCTGTGTAAGCATATTGATCTCTGGTGCATTCATTAAAAATCATTATTTTTAAACCGTTCTCAATATTTACAATCCTGTTGTAGCGATGGATTCATGTTAATTTGACGGACTATTTTTAAATTGAACATCTATAAAATAATCATACGCCATCTTGGTCTAAACGTCATATCTTTTGAAGATAAAAAATCATAATTAATACATGGGATTAGATTGATATATTTACACTTTGTTTGTTTTAAATAAACATCTATTTTTCTTAAAAATATTTTCATAAATTTAGTCAATTTTTTAAGCAGTATATGATTGAAATATAATATTAAAAAATCATTATGTGGCTGAAAATTCCAATAAGTAGCATTTAATACCATGCATTCGACTTTAAATCTCTTTAAGACGCTACTAATATCATGAGAAGAGAATATTTAAATAGATAAAGATGATTTACGGTTCTCTATATATTATTGGTAAATATAGAGATATTTTGGTAATCATGTCGTGAGGAGTTGAAGTCGTGAATGCTAAATTTGAACAGATCACAAATACGAGTGCGCCATTTGCCTTAAAAGCGGCATTTCCTGTGCGTCGGATGGATTTCAAGTTTCAGGATGTGCCGAAATATTGGCTTGGTGGCGATCCTGCGAGCACGCATTTACTGACGGCATTGTCGGTAATGTTTCCTGATGGCGAGCGTTATTTTGTTGATAGCGTACGTGCGGTTCGCGATCTCATTACCGATGATCCTCAACTCCAAAAAGACATCAGTGCGTTTATTGGTCAAGAAGCCATGCATGCAAAAGAGCATCATGCATTTAATACCAGTGCGCAAATTCATGGGTTAAACCCTGAGTCACTCGAAAGGTTTACCTATAATCTTTTACACGTTGCAACCAAATATGTGTTTCGAGATAGTCCAAAAATGCGACTTTCGGTGACGTGTGCGCTGGAGCATTTCACAGGAACCATTGCGGCGCAATTGATGCGGCGTACTGACATTCAAGACATTATGCAAGATGAAACCATGAAGCATTTATGGTTATGGCATTCGGTGGAAGAGAATGAGCATAAATCAGTTGCGTTTGATGTGTATGAAAAGCTCTACGGCAGCGGTGTATCTGCTTATCTCAATCGTGCAATTGTGATGGTGCTGGCAATCACCTTCATCGTCGCAGCAAAATTTGGTTTTTGGGCAACGTTGATGTATCGCGATGGTCAAATATTCAATTTGCGTTCTTGGCGTAAAGGTTTGAGTTTGGCGTGGGGGCGTCATGGTTTCTTTACGGAGATTATTCCTGATACATGGGATTACTTCCGACCCAACTTTCATCCTTGGCAGCACAATACTCATGCGCTGTTAGACAAATATCGTACAATCTTGGGTATGACTGCTTAAAACGATCTGTGAGATGAAGAAAAGCTAAGTTTTCTCATGCGATAAGTGATGGTTTAATGAGCAGAAAGAGAAGAGTTAAAGTTTTAACTGAACACATAAAACCGTATTTTTATAGTACGGTTTTTTTGCGCTGGAGTTTGGTGTATGTTTTGCGGTATATATGTTTCAGCATAAAAAAAGGATTTTTAAAAAGTATATTTAACGTGCTGATACTACTATCACGAAAATTTATGCCTGTTATACAGTCTTCTAAATGCGGCGTTTTTGTGCTTTAATATGCCCTCAATTTTTAGCGGCAGTGCCCGTGATCCGGGACTGTCTTAGCTCGTATTCTTACGAAAAAGGCCTCACCATGACCCAAGTGATAGCTTCTAATCCTCCAGCATTTGTTCGCCATACCAAGCTTATCGCTTGGGTGGAGCAGATCGCAGCACTCACTCAACCAGACCGCATTGAGTGGGTTGATGGCAGCGATGAAGAGAATCAACGCCTACTTGATCTGATGGTCAGTTCAGGCACGATGCAAAAATTAAATGAAGAAAAACGTCCAGGTTCTTATCTCGCGTTATCAAGCCCTTCTGATGTGGCACGCGTAGAAGAGCGCACTTTTATTTGCTCTGAGAAAAAAGAAGACGCTGGCTCAACGAATAACTGGGCAGCACCTGCAGAAATGCGCGCAACTTTGAACGGTTTGTTTGAAGGTTGTATGCGTGGTCGTACCATGTACGTTGTCCCGTTCTCAATGGGCCCATTGGGTAGCCACATTGCACACGTTGGGATTGAGCTCAGTGACTCTCCTTATGTTGTGGTCAATATGCGCATCATGGCGCGTATGGGCAAAGAAGTGTACGACGTAATCGGTACTGATGGTGAGTTTGTGCCATGTGTTCACTCTGTTGGCGCACCGCTTGCTGCGGGTCAAGCTGATGTGAAATGGCCATGTAACGATACGAAATACATCGTGCATTACCCAGAAACTCGCGAAATCTGGTCTTTCGGTTCAGGCTACGGCGGCAACGCATTGCTCGGCAAAAAATGTTTGGCACTCCGTATCGCATCTGTGATGGGTCGCGATCAAGGTTGGTTGGCTGAACACATGTTGATTTTGGGCTTAACCAGTCCAAAAGGCGAAAAACACTACGTTGCAGCAGCATTCCCATCGGCTTGTGGTAAAACCAACTTTGCAATGTTGATTCCACCAGCAGGTTTTGAAGGCTGGAAAATTGAAACTGTAGGTGATGACATTGCATGGCTTAAGCCAGGTGCGGATGGTCGTCTGTACGCGATCAACCCAGAAGCAGGTTTCTTCGGTGTTGCACCAGGTACTAGCGAAAAAACTAATCCGAACTGCTTGGCAACCTTGTATAAAAACACCATTTATACCAACGTTGCCCTTACTGAAGATGGTGATGTATGGTGGGAAGGCCTGACCAAAGAAGCACCAGCTAACCTGACTGATTGGAAAGGTCAAGCATGGTCAAAAGATTTGGGTACGCCAGCAGCGCATCCAAACTCACGCTTCACAGTATCAGCAGGTCAATGTCCATCAATCGACGCAGACTGGGAGAATCCAGCAGGCGTACCGATTTCAGCGTTCATCTTCGGTGGTCGTCGTGCAGACACAGTGCCATTAGTCACTGAAGCATTCGACTGGGTTGATGGTGTGTACAAAGCAGCAACTATGGGTTCTGAAACAACGGCTGCGGCAGTTGGTCAGCAAGGTATCGTTCGTCGTGATCCGTTCGCGATGTTGCCATTCTGTGGCTACAACATGGGTGATTACTTCCAGCATTGGTTGAATATGGGCGAAAAACTGCAAGCCGCAGCAGCTGTGAGCGGTGCAAAAATGCCTAAGATTTTCAATGTGAACTGGTTCCGTCGTGATGCGAATGGCAACTTCGTATGGCCTGGTTTTGGTCAAAACACTCGCGTTCTCGAGTGGATGATCAATCGTTGTGAAAACACGATCCATGCTGAAGAAACTCCAATCGGTTATGTGCCAGCGTATGAAGACTTGAACTGGACTGGCACGACATTTAGCCGTGAAGACTTCGAACAAGTGACTTCACAAGATCATGATCTATGGGTTGCTGAGCTGGAAAGCCATAAAGAATTGTTTGATAAGATCGGTGATGCGTTGCCAGAAGTTCTCCGTGAACGCAATGCACAATTGATCGCTGCGCTTCAAGAGAAGAAAGCATTAACTGCCTAATTTGATGTAGTGCTTTGAAGTAAAAAACCGTCTCTGTTGAGGCGGTTTTTTGTTGGCATGAGCTTGTGGAAGTTATGTACTATTTTTTGGTGCATAATAGTCATGATTTTTCATATTGAGGGTTAGTTAGAATTATGACAATACAAGAAGTAAAGGAAGCTAGGTATAAATATCAAAAAGTTAAGTATGCACATGTGCCAATGGAGCCAGCGGAATCGGCTATTTTAACGGCGGACCCTTGGTCATTTATGCATGGTTATTTACTTGAAAAGATTTCAACTTCTGCAGGTAATAATCGTAAATGCTTTACTCGAGCGAGATATTTTTCATCATTAGCTGAGGATTTTTATAGAGCTGCCGAATCCGTAGATATGCCTGCTAAAGGTACTCTTTATTACTATGGAATGATGAATTTAGTTAAATCTCTTCTTTCAGTAAATAAAATTAAATTGGAGGAAATTGTTGAGCATCATGGAATTACAAATACTCATGGTAAGAAGCACTCTTTAACAATCTCAGGGAATATGCGAGATTGCACCAATATATTTTTAGAGTTTGCGAAAATACTTGGGACACCTGTTGCAGGTAAGCATGATTTGACTCTCCGTCATGTTTGTACATTTATACCTGAATTAAGTGGCATTAGTCGTAATCTTGGCTTCTTTAAAAAACCAAAATACTTGCCTATTAATATAAGCTTTTGCGTCAATGAGGCGGCTACTTATCTTCTTACAGAAGTTGATTATTCAAAAGGAAATGAAAATATATTGGATACAAATAAGTTTCTTAATGGTAAGCGTAAAGAATACTTTTCAGAACCTTATGAGAGAAATGGAAATGTTATTTATAGAAGTCTACGCCGAAAAAGAGTGAATAATGAGAATTGGTCGACCGTCTACAGAAATATTCTAAAAGAGTATTCGAATTTAGGGATAGCATCAATTTTAACTAGGGATGGTTATAGATATTATTGTTCTATTCAGGAAGGAACCTATCATCACTTATGTAATTCTTATCTGCTAATGTTTTATCTAGGCCATTCTGCAAGGTATAGACCTACGGAGATAGAGGAAATTATGCAAGGCTTATTAAGACCTGTAGCGACTGAGGCAGTGGCAATTTTACCAAAACAATTTTTGTATCAATTGGTTAGTTTGATAACGGGGAAACTTTGTGTGGTTCCATTTTCAGAAATTTGATTCTATTGGGTGCGTACCACGCACTCTATATATTACTGATATAGTGATCTTATCTTTCTTAAGCTGAGCTAATATTCTTTTACAAAATGTAAGTGCTATTTTACTGCTAAAAATAAGAGGACAATTTGCTTATTGTCGCGTTGCAATTTTTCATGATCAATAGCCATTCTTGGGCAGTAAAATTAAGCGGTAATTCTGCGTTTTCAACATAAGGAATTAGCAATGCCCACCTTATTTGCATTACTCACTCAATATGGTGCGTTTGGTATTTTCTTTGTCGTGCTCTTTGTCCAGCTTGGATTACCGATTCCTGTGCTGCCTTTACTGCTGCTCATGGGTTCGCTTGCGATGGGCGACCCTCAGTTGGGTTTGGCTTCTTTAATATTTGCAATCATTGCGTCTCTAATGGGCGATTTTGTTTGGTATGCGGCTGGACGTCGTTTTGGACACCGTATCTTGCATCTTTTATGCCGTATTTCATTATCACCAGATTCTTGTGTACGTCAGTCCGAAACCCATTTTAGTCGTTGGGGTGTAGCGACATTGGTGGTTGCCAAATTTATTCCAGGATTGGCAACTCTCGCACCTCCTTTGGCGGGAGCATTAGGGTTACGCCGTTCAAGTTTTTTTATTTTTAGTACAGCGGGTGCTGCGCTTTGGGCTGGGACTTGGTTAGTTGTCGGAGCAATTTTTCACCAACAAATCAATGGAGTTTTGGCCACGTTTTCTGAGTTTGGTAAAGCAGCCATATTTCTGGTTTGTCTTCTTTTAATGGCGTATGTGATATTTAGATGGTGGCAGCGCTATCAAATTACAATTTTTGCAAAACAGACAAAGATCACTCCTAAAGAACTTGCTGATCTACTCAATCAAGAGCAAGCCCCTTTGATCTTTGATGCTAGATCTCCGTTGGTTAAAAGCATGGACTTAGAGCGAATTGTCGGCGCTCGTTCATTAGACCCCAAAGCAATTGCAGAAACGATTGCAGATATTCCATTCAGTCAGGTGATGGTTGTTTATTGTTCGTGCCCGAACGATGTGAGTGCTGTTCAAGTCGCAAGGGAACTGAGACAGCGAGGATATACACAGGTACGATCTCTACAGGGTGGAATCGATGCTTGGCGTGATGAGGGTTTTTCTGTTGAGCTCTATGAAAATGTAAAGCAAGAAACGTAAGATGTGTTTTTGAAAAAAGCATCGCAAATCAAATATAGCTTAATAGATTAAGCTTCTTAACGGATTTTTTGCCAATCATCCATTGAAACTCGCAGCTAATTCCAGCAGGATGTAGGCTGTTTTCAGGTCGTTCGTTGAGATGAGACATGATGCGCTTTAAACGTATTTTGTTTAGACTCTTGATAGGGATTTTTGTGTGTCATTCTTTGCGATAAGTGCATTGATTTAGGGTAATTGTTTTATGTTGAATGCGACGAATTTAACGGACGCGCGTGCGCATCGAGTTATGCTCACCATATTTTTGGTGATTATTGGTGCATATTCGCTGGTTGCGACGGTGACTTATACGCCTTTTGACCCTGGTTGGACGCACTTATCAAGTGATACTCAACATGTCAGTAATGCAACGGGAATCGCAGGTGCTTGGCTTGCTGATTTATTGCATGGTTTTCTTGGGCGCGCGGCGCTATTTTTACCTTTCTTAATTTTGCTCGAAGCGGTGCAGCTATGGTATCCGCATAGTTTTGTGCAGCGTCCATTTCGTTATGCGGGTGAAATTTTTCTGGTGGTGATTGCAGCAACATTGTTTGGGCTGCATGGCGTCGAGCCATCTGATACGTTACAAAATGCAGCAGGCGGAATCTTGGGTTTTGAGATGTCGCAGCACTTGCTTGGATTTATGCCACTCGTATTAGTGACGGTATTACTTGTTGCTTTGTTTTTAGTGATTTTTACATTTTCGTTTGGTGTGGTGTGGAGTAAAACTTTTGATGCAGTTGGGGAAATTCCGTTATTGCTGAATGAGCTTTTTTATCGGAATGAACCTGAAGAAGTCCCATCTCATAAAAACGATAAAATTCCTGTAATTCCTGCTGTTGTCGCATCAACTCCTGTGGTGACCAATGCTGCGACTCAATCAGAACATGCTCAGGAAAGTGCGAGTGTTGTTGCAACTAATGATATTGTTCAGACTTCAGCAACTGCATCAGTATTACAAGAAAATATAGAAAAGCCTGTATTGCAGACGATTGAGCCAGAAGCTGAATCTTTTGCATCGGTTATGGCTGAAGCGGCAGCGCAATCTTCTGCTGCAACACCATCAGTCACTCCAACCGTTAGTCCTGTTGAACAAACGCCTCCTGTGTCTGTAGTCAGTCCGACGGTACAAACAGCAACTTCTCTTGCGGCAGTGCAAGCAACTGTTGCATCACCAACTGCGACACGCATTGCACCAAAAGTGGATTGGGAAGATGATTTCTTCCATAAAGCATTAGATGTGATCCCAGAGCATCATGAGATCGTACGAAATGAAGTCGTTCAGATCGAACAGCCGCTTACTCAAGCCAATCATTCAATCAATCAGAAAGTTGAACAAGATGCCGTTTCTGAACAAAGTGCTATTGATGGTATTGAAAAGACTACTGCTGCAACGAGCGTCATTGAAACGAATCAAGCCTTTGACAATGATTTAGCTGAGTTTCTTGAGCAGCCTATTGTTCGAGAGCCTGTGGAGCGCCATCACAGTATTCCGATGCCGTATCAACAGATTACAACGCCAGTGCAACGTGTTGAGCAAGTCTCTAGTCCAGCAATTGTTGATCAGATTCAAAAGGAGTTGGTGGTTGCTAAAGTCGCGTCTGAGCCTGTTATTACAAAGGATGATTGGGATGCGCCGCTAACGGATGCAATGGGACGTCCAATGTCGCGTGCGATGCAAACTGCTCAACACCGCGCAGATTTGAGTCCATTACCAAGTTTAGAATTATTAGAGCTGCCTGATCCGAAGCGTAAAGTAAGCTATTCGGCTGAACAGCTAGAGCGTTTATCTCGCTTGTTAGAAATTAAACTCAAAGAGTTTAATGTGGTTGCGCAAGTGATTGAGGCGCAGCCAGGGCCTGTCGTGACACGTTTTGAGCTAGAGCTTGCACCCGGTGTCAAGGCGTCCAAAGTCACCAATATTGCACGAGATTTGGCACGGTCATTGTCCATGGCTTCTGTGCGCGTGGTCGAGGTGATCCCGGGTAAACCCTATATCGGTATCGAAGTGCCAAACTCAAATCGTGAAATGGTGCGCCTGATTGAACTACTTGAAACTGATGCTTATCGTGATCCAAAAGGATTGATCAGCATGGCGATGGGTAAGGATATTGCTGGACGACCTGTACTGACTGACTTGGCAAAAGCGCCGCATATGCTGGTTGCGGGAACCACAGGCTCGGGTAAATCTGTTGCGATTAACTCCATGCTTTTGTCCATGCTCCTGAAATATACGCCAACGCAATTGCGTTTAATTTTGATTGATCCAAAACAATTGGAATTGTCGAACTACAATGATATTCCGCATCTATTGACACCAGTTGTGACGGACATGAAAGATGCGGCAAGTTCGCTGAATTGGTCTGTTGGTGAGATGGAGCGTCGATATAAATTACTCGCTTATATGAAAGTGCGTAATCTTGAGGCATACAATCAAAAAATTACTGAAGCAAATGAACGCGGTGAGGAGCTTTTTGATCCACTTTGGCGACCAGATGACAGTGCATTGCAACAACGTGCACCACGTCTGAAAACGATGCCGATGATTGTCGTAGTGGCGGACGAATTTGCCGACATGATTATGCAGGTCGGCAAGAAAGCTGAGGAGCTGATTCAACGTTTGGCCCAGAAGTCGCGTGCAGCAGGCATTCATCTTATTCTTGCGACACAGCGTCCTTCGGTCGATGTGATCACAGGTTTGATTAAGGCAAATATTCCAACGCGTGCGGCATTACGTGTAAATAGTAAGGTTGACTCTCGGACGATTCTCGATGAGGGCGGTGCAGAATATTTGCTCGGTCATGGTGATATGTTGTTCCTAGCGCCAGGCAAAAATGAGCCCGAGCGTGTTCATGGTGCGTTTATTAGTGATGATGAAGTAAACCGTGTTTGTGATGCGTGGCGTGAGCGAGGCAGCCCTGATTATGTCGATGATATTTTGAATGCATATGATGAGGAGGCTCCGAGTAAGGGTGGTGGTTATGACTCCTCTGAAGGTGATTCAGATCGAGATCCTCTCTATGATGATGTGTATGCATTCATTATGGAAACGAAGAAAGTATCTGCATCCGCGATCCAACGTAAGTTTTCATTGGGCTATAACCGTGCAGCGCGGATTGTGGACTCGTTAGAAGAACATGGCGTGATTAGTGCGATGCAATCTAATGGTAAGCGCGAAATCCTAGTATAAATTTTATACTCCGCAGACAACCTCATAAAGCTGCCTTCGGGTGGCTTTATATTTGCCTCAAATTTACTAAACTTACTCAACTTCACTATATAAAAATACATGAATCCTGATTTTCAATCCAAGTCTAAGCGCACAATACAACTAGGCTAATTCAGTATATGATATTGATTCATAGTACGGTTGTAAGAGATATGCCTGTATGGCATCGGGATAATAAAACTTATTAATGAATGTAAAAATTATCCTCTTTTTAGGAGAAACATGATGCGTTTAATGACTTATATGGTTGCAACGACAACGTTGGTTTCGGCGATGTTGTTAGTCGGCTGTCAAACCATGCCAATGGGTCCAAGCGTTGCGGTAATGCCAGCGCAAGGAAAACCATTTGATTTGTTCCAGCGAGAAGATCAACAGTGTCGTGATTATGCGGCGAACTCTGTAGGTGCTGGTGCGCAGGCTTCGAATAATGCAGCAGTAGGTACCGCAGTGATTGGTGCGGTTGTTGGTACTGCTGTAGGTGCGCTTGCGCATAATGCGGGTGCTGGTGCTGCCGTTGGTTTGGCTGGCGGAACAATGGTTGGTGCAGGCAATGCGCAACAATCTTCTTATAGCTTGCAGCAACGTTATGATATTGCTTACCAACAATGCATGTATTCAAACGGTAATCAGTTACCTCCACCGCCACAAAGCCGTGTTGTTTATCGTACTTATGGACCGTATCCATATCCTTATTAAATAAGTCTTTATTGATTTCTTGATTGTGATGTTATGAGAGAGCTGCATTAGGAGACTGATGCGGCTTTTTTGTTTGAGTGAGACGTTCCTTCATCAATGAATTACGTCTTAATCTATTTTATCATGATGAATATTGTGGCGTGAAGTGTTAAAAAAGTGGCTGGTCGGAATCAAGTTTAGATTTCATAACTTTGTATGCTATACAGATTAAATAGGTGTATTGATATACAAAGGTTGAATAACTATGCGTCGTTGGAATGGCTGGGGTGATGATGCGACAGATTTTCCACTCAAATCAAAAGGTCTTGAGTTTTTAGCGGAGAAATTGTCAGGAAAAGGTACGATTTTGCCTGATGCGACTTTGTTAGAGGTCAAAGCAAAAGTGCCAACGTCGCGATTGCCAGTCCATCCATTAGTTTCGCAAGATGTTGAGTTACGTCTGACCCATGCACGCGGTGAAAGTTTCCCAGATTGGATTGCAAAGCATTCAGGTGATTTTGGTCATTTCCCTGATGGTGTCGCTTTGCCTACAACCAGTGAGGAAGTGCGTGAAGTGCTGCAATGGGCATACAGTCATGGTTTTATAGTTATCATTTATGGTGGTGGTACATCGGTTGCGGGACATATCAATGTGCCAGCATCGGACAAGCCTGTATTAACTTTATCTCTAGAAAAAATGAATAAGCTGCTCGATCTAAATCGTGAGAGTCAGATCGCGACGTTTGGTGCAGGAACGGCTGGCCCAGCATTAGAAAAGCAACTGAAAAAGAATGGTTATGTGCTCGGCCATTTCCCTCAATCTTGGGAGCTGTCTACGGTTGGCGGTTGGGTAGCCAGTCGTTCTTCGGGGCAACAATCGTTGCGTTATGGTCGCATCGAGCAAATGTTTGCGGGTTGTACGATGGAGACACCGCGTGGAACTTTAGAAATCAAAGATATTCCAGCTTCATCTGCTGGTCCTGATCTTCGCGAAGTCGTCATGGGCAGTGAAGGACGTATGGGTGCGATTACTGAGGTCAAGGTGCGTGTGACGCCATTGCCTGAGCATGAAACTTTCCACGTTGGCTTTGCCCCGAATTGGGAAGCTGGGATCAAGATGGTTCGCCAATTGGCACAAAATAAAGTGCAGTTATCCCTGATGCGTTTGTCGAATGCTGCTGAGACAGAATCCCATTTGTCATTGGGCGGCAATCATCCGTTGTTTAAAGCGTATGATGGTTTGCTAAAGCTCAAAAAATGCCGAAATGGTGAGCGTTGTATGTTTACTTTTGGGATTACAGGGAGCAATCGCCAAGCTAAATTTGCCCTTGCCGAAGCAAAACGCGCCATTGATGCTGCGGGTGGGACTTATATTGCGAGCAGCTTTATGGGGAGCATTTGGGAGCATTCGCGTTTTCGTTCGCCGTATTTCCGCAATGGGTTGTGGGAGCATGGTTATTCGGTGGATACATTCGAAACTTGTATCAATTGGGATAAAGTCACTGCATGTCTGAATGAGATGGAGCAGGCAATTCGTGATGCGAGTGGAGAGCATCCAGTGCAAGTGTTTACTCATCTTTCTCATATGTACGGTCAAGGGTGTAGCATCTATACAACCTATATTTTCAAGAACTCGGATAACTATCCTGAGCTGCTTGAACGCTGGAAAAAATACAAGCAGGCAGCGGGTGATGCGATTGCCAGAATGGGTGGTACAGCGAGTCATCAGCATGGGATCGGTCGTGATCATGCACCGTGGCTGCATGTCGAGAAAGGTGCAGAAGGGATGGCTTTGATTGATACGATGGTCAAACATTTCGATCCGAATGGACAGTTAAATCCAGGTTGTTTGATTCCAGAAGCGTAAGGTTCTATTAAAGTGGGCTGGTCGATGGATCACCCACTTTAATATCTTTTATCAATATTATCTAAATGAGTGTGAACTATGCTGGGTCATCGCCAAGCGTTGAATGAACTGAATAAAACCGATTGGGATTTGATTGTTGTTGGTGGTGGGATTACGGGTGCGGGGATTTTGCTGGAAGCTTCGCGTCTAGGTAAAAAGACTTTACTGCTCGAACAGCAGGATTTTGCTTGGGGAACTTCAAGTCGCTCATCAAAAATGGTACATGGTGGTTTGCGCTATCTGGCGCAAGGTGATGTCAGTCTGACTAAGCATTCTTTGCATGAGCGTGAACGTTTATTGGTTGAACTGCCGCATATGGTGGTGCGCTTTCCATATATTTTTCCGATTCGTCAAGGCAGTTTTCCAGGACGTATTGCCATGACTGCCGTTTTGACCATGTATGACAAACTGGCGGGTGTATCTGATCATAGTTGGATTTCAAAAGATAAATTGTTGCAGCAATATCCCAACTTAAATGCAGATGGTTTGAAAGGCGCGATGCGTTATACCGATGCGTTAGTTGATGATGCTCGCCTTGTGATGCGCGTTTTGCATGAAGCTGCTCTGGAAGGTGGTACAGCAAATAACTATAGCCAAGTGAATGCTGTGAATAAGACCTCGCAAGGTTTCTCCTTAACCGTTGAAGATACGCTTGCTGGCGGTGCAGTTGAATTTAGAGCCAAACAGGTGGTGAATGCGACAGGTGCGTGGGCTGATTTGTTATCTGCAACAAACGCCAAAGTTCGTCCGCAGCGTGGTAGTCATATTTTTATTGCTGCATCACGATTGCCGATCCATGATTGTTTGACGGTTATGCATCCAGACGATGATCGCCCTGTTTTTATCTATCCATGGAAAGGGCAGACCTGTATTGGCACAACTGATTTAGATCATCGTGAGTCAGTCAATGTTGAGCCACACTGTACTTCAGCAGAAATCGATTATTTGCTAAAAGTGGCGAATCGACAATTGTCGAATGCATCACTGACTCGTGCTGATATTATTTCGACGATGGCGGGTGTACGTCCAATTATTGGTTCAGGTACGGGCAATGATCCATCTAAAGAGCGCCGTGATCATTTGGTCTGGACGGGCAGCAATGGTGTAGTTTCTGTCTCTGGCGGCAAACTGACAACATTCCGATTGATTGCGCTGGATGTACTTCATGCGCTGCATATCATCAATGATAAACAGCTTAAAGAAGCTCAAAATAATCGTAAGCTGCGTTGCTTCAATCATCGTGTCGAAGAACCGTGTAATCTCAGTGCACCGCTAGCCCAAGTTCCAAATAACAATGATCTAAAAGCGCAAGTCGAATGGATCTTGCAAAATGAGATGGTTCAGCATCTGGATGATTTGATGTTGCGTCGCGTTCGTGCGGGCAATATGTTGCCAAATGGCGGAGCCGAAGTATTAGAAGTGATTAAGCCGTTGTGTGTTCAATATTTGGCGTGGGATGAGTTGCGTTGGCAACAAGAGTTATTGCGTTATCATCAGGTGATTGCGAGCTCTTACTCAGTGCCAGCATGATTTTTTGTGGCTTGATTTTTTGAATCATTGATTTGATTAGTAGAGCATGGATGCTCATCAGCACTTTAGCAGGATCGGTAAAATGTCATCATCCCAGGATTTATTTCTCGCCTTAGATCAAGGTACGCAAAGTGTCCGTGCCATGTTATTTGATCTTGATGGTCAACTGGTTGCCAAGTCGCAGCAGCATATTGAACCGTATTTTTCTGAACATCCGAATTGGGCTGAGCAGCATGCGAGTTATTTTTGGGATAACCTGATTATTGCTTGTCAGGGACTATGGAAGGCGCATCCTGAGTTGAAATCACAGGTTGTTGCTGTTTCGCTTGCGTGTCAGCGTGCGACGATGCTTTGCCTTGATGCTGATTTACAACCATTGCGACCCGCGACGATTTGGTTGGATTCGAGGAGGACGGAAGAGTTCCCGCAGCTTCCGCTATGGTTAAAAACAGCGATTAAAGTTGCAGGACAAGAAGGGATTATTCACCAGTTCCAGTCAAAAGCAGAATGTAATTGGCTGGCTGCCGATCATGCTGAGGTTTGGCGTAAAACGAAACATTTTGTTCAATTGTCAGCTTATTTAACGCTCAAACTAACCAATAAACTCAACGATGCGGTTGCTTCGCAAATTGGTTATATCCCTTTTGATTATAAAAAGCAGCAATGGGCTTCGTCTCTGGATTTGAAGTGGCGCGCATTGACATTAAAGTCCAGTCAATTGCCACCATTGGTACAGGCTTCTAAACCATTGGGTGCGATCAGCAAACAAGCTGCACAAGAAACAGGGATTCCTGAAGGTCTGATTTTGTATGCGGCGGGTGCAGATAAAGCTTGTGAGGTTTTAGCTGCGGGTGCAATTACGCCAGATGTCGGATGTTTGAGCTACGGCACAACTGCAACGCTAAATACAGGTAACTCAAAATATGTCGAGCCATTACCGTTTATGCCTGCGTACCCTGCTGCGGTGCCACATGCCTATAATTCTGAATTTATGGTATTTCGTGGTTACTGGATGGTGAACTGGTTTAAACGTGAATTTGCTGCTCAAGAAGTCATGGCGGCAGAAGCTCAAGG
Source organism: Aquirhabdus sp. (assembly GCA_030149815.1). Lineage (GTDB taxonomy): Bacteria > Pseudomonadota > Gammaproteobacteria > Pseudomonadales > Moraxellaceae > Aquirhabdus. Next base: position 24,076 of record JASLHI010000062.1, on the reverse strand, counting down.
CATTGAACCCGAATTACTATTTGAAGATTTATTACGCCAATCTCCTGCGGGTGCGATGGGTTTGATGCTGCAACCATTTTGGACACCCGGTGTGAAGTTTCCGGGACCAGAGGCTAAAGGTTCAATCATTGGTTTTGGTGATGTTCATACGCGTGCGCACATGTATCGTGCGATTATTGAAGGCATTTGCTATGCCTTGCGTCAGGGTAAATCAACACTGGAAAAGCGCAACGGTCAGCCGATTACTCGTTTAAAAGTAGCTGGTGGAGGATCGCAAAGTGATGAAATTATGCAAATCACGGCGAATATTTTTGGGCTCACCGCCGAACGTCCTCATACCTTTGAAACTTCGGGTTTAGGCGCTGCGATTAATGCTGCGGTGGGTGCGGGTTATTACAAGGATCACGCGGCAGCCGTCAAAGCGATGTCGCATCAAGGTAAAGTATTTAAACCGCAGGCAGAGCATGTTGAACTTTACGATCAACTCTATAAACAGGTGTATAGTCAGATCTATCCGAGTTTGCAGCCGCTTTATCGTGCGATACGGAAAATTACGCATTATCCGAAATTTTGATTCTGCGAGCTAAAATAAATCGTTACAGGTAACAATAAGGGAGTAACGCCATGAAGGCACTACGGACACCTGATGAACGCTTTGTTAATTTACCTGATTATCCATTTTGGCCTAATTATCTCATGGTGGATGATACTGAGGGCGGTACGTTGCGCTTGCATTATGTTGATGAGGGCGCGCGGAATGCATCTGTGGTATTGATGCTACATGGTGAGCCCACTTGGAGTTATCTGTATCGGAAGATGATTTCGATTATTGTGAAGGCTGGTTATCGCGTGATCGTTCCTGACCTGATCGGCTTTGGTCGTTCAGATAAACCAAGTCAACGTACTGACTATACATATCAGCGGCATGTGGATTGGATTCGTGAGTTACTGACTCAGCTTGAGTTGAAAGACATGACACTGGTTTGTCAAGATTGGGGCGGCCTGATTGGTTTACGTTTGGTAGGGGAACATCCAGATCGATTTGCACGAGTTGTCGCGGCGAATACGATGCTGCCGACTGGCGATCATCCTTTGGGCGATTCATTCTTTAAATGGCAACAGCTTTCTCAAACGATTCCAGTTTTTGCAACAGGAAATATCATACAGGGTGGCTGTACGATTGCGATGCCACCTGAAGTGATTGCTGCTTATGATGCACCATTTCCTGACGAAACGTATAAAGAAGGTGCGCGTCAATTTCCTATGCTTGTTCCTGCACGTCCAGATGATCCTGCCGCTCCCGCCAATCGGAAGGCTTGGGAAACGTTAATCCAATTTCGTAAACCTTTTCTAACGGCGTTCAGTGATAAAGATCCGATTACGGCGGCAGGTGCTCCAGTGCTGAGAAAGCTCATTCCCGGCTGTGAAGGACAAGCACACATAACGATTGAAAACGGCGGACATTTCTTACAAGAAGATCAAGGTGAGAAGTTAGCCGAAGTGGTGATTGAGTTTATACGTGCGAATAGTTGATGGTATTAATCCATCGTCGTTTTATTGGCGATGGGTTGTCCTTTCAATACTATTTTAAATTAACTGCATTTGTATCCGCTTTTACCCACCAGCCTTTATCCATGAGTGAAAGTGTACGCTGCTCTGATTGAGGCGTGGTTGAAACGTTGATGTCTGAAAATCCCGTTTTGAATGCAGCGGTTTTAGCCCAGTCTGCGACATTGTTAACTGTATAGCTGTATGTCACATAAATACTTGGATTGACATTATCTGGATTGAGTTTCCATTCCACGATTTTTTCTAGTTGTTTATGTGCAACACAAAGATCTGCATCGTAACTTTGTCCGAATTGATCTGTTTCTTTTGCGTGGTAAAATATTTTTCCTTTATCCGTCAATTGATAACGTTTTCCGATATTTGGATGGCCATTGAAGTCTAATCCATCCAGTTTGACATCCTGACTTTTGACAATTCCAGTATTCTCTAAAACAACCATTTGTGCTGCAATTCCGTGTGGAAAACGTTGCAGCATTCGCAAATCGTCAGGCGCAAGATCAAGTGGCCATTGGTGGAGATTGAGGCAGATTGCACCGCCTGCGTCATCTAGATAGTGCGTAATCGCCGAGTTGACATTCTGGTCATTGGCAGCATTTGGATCACTACATCCAGTGAGGAGAGTAATAGTTGAGAATAAATAGCACGCTTTTTTCATGATCACTCCCTTGATCTGACTCAAATACTAGAAAGAATAAATTCTCACTAAATAGAAAAATATCTTGTTAATTCATCTAATAAGATAATTCGAGTCTAATAAGGAATATTATTACGGTGTTATGTGGTATTGAGCCAAATGGATGTCATTTTAGGACATCATTTTTAGCTAATGAATGAGAGCATTCTGATAGGATTGGAATTATCCAGTATTTAAAATATCGCCTATGCATTATGTTTTACTGAGGTTCTGGTTAATTAGATTTTAGAAAGTAGATCTATCGAGAGAGTTGTATTAGTGAAAAAAAAGGGTGGAGGAAATAATCTAATCATTTGTTTTTTTAATTATTTATGACACATCTTCAAACAAAGGCAACATATCTTGTGCTTTGAGTGATTCACCACATTCAGAGCACACCACCATAGGCTGAGTTTTTTTGCCACATGGTTTATGGATGTATTCTAATTTGGCAAAATTGCCGTCATTCATCCAGTCATTTCCCCAATTGGTCAACGCGAGAAGAATAGGGTACAGCGCCAGACCTCGTTCAGTGAGTCTGTATTCATAGCGTTTAGGGGCATCTTGATACAGCACTTTATCGAAAATTTGATATTCGACCAGTCGTGTGAGTCGTTCGGACAATAGATGACGTGTAATGCCGAGTTGCTTCTGAAAATCATCAAAACGTCTAGTACGTAAGAATGAATTCCGAATAATCAGCAATGTCCAGCGATCACCAAAGATTGATAAGCTGCGTGCAATTGGGCAGTTCATCTCTCCTAACTCTTGCCATTTCACGGCGATATCCTCGACTAGATTTTTAGAATTTGATTGACAACTGATCATAACATATTTAGTCTGTGAAATGTTGGTTCTAAATTAGAACTTATATTTTTAACATTATCTTATGTAGATTTTATTTGCGAATATCTTGAACGATATCACTTAAAAAGGTAGTCACTCATCATGAATCCGAAAGAAATGACAGGCTTAGCGATTATGCAGGCTTTTGCTCAGGGGCATTTTTCTAGACCACCGATTACCGAAACTATGCCAATGGATATGGTTGAGATTGAATATGGTCGAGTTCTTTTTCATGCGACTGCGAATCAAACACATGCTAACCCGATGGGTGGTGTACATGGTGGATTTGCGGCAACGGTACTAGATTCTGTGACAGGCTGTGCAACGCACACGGTACTTGCAGCAGGTGAGGGATATGGTACGACTGACTTGAATGTCAAAATGTGCCGCCCTGTTCCGTTTAACAAGAAACTCATCGCGGAAGGCAAAGTCATTAATACAGGTCGTAATTTGGTGATTTCAGAAGGATACCTGCGTGATGAAGATGGCAAAATTTACGCATTTGGCACTGCGACTTGTATGATTGTCAGGTAATTTTAGGTCACGGAGTCAGAAGTCATTTGATTCCAATCTATGCCTGAATTGATCTGTGAGTTGTAGGTCTTTTCATTGCTTTGCCGATATTTTTCTTGAACTTTTCTCGAGCTTTTCTTGGAGTTTGCCTGTGACCAATTCAGTTGTTTTACATCAGTGGGAAATTTCACCGTTTTGTCAGAAAGTCGCTCGAATGCTTAAATTTAAAGGTATTGAGTACGAGACGATTAGCTATAACGGAATCTTAGGCGCTAAAGTTCCGAAGTTGAGCAAAGTGGGCAAAGTCCCAGTGCTTGATATTAATGGTTTACGTTTACAAGACAGTACACGGATCGCACGATATTTAGATGAAGCATTTCCAGATCAATCACTTTTGTATCCGATTGATCCAATTCAAAGAGCAATGGCTGAACTTTGGGAAGATTGGGCAGATGAGTTGTTGTATTTCTATGAAGTCTATTTTCGTGTGAGTGATCCAGACGCGTTAGATGAAGCGATTAGAATTTCAAGCTTAGGTCGCCCTGTCTATGAAAGAGTCATGATGAAGCCTCTTCTAAAAGCAGGATTGCAGCATCAGATCAATATGCAGGGCACAGGTCGGATGGCTAAGGCTGATATCGAAGCTGAGTTTATTCGTCATCTGGATCGAATTGAAATCATGCTGGGACAAACAGGATGGTTAGTTGGCGAGAGTAAAACGATTGCGGATATTGCTGTGGGTTCGCAGTTAGCTGAGGTGATTCGTACAAGTAGAGTTTTTGGTGCAGAGATTCTGAGTCGTCCTCGCACAGCGCAATGGATCGAACAGATATGAACCAAGACAAATCCTTTGATATCCAACCTTGTGCCGTTGTGGTTGGTGTTGGCGCAGTGCAGGGGATTGGCGGTGCAGTATGTCTGAGATGCGCGCGTGAAGGTCTGCATGTGTATGTCGCTGGGCGAACAGCCGATAAGATTGAGCAAGTTGTTGCACAGATTCAGCAGCAAGGCGGTCAGGCTTCTGCTTATGTGATTGATAGTACAAAGCCACATGAAGTTCAGGCTCTATTCCAGCATATCGCGGATGAGCAACGAGTCCCTGAACTAGTGGTGCACAATGTAGGCGGTAATACGCCATCACGATTTCTGTATACACAAGCCAGTTTCTATGAGCATATGTGGCGAACTGTATTTTTTGCTGGGGCATTAGTCGGGCAAGAAGCAATTCGACGCATGTTGCCGCAGGGTCGTGGCACGATTATTTTTACTGGTGCTTCGGCGTCGCTACGTGGCAAACCGATGTTTGCAGCGTTTTCATCAGGTAAAGCGAGTCTACGGAATTTTGCACAAAGTCTGGATCGTGAGTTTCGGCCGCAAGGTATACATATTGCGCATGTCGTCATCGATGGCGCAGTGGATGGTGACAGAATTAACAAAATCGGTTTTGGCGTGGGTCGTATTGTCAGATCTTTAGTTAAAGGTTCTGTGGGGAGTTTAAAGCCTGAAGCGATTGCTGATAATTATTGGCATCTTTATCAGCAGCGACCTGAGGCATGGACGCATGAGTTGGATTTACGTCCGTTTAAGGAGAAATTTTAATGAAGCTTTCTCTCTTAAAAATCCCGTCAATGATTCGGCGTTCTCAAGGTCGTGAATGTGCCATTATCATTGGATTGAATGAAACTTGTTTGATCACATCCGCACTCTGCGCACGTGCGCAGCAAGCGGGCTTAGTCATCTATCAAGTGATTCATGATGCTCAGGTCAAGGGTATCGCAATCACTGAAAAGAATTCGTCTTTTCCGCAACATTACCAAGTTCGCCTTGATCTTAGTTCATCTGATGCAGTCAATCAGTTATTTAAGAAAATCGCAGATGCGCGTTTAAGACCACAATGGATCGTTCATTATCTTGAGCGTCCAGCACCGATTGAAACGCTAAGTATGACCCCTACGGATTTAGAATCGACTTGGCGTGTGCATGGCTTGAGTGCGTTTATTTTTGGTCAAGCTGCGGTGAGGGCGATTCTCAAGCATGGTGTGAAGGCAGATGTTGCGTACTCTCCGACGATTATTTTTCTTGGTACGACGGATGCGGTGCAGAGTCAGCCTAATTTCAGTGGTTTTGCTGCGGTCAAAGCTGGCGTTCGCGCTTTAGCGCAGTCGATGGCGCGTGAGTTTGATCCGCAAGGGATACATGTTGCGCATGTCTTATTGGATGATCATGATCGTAGCAATCAGCGATTTGCCGAGGCGACTGCTGCGACCTGTTGGCAAATCTATACGCAGCCGAAGCAAACATGGACTCAAGAGCTGGAGTTGCGGTCTGCTTAGTGATTAGCAGCTTACTTCGCTGTCATGCGCTGCTGATAGCTACGTGGTGATTCGTTGGTCCAAGTCTTAAAAGCCCGACTAAAATTTGTCGGTTCGTCATAGCCTAAAGCCTCGGCAATTTCTTGCATGCTCATTTTGTTTTGGGCGAGAAGCTGCTGGGCTTTTTCTTTGCGCAAGGATGTGATGAGTTCTTTGAAAGTGAGCGATTCACGGGTCAGATAGCGTTGCAACGTGCGTGGTGTCATATGTAATTGTGCGGCAACATCTTCCAATGAACCAAATGCCCCAGCTTCCTCATCTAACAAAATTTCCTGAACCAATTGACTAAATGAGCGCGCATCCATGAGTTGTTGCAGCTCGCGTTTGCATTGTTCCTCCGAGAGACGGAGCGCCACAGGGTCGGACATGATGATCGGAAGTTCTAGAACCTTAGCAGGAAAAATCAGCATGTTTTGTGGCTGATTAAACAAGACTGTGCCCGGCAAGACATGCTCGTAGCGATTGAAATGATCAGGACGTGAATAGGTCACGGTCGCTGAACCATGAGCTGGCTTTCCTGTCAGCATTTCTGCCATTTTCATAAAGCCGACCATCAAGAAGGTAATCACAATTTCACCCAGCGGATAGTCGGGTAGGCGCTGTTTAATGGTCAACTCGATTTGATCGCCGATTTGCTTGCTATCCAGCAACACTGTCGCAGTTTGAATTTCGGTATAGCGTAATGCTAATTCTAAAGCTTGTCCTAATGTGCCCGAAACCATCGCAGCGTAGCCCAATATGCCATGCGTCGAGACGCGCATTTGCATACCGAGCAGGAATCCTAGACCGGGTTCGTGAGTGAGTTTGATGGCACGATTGAGTAGATAACTAAATGCAAAATAATCCACGCGTTTGTCTGTACGCTCTAAATCTTCCAGCGTCAACGTACTGCCTTCAAGCAATTCCTCTGCCGTCACACCAAAGCGCGCAACTGTTTCTAAGATCAGATTGACGTAAAAAACCGAAACCATCGGTGGTTGGGAACGAAATTGACGCATTATGGATGGAAGCTTCCTTTGTCGTGAAATGATTATTTTTTGTCATTAGATCATATCTTGTTTAAGTCAACAAGCCGCTAATATGCCTCCCATCAAGAGAGCAATTGTTCTTTTAAGCAATAAATGATTAGGTCACGCGTCAACACACCTCACTCGCACAATCCTAATTTCAACGAGATGAACAAAGGTATTTTATGACTACATTGAATCCTGCAACCATGAACGATGCGCAGAAATCAGATTACATTAGAAAAGCCGTGATGGCGAAAGGCGACGAACTTCGCAGCAAACATGCGTGGCTCGCGCATCAAAACACCATTGGCGTTGCGATCATGTTGATCTCGTTGCTGGGTATGATTGCCAGCGGTTGGTTGTATATCAGTGGCAATATCGCATGGTGGTTGTGTGTGCCAATCACAGCAATTTTTGCGTCATTCCTGCATGAACTTGAGCATGATTTGATTCATCAGATGTATTTCCGTAAGACGCCTTGGGCGAATAATTTAATGCTGCTCACGGTTTGGATTGCGCGTGCAAGTACAATCAATCCTTTTGTCCGTCGTAAATTGCATTTACATCATCACAAGTTTTCAGGCACTAAGTCTGATCTTGAAGAGCGTGGCATTACCAACGGTGAGAAGTGGGGTCTCCGTCGTTTACTCATGACGGGTGACAATATGCTTGCCGTGTATTTGCGTCCAATCACAATGGCACGTGCAACAGGTGCATACATCAATTCGCAAAACCCTGCAAATACCCGTGAAAAAACCAAGATGCGTTTAGAGCAATTGACATCTTATATGCCGATTGGTCAGCTTTATTATTTGGCGTTTCATGGTTGGGTTGTCATTCATGCGACATTGTGGGTGTTGGCTGCGATGCATTATTCAGTGACTTTGCCAAGCATGGCAGTACAAGGCTTGCATCTCCTTGATGTGTTTGCGGTGGTGTATATGTTGCCTTGTGTATTGCGTACGTTCTGCTTGCATTTCATCAGTTCAAACATGCATTACTATGGTGATGTTGAGTCACGTAATCCGATGCAACAATGCCAAGTGTTAAACGTGTGGTGGTTAATGCCGATGCAAATCTTCTGCTTTAACTTTGGCAGTACGCATGCGATTCATCACTTTGTGGTTAAAGAACCGTTTTATATCCGTCAATGGACTGCACCTGTGGCTCATCAAGTGATGCGTGAGATGGGTGTGCGGTTTAATGATTTGGGCACATTCCGCCGTGCAAATAGTTTTACGATGAAAGAGCAAGTGGCTGGATAATTAGTTTTAAGTTTCGGATGTTGTCATCCAAGGTCGGGCTCCCAGTTCGACCTTTTTTTCGTCTGTACATTTCACTTTAGAAGACTACGAAAAGGATTCATAAGGGCTACGTCAATATGACATTTAGCCGTTTAGTTTACTTTTTCGGCACAGATTACCTCGTAAACTCCCACGACTTTGCCCCAAAACAGCATCAAAAGGGCTGAATTTCCTTGTTATGGTGATTGGGCGATGACTTCACAACTCGTGTGAACGTCACGATTCGATGAGTAGAGGATATTGTTATGAATACCGATATGATCGCTGGAAAGTGGAAACAGGTCGTTGCCAAAGCAAAAAGTGAATGGGCAAAACTGACCGATGATGACCTTAAAAAAGCGGAAGCGGGTCGTGATCATCTCATCGGTGTTGTTCAAGAGAAGTATGGCAACACGAAAGAAGAAGCTCATAAACAAGTTCAAGCATTCTGGGAAAAACATGATCCAGATCGTCACGTTTAGTGATATGTCTCAGCGAGTTCTAAGCGTGAGCTTGCCGCGATGATCTGTGTCTAGCAAACGTCTTTTTTATATTTCTAATGAATCAATGATTTCGGAGTCCATCATGAAATATTCAACGATTTTACTTTTAACAGGTAGTGTACTTTTAACGCCAGTTGTGGCTTTAGCGAATAATCCAGCCGAAGTCGTGGGTGTACAGCCTGTGTCTGCCAGTGAGCTAAGTCAGGTGGTGACGGGCTGGAGTGCAAAAAAGCAAATCATCGGTAAAACGGTATTTAATGATCACAACCAGAAGATTGGTGTGATTGATGATATCGTGATTGCGCCTGATAAGAAGATTTCGTATGCGATTATCGGCGCGGGTGGTTTCTTAGGTGTGGCTAAGCACGATGTGGCGATTTCGATTGATCACTTTGAGGCGAGAGGTGAGAAGTTTGTCATCGCCGGTGTGACTAAGGAAACGCTGAAGAGTGTTCCTGAGTTTAAATACACTGATGTACGTTAATTAAGTTTAGGCAGAAAAAGCCACCCTGTTGAGTGGCTTTTTCGGTTTTTGAATACAAGTAAGGTTGCAGAGGTAGAATCTTGGCCTACGTGCTGTCATTAAATTATTATTTTAGCACGCGGTTAGCAGCTTCATATTTCTCAGGTTGATTTGGAATTAGATTGGTAGTGTATGCACGACGATCAAGTATGCAAAGAAAATCATATTCATGTCCAGAGTCTGGGGACAGTTGGCCTTGTGTTGGATTCAAGACGGTAATACCATAACTTTGGCAAGCTTGAACGAGCAGACTACGATCTATCAAGTTGAGGTCGTTTCTTCCTCGAATAGCTGCAAGCAGTCGAGCTGATCGGGCATGAGTGCTTGCATAAGTGGCAATACTAGTAAGATCTAAATAGGTGATAGATGTACTGATAGATTGCGCATTTGCTGTGGAGGCTTGCAGTATTTGACCTCCAACATTCGTTGTAAACTCAAAGCCACTAGGTCTTAAAATAAAAACAGTTTGATCTGTTGTAAAATAGTCAAAGTCATTATCCAGACGAAATATTTGACCAGTTAGTAATGTTAATGTTCCACCGTTAACTAAGGCTAATTTAGATCGAGTTACTCCCTTGAATTGACTTGCACGGCGGAATGCGTATAAACGTCTATTTTGATTATCCGTAAAAATAGCATAGTAATATTCAAGCTCTGTGACTAAATTCAATGCAAGAGCATTGCTTGGCAAATTGTTAAGAGCAATAACTGCTGCTAAGTCTTGGAGATATGCGGTTGCTAGAGGGAGTTTTAATTGTTCTTCTGAGCTGTATTTTTGAGCGGGGTCGAATATCTGCATAGTTGGTTCTGATGCAGGAAGTCCTAGCTTTTGAACGCTCTCCATCAGCATTCTTTTGAGTTCGGTTTGTACTTGTGGGTCAACTGGTATTTGAATATGTCTTGGATTTAGCGATCTGGCATCATCAAAGAAGCCATAAAAGGTGACGAGTGTAATATTGTTAACATCAAAATTCATTTTTTTTCCTTATCAATACTGGGTTACTTGTCAAAAAGCAGAAAATCAGTTATTCGTAACGGGGTTAAATTTTGTCCAGCTTGTAGGTTATCTTTTTTTGTAATAAGAACATGGGAAACAGAAAAGAAGCCAGAAGAAGGGTCGGGACGGATAGTAAGAATTCGATATCCCGCTAAAGAGAAAAAGAAATTCATATAATACAATTCCATATGTCCAAATATATAAACAACAAAGAGTAGGGCGCATAGTGCAGCATATAAGTCGTTCTCTGTTGAAGCTGCTGATTGAAACAGCGGAAGTAGCATAGCGAATATATAAGTGATCAATTGTTCTCTATTATCAGTGATACTTGTGATTTGAATATTCTTGCAATCATTATTTCGCTTAGCTATCACTATTCGACAAACTAGTAGTAGATTAGGGACGATAGCTAAAGCTAAAAAACTAGGGAAATAAAATTCAAAGGGTATTATTCCAATCCCTCGAATGGCCATCAAAATAAAAAGAGGAGACATGCAAGCAAGAACAAGTATAAATTTAACTAAGTCCATGGCTGATACTTCTTTTTGATTTGGCTATATTGTAGTCTAGAGTAAGATTCACAGTCGCAAAACTAGTTATAAATAACTTTGCTTTCACAATTGACGATGTTTTAAAACTTTTAGTTAGCCCTAAGTTTAAAGAGCTTCTTCAGCTACAATCTCACTCAACGCTAGATCAATTGGACGATTTCTAAATCCGATGTCACGTTCCGCTTTACTGTTACTCACGTGAATCCTAACGAAACTCAATCTAAGACTAACTTCAAAAAAAACTTATAGCAATGTCTGACTAAACAATTGTGCAAGTTGTTTGATCAGCACCTCACGACTTATTTGCTGAGGAGGATTATTGATATAACGAATAATCGAAAACAGCGTTGCATTGGTCAGGATAAACAACTTGCAATTTAGATCTTCAATCGGAACAAATCGCGGCTGTTGTAATAAATGTAACGTAAACACCTTAAAGAAACGCGCTTCCAGTAAATCAATTCCATACTCAAAATTCAATTGCGTCCAATGACGAACGACTTCGATATATACACCATCTTTTTGCTCTAGAAACTCCCAAGTCGCCTCGAGCAGAATATGAACAAGCTGATCAATTCCCTCATGAGTAATCGAAGTCACACGCTCCTCAATGATCGACAGAGCCTCCTCAATCATCGTCTCCATGAGTAAGTTATACAACTGCTCTTTGTTCTCAAAATACTGATAAAGCGAACCAATACTGATGCCTGCTTCATCAGCAATCTTGGCAGAAGTTGTTCCATCAAAACCCTGCTTCGCTATACAACGTGCCGTGGCTTGTAACATGACCTGAATCGTATCGCGGGAACGTTTTTGCTTCGGCTGTTTTTTCATAAAAATATGCGACTTGAATGTGACTAATTATTCACATTATAGTGTATCCATCGCAAAAAGATCTGATGTTTGACTCACCAATACAGCGAGAAAAAGATAATGAACATGATGAGCATGGAACCGCGAAAAATACCCCAAAATCGATCATTACCGCTGATTGGTGATAGCCTAAACTACATTCTGAATGCACCAAGATTTATGAATCGACTTTATGCACAACATGGTGAAGTCGTCGGGATTAAGGCATTTGGTCAGCATATCAACTTCATGCTAGGTGCAGAAGCCAACAAATATGTCCTACTTGAAAATCATAAAAATTTTGCAAATTCGGCATGGGAACCGCTGATCGGCCCATTTTTTAAACGTGGACTGATGCTCATGGATTTTGATGAGCACAAACTACACCGACGCATCATGCAAACTGCATTCACTCATGATGCTTTAGTCGGCTATTTAGATGGTATTCAAGACACTGCACAGTTTGGCATCGCACAGTGGCGTTCTGGTCACAATATCCTGATCTTTGATCTACTGAAAAAACTGACGCTGGATATTGGCAGCGAAGTGTTCTGTGGTCAGAAAGCTGGGGCAAACGCCGATGCGATGAATCGTGCTTTTTTGGATGCAGTGCAAGCGGGTACAAGTCTCATTCGTTATGATTTGCCCGCTACACGCTGGCGCGCAGGACTTCGCGGGCGTGAATTACTTGAACAGCATTTTTATCGAGAGTTACGAGTTCGTCAGGATTGGTCTGGACGAGATTTGTTTTCTCGACTCAGATCAGCGCGTACCGAAACTGGCGAATTATTTAGCGATGAGGATATCGTCAACCATATGATTTTTGTGCTGATGGCAGCGCACGATACCAGTACGATTACATTGACCAATATGATGTATCAATTGGCGAAAAATCCAGAGTGGCAGGAGCGGTTACGCGAAGAAAGTCGGCAAATCGGCAGTGAGCGTTTGAGTTTTGATGATCTGGATCGCTTATCAAGTATGACACTGGTGATGAAGGAAACTCTGAGGCTTTGTCCTCCAGTGCCCATCATGCCTAGACAAGCCGTCGATGATTGTGAATACAAAGGTTATTTCATTAAAAAAGGCAGTATTGTTTCAGTGAGTCCGTGGTTTACGCATTACCAGTCGGAGTATTGGTCAAGGCCAACACAGTTTGATCCAGAGCGATTTTCAGATGGGCGTCACGAAGATAAGAACCATGCTTTTCAATGGGTACCTTTTGGTGGAGGCGTGCATAAGTGTATTGGCCTGCATTTTGGACAGTTAGAAATTAAAGTGATTTTGCATCAGCTTTTATTGAAATACCGCTGGGAAGTTCCTGTGGGGTATGTCATGCAGCAAGACTTTACCAGTCTACCTATTCCGAAGGATAGGTTACCGATTACGCTGATTCAACTTTGAAGATTTTAGCGAAGTAAACGTAATAGCGCATTGAGTTAGAAAAAAGCCGCTCGGTTGAGTGGCCTTTTTGATTGCGTATAAAATAACAATAGACTTAACTTTTTGGTTGCGCGACACGCGGCTCATCAATAAGAGCTTTTGAGTTGAGATTAAAAGCAAAAACTTTTAGAACTCCGTCTTTATCCATAATTCGTAACACAATTCTTGCATCACCATTCTCAAAGTGTGCGATTACATCATATGTGATGATTTTATAGGACCCATAATTGGTATCTGCACCACTAAAAACATTGTCAAATTTTGGTTCATCTATTCCTTTCAAAGCACCTAGTTTACTGAGCCAACCAAGTAATTTTGATAAATCGGCATCTGATACTGTTTGATTAACTTGTGGCTGCATGATGCTACGTACTTTTTGAGCATTCCATGAGGCGATGGCAGGTATAGCTTCTTTAACATAAGGTACAGCAGTTTTTTCGTAAGAAGATTCTTGATATTTAACATAGCCAAAAAGCATAAGTGTCAAAGAAACGATCACGAGAACAATTATTGCTAACCATTTTAAAAACTTCATATTAAATATATCCAAATCGTGGATGGTAAATAGTTTTTTTACTTGTATTTATATCTCACCAGCGTATCCACTGACTTATTGGCAGCTCGGACGAGCAGAAATGAATAAGCCAGTGAAGTCTGCCAATATTTTATTAAGCTTCTTCCGCCACAATCTCACTCAAAGCCACATCAATTGGACGATTTCTAAATCCGATCTCACGTTCCGCCTTACTATTATCCACGCGAATCCCAACCAGCAGAGGCGCAGCATAGACTTTCGGTCCATAACCTTTTGCTTTGATCAGTGCCTTAATGAAGTCAGAAACCTGATGACCTTCACCGCAGACATTATAAGACTGACCGATACTTGCATCATTTTTCAGCGCGCCAACAGCCGCATCCGCAACATCACCTGCATATACAAACGGCAGTGAAATACTCGGCAGAGGCAAAATAGGCAATTTCAGCAAGCGATACATCGGCTTCAACGTGTTGTAATCACGTGCACCATAAACCAAACTTGGACGTAAGGCAGTCATATCTAGCCCCAGAATATTCGCCAACTCCCAGCCCAACACCTCACTGACTTGCTTCGTCGCGCGATATGGGCCGCCTTGACGTTTAATGCCATTTAACTGCTTTTGTTGCTCAGTCATCGGATGAAGAATCGACCAGCGATAGATCCCAAACGTACTGATCTGAATAATCCGCTTCACACCTGCATCATGTGCCGCTTGATAGACATTGTGCGTGCCATCTAAATTGGCTTTTTCATGATCTTCCCAAGCTGACATACTTTTGGTTGCGACATACATCGCAGCATTCGCAATGACCGCATCACAGCCCTGAAATGCCGCTGTTAGCGCAGCAGTATCTGCCAAATCCGCTTTACGAAATTCAACACCTTCGTCAGCAAGGAAAGCTGCTTTTGCAGGATTACGCACCACACCGACGACATGTGCGCCTGCGCGCAATAGACTGCGGCATAAGTAAACTCCGATCATGCCACTTGCGCCAGTGACCGCGACGGTTTTGCCTTTTAAATCGCTCATTGTACTTTCCTTCAATCTCAACAAAGAATGGATATTTTTAATATTGCATTGATGGTCAATACTACCTATTTTCTCAGGATTTAGCTCTATAAAGTCGATCGCTATTTTTAATTCAGTGTATCAATTGAATGTTTTGAGCAAAGATCTCCATCAAGTCATGCAGAGCAAGAACGAGAGATTTAACGTAGTCGTAAAACTATTCCCAACAACTTGCCAGCGATAATGTGATGAGTGGGATATACTATGCTTCATATTATGCGCCACATCTAATTTTTAGTTTTTAGGATTGATTTATGTTGCCCCCGATGTTTCTTCGTCGTTTTGCCAGTGCGCTGACGGCAACCTTACTGGTTGTCTGTGCATCGTTCACTCTGGCAGGTTGTGGTCAGAAAGGTGAATTATTTTTGCCTGCAAAAAATGGCTCACCAGAAAGTTATGCCGAGCGTAAGAATGCAAAAAGCCATTTTATTTTTGGCTCGACTACAAGCAAAACTACGGCTACAAATCCAGCAGCTTCTGCGCCAGCGGAGACAACATCTGCTTCTGAACCTGCAGCGACACAAACTGTGACGGGTGGTAGTGCATCATGAGTTTTACCAGAGTAGAAGGTGCTTTACACGCGGAAAAATTACCCTTGGCGCAATTGGCGGCACAGTTTTTGACGCCATTGTATGTCTATTCTCGTGCGGCATTGACGGCGAATTATTTGGCTTTTGATCAGGCATTTGCGTTTATCGATCATCAAGTGTGTTTTGCGGTGAAGTCGAATTCTAATATTGGCGTGTTGAATATCCTTGCCAAGTTAGGTTCTGGATTTGACATCGTGAGTGGTGGTGAGCTGGAGCGCGTACTGGCGGCTGGCGGTGCGCCTGAAAAAGTAGTTTTTTCAGGATTGGGCAAAACTGAAGCTGAAATCGAACGGGCATTACAAGTGGGTATTGCGTGCTTTAACGTTGAGTCAGCCGCAGAATTGAGCCGCATTGATCGTGTGGCGCAGCGTTTAGGCAAGCGTGCACCCGTATCATTGCGCGTCAATCCAGATGTGGATGCACAGACACATCCGTACATTTCAACGGGTTTAAAAGAAAATAAATTCGGGATCCCAAGTGATACGGTATATGACGTGTATGCGCTGGCTGCAAGTTTGGCGGGTATTGAAGTCGTTGGGATTGATTGTCATATTGGCTCTCAACTGACGACCACTCAGCCGTTTATCGATGCACTGGATAAAGTGATTGAGATGATCCAAAACTTGCAAGCGCAAGGGATTCAGCTCAAGCATATTGATATTGGTGGTGGTTTGGGTGTGACCTATCGTGATGAGACTCCGCCGACACCTACTGAATATGCTGCTGCATTGCGTCCAGCTTTAGAGAAGCTCGGTCTGAAAGTGTATATGGAGCCAGGTCGTGCGATCAGTGCAAATGCGGGCGTACTGTTGACAACAGTGGATATGTTGAAGCCGACGGCACATCGTAATTTTGCATTAATCGATGCCGCAATGAACGATATGATCCGCCCGTCATTGTACGGTGCGTGGATGGATATTCAGCCTGTTGCGGCACCACAGCACGCCAATGTCCAAGTGTGGGATTTGGTCGGTTCAATTTGTGAAACGGGCGATTTCTTGGGTAAAGGGCGCGAGCTTGCACTGGAAACTGGCGACGTCCTCGCAGTGATGGGTGCTGGTGCATACGGTTTTGTGATGTCGAGTAATTACAATACGCGTGGTCGTGCTGCTGAAATTTTGGTGGATGGTGATCAGGCGCATGTTGTGCGTCAACGTGAAGCGGTCAACGAACTATGGGCGCTTGAGTCTTTAGTGCCTTAATAGTCATTCATATTGAACAAAGAGGAATCCATGATGCGTGTTGAATTTAGCAAAATGCACGGTTTGGGTAACGATTTTATGGTGATTGATCTGGTGAGCCAGCAGGTTTCACTTGGGCCAGAACTCATCAAAGGTTTAGCAAATCGTAATTTTGGCGTTGGATTCGATCAATTGTTATTGGTTGAGCCGCCAGAGCAACCTGATGTCGATTTTAAATATCGTATTTTTAATGCTGATGGCTCCGAAGTGGAGCAGTGCGGTAATGGTGTGCGCTGTTTTGCACGTTTTGTCCACGAGCGTGGCTTAACACGTAAATCATTAATTCGGGTTGCTACAAAAAGTGGTGTTGTTGAACCTGAGATCAACAGTCACGGTTGGGTACGGGTCAACATGGGTGCACCAAAAGTGCACCCAACCGAGATTCCATTTCTTGCAGATGTAGAAGCATCGACATATTTTGTGGATGTGGGTTCGAAATCCGTTGAACTAGATGTCGTCAATATGGGCAATCCCCATGCGGTAATTGTGGTGGACGATATTTTGAGTGCACCAGTAGAGAGCATTGGACCTGCATTAGAAAGTCATTCATTGTTTCCTGCACGAGTGAATGTCGGCTTTATGCAGATCATGAGTCGCAATGAAGTCTGTCTGCGTGTATTTGAGCGTGGCACAGGCGAAACATTGGCTTGTGGTACTGGTGCTTGCGCTGCTGTGGTGAGTGGTATTCGTCGTGGATTATTAGATCCTGAGGTACTTGTTCATTTACAAGGTGGTGATCTGTCAATCGCATGGCGACCAAATGACGTGGTTTGGATGACAGGCCCAACAGCAACGGTATTTGAAGGTGTGATTTATTTACCAGATTGAGTGCTGTTGAGCTGAGTAAGAGATTGAGCCATATTTAAATTGTAGGCTTAAATATGGCTTTATGTGAAACTTTGTTTGGCTGTGGTTGGATCGTGTGTTGCACTGATGATGTTGGTAACGATGAGTGTTATGCTCTACTTTAGTGCAGAAAAATGAAGCTATAAAATATGATCTTCCAACATTGTATAAATGGAGGAATTTCTAATAATGTGTTTTTATTTATATGAAAATAATAATATTTTTTATTTTTTAAAAATATTTTATGTTTGTTTTTAGTCCTATTAATTTTTGTATGCTCTTTACGAAGAGTAATTTTTTGAACTTTATGCGTTATAACTGGTGAGACTGGTACTGACTTTGCATAGTTTAGAGAGTGCATCAATCTGATATAGATGAAGTTGCGAGTTCTGACGAGGTGTGATCATGATGGGTTCTCCGTTATTGAGTGTGGCAAATGCACTAGACGTCAATACATTGATTCAATCTGAAAAAGACTTAATGGATTTTATGAATGTGGCGCCAGCATTTTTCAATGAAATGCGATTTGCTGATGGTTCGGTTCGACCGACGTATCAGGATGTAGTGCGTTGGCTTGAGTCGCAAAGTCCAGAAAGTGTTATGGCGCTGAATGAGGCTGCGACAGAAAGTTTTTATCGTAAGGGAATTACCTTTACTGTTTATAGTGATGCGTCTAATACTGAGCGTGTTATTCCTTTTGATATTATTCCTCGAATTATCGCGCTGAATGAGTGGCGTATTATTGAGGCGGGCTGTGCACAGCGTATTCGTGCACTGAATGCCTTCTTGCATGATATTTATCACAAACAAGATATTATCCGAGCAGGAATTATTCCTGCGGCACAAATCTTTGCTAATCCATGCTTTCAGCCATCGATGTTGAATGTTGATTTGCCGGGTCAAATTTATGCTCATATCAGTGGCATTGATTTGATTCGCCATGATGATGGCATGTATTACGTCCTTGAGGATAATCTGAGAACACCGTCTGGGGTGTCATACATGCTGGAAGGCCGCGCGATTAGTCAACAGCTCATGCCTTCGCTATTTGCTAAAAACAATATTCTAGGTGTGGAAGAATATCCTGCATTACTGAAGCAAACTTTGATTGAGTCAACGGAAGTTGAAAATCCATTGATCGTGGTTTTAACGCCGGGGCGCTTTAATAGTGCATATTATGAGCATGCATTTTTAGCACGAGGAATGGGTGTGCCACTTGTCAGTGGACAGGATATGTTTGTTGATGGTGCCGAGGTATTTTTAAATACTGTCGCAGGTCGGCAACGTGTGGATGTGATTTATCGTCGTTTGGATGATCCATTCTTGGATTCATTGGAGTTCCGACCTGATAGCGTGTTGGGTGTGCCGGGTCTGATGTCGGCGTATCGTGCGGGCAATGTGATTTTGGCAAATGCACCAGGAACTGGTGTTGCCGATGATAAATCCATCTATCCTTTTGTACCTGATATGATTGATTTTTATTTGGGTGAAAAGCCGATTTTGCATAATGTCCCGACATGGCAATGCCGTAAGTCGGATGATTTGAAATATGTCTTAGCGCATTTGCCTGAATTGGTCGTCAAAGAAGCGCAAGGCTCAGGCGGCTATGGGATGTTGATCGGTCCGCAAGCGAACCAAGCCGAACTTGAACAATTCCGTCGTAAATTAATCGCAGAGCCAGAAGCCTATATTGCCCAACCGACGTTGGCACTTTCGGTATGTCCGACGTTCGTCAATCATGAGATTGCTCCACGTCATATTGATCTACGTCCGTTTGTTTTAAGCAGTCCGACGCAAGTTCGGACGGCATCAGGGGGGCTCACGCGTGTTGCACTAAATGAAGGATCGCTTGTCGTCAATTCATCACAAGGTGGCGGTATTAAAGATACTTGGGTGGTTGATTTAAGCTCAAGTGAGGTTGTTGAAAATAGCTTATCTACTGAAAGCAATGCCACTGCAATGAAAACATTGAGAGGAGAAAATACATGATTTTACCTCTATCTACGGCGGCTAATTTATATTGGTTAGGACGCTATTTGGTTCGTGTTGATGGGTTATGTCATCTTTTACCATTTACTGATGACATTGAGGCTCAGACCTTTGCTCATGCTTTTAGCCTTCCTGCGTGGAATGCTGAAACGCTGAATGCACTGATTCATGACCCAAACCAAGCAGGGTCTTTGCCTGCTAATCTGGATGCAGTAAAGCAAAATATTCAATCTGTGCGTGGCGTATTGTCAGCAGCGTCTTTTGAAGCATTTCATGCGTTATGTGCGCATAAGCAACCTGCATTTACAGATATGACCGATATGCTGACCAGTTGTCGAGCATCGCTAAAACATGAAAGCCCGATGGTGCAATTATTCTTAAATATGGGTGAGTCTTTGGAGCGCATCGATATTAGTCTGCGCATGATCAAAGACCCTGCGCGAGATATTCGGGCGTTTAGTGAAGTTTTAGATTTACTTCCAATTGGTTGGCAACGTCTGAAAGAGCCAATCGTGTTACTCAATCAGCGTTATGATCGGATTGCGTTTTATGACCTCAGCGACCGTATCCAAGAGTTGTTTAGGAAGGGTGTATGAAGTTACGCGTGAACCACCAAACCATTTATCGCTATGAGCAAATGGTGAAGCGTAGTGTTCAGTATTTAAAGATGAGCCCACAGACATTAACCAATCAAAAAGTGCTCAGTTGGCAGTTATCTGTTCCGGGTAAAACAATCACTCAATCTGATGGTTTTGGTAATGTCTGGACTACGCTTTATCTTGATCAGCCTCATCGTGAGCTATTTTTACTTGCGCAAGGTGAGATTGAGCTTGATGATCAAGTAGATAAGATTCGGGATGACCGTCATCCACCAGAGTTATTTCTTCATTCCACTCGAATGACTCATTGTGATGACGCGATGCGTGATTTTTCAGGGCAATATTTAAAGTCAAAAAGTCATTCTGACCTGATTGAATTTGCTCAGGCGCTGGCTGAAAAGATGCCCTATACACCGGGTTCGACGCATGTTGCGACAACGGCAATTGAGGCTTTTCAACTCGGTTCAGGTGTTTGTCAGGATCATACGCATGTTTTTCTCGCCTGCGCACGCGAGCATGATATTGTGGCGCGTTATGTTTCCGGATATTTATATAGTCCAGTGTCGAGCCATATGGCGAGCCACGCGTGGGCTGAAGTGTTGCTTGATGGATATTGGCATTGTTTTGATGTCAGTAATCAGTTGTTTACACCCAGTCGACATATCCAGACGGCAATTGGGCGAGATTATTTGGATGCTGCACCTGTCCGCGGCGTCAGACAAGGTGGAGGAGAGGAGTCTCTATCGGCGTTGGTTCAGGTGTCGGTCATGAGTGAGAGCTGAGTTTTAATTTTCCTTGAGCTTTAAATAATGTACTAAAATATATCTATCTCAGCTTCTTTGATTAAAGTTGTTGTCGCTTGATATTTATGCGTGTCTGATTTTACCGCGCGTTTCGACTCCGTTCAACGAGCTATGCAGTTCACTGAGCTGAGTCGAAGTGTGCCGAAATATGCGTTTTGCGTTGAAGTAAATGTATTTAATTATTTTGTGCTTTGATTTGTCAGAGCTTCTGTGAGAAATGAAATGACCTATTGCGTTGCTATGCGACTGAAGGAAGGCTTAATTTTTGTCAGTGATTCTCGCACCAATGCAGGGATAGACCATATTGCGACTTTTCGTAAATTGCATCGTATTGGTATACCGGGCGAGCGTTTATTAGTCATTCAGAGTTCAGGTAATCTTGCGACATCGCAAGCCGTAATTACTCGATTATTTCATAGTATTCAGGCGGATACTGGTAAACATTTGAACAACGTCCCGACCATTTTTGATGCGGCGACGTTGATTGGACAAACGTTGACAGACGTGATGAAAAGTTCAGCATCCGTGCTTGCGGGTTCTGATGAGATGGAATTTTCCAGTTCGTTCCTCGTTGGTGGTCAGATTAAAGGTCAGCCACCAGAGCTCTATAATATTTATCCGCAAGGTAATTTTATTGCTGCGACCGTCGATACGCCATATTTTCAGATTGGTGAGAGTAAGTATGGCAAGCCGATTTTAGATCGTGCATTGAGTTATGACTCGCCTTTGGATAAAGCGTTGCGTTGTGCACTCATTTCTTTTGACTCGACTATTCGCTCGAATCTGTCTGTCGGCACACCGCTTGATTTATTGGTGTACAAGGTCGATAGCTTTGATTTCCCGGAAGGTCGTCGTTTGTACGACACTGATCCGTATTTTTCGATGATCAGACAGCAGTGGTCGGATAGTATGCGTTCTGCACTGGCAGCATTACCACCTCCGCCAGATGATTATTGGCGCTGATCTTTTTTGTGTCTTGATTCCAATAAAAACCGCTAATTCTGTTAAGCGGTTTTTGCTTTTAAGGCCTGCTGATAAGTCAGATAAACTCTTAAATCAAATTCAAGCTGATGATAGTTCGGTTCCATATATTCGCAGAGCTGATAAAACGCTTTGTTATGGTCACGTTCTTTCAGATGCGCCAATTCATGCACAACGATCATTCTCAGAAATGCCGCTGGGGTATTTTTAAATAACGCAGCAATCCGAATTTCTTTCTTTGCTTTGAGCTTGCCACCTTGTATGCGACTAATCGCTGTATTTAAACCCAAAGCATGATGATCGACAGTCAAGTGATTGTCATAAATCACTTTGTCGATGGGTACAGCACTTTTCAGGTAGCTTTGTTTAAGTGCAACAGCATAGTCATACAGTGCTTTATTATTTTGAACCGCATGGGATTCAGGATATTTTCTTTGCAAATAATCACCGAGTTTATCCTCAAGTAGCATTTGCTGGATTTGAGCTTGGAGCGATGTCGGGTAGTGACCAAGGTATTTAAGCTGTGTCAAAGTGAAAGCCGCTGTGTCTAAATCATAATTGCGTAGTGTACGACAAATGACCCGCATAAAAAACGCCGCAAGGCTGATGGCGCTGCGGCGTTTTTGGTGATTCATCAGTAGAAATGACTATGCGCCAGTGATCTCTTTGATACTCTCCATTCCGGGTTTCTTTTTGCGTGCCATGATTGTTGAAACAATACCTGACGATGCATAAATTAATCCGACTACAAATAAGCCGAGTGGAATGTCGTAAACAATCGCAATGAGCACCAAGACTACAGGCAGCATCACGATAAAAGGTACGCGTTTCCGATCTAGCTCTTTAAAGCTAAAGTAACGCACGTTACTGATCATGAGAAAACCAGCAGCTACAGAAAGGAATGCATAAACGATTTGCCACGCTGTAAAGCTGCGATCAATCCATGTGGGTTGCTCGATACCGACCCAAATTCCGCTTGCAACAATGATTGCCGCAAGTGGGCTGGCAAGCCCAATAAAGTAGCGTTTATCGACCACAGCAATTTGTACATTAAAGCGCGCCAAGCGAAATGCAGCACAGGCCGTATAAATAAACGCACACGCTAGACCAACGCGACCAAGCGGTTGTAGTGCCCAGCTATAAACCAAAATTGCGGGTGCAACACCAAACGACAACATGTCGGATAGTGAGTCGTATTGTTCACCAAAGGCACTTTGTGCATTCAATGCACGCGCAACGCGACCATCCAGTCCATCAAATAAAGCCGCAAGAAAGATAGCGAAAATTGCTCTTTCAAACTGACCACTCGTACTTGCGATCACTGAGTAAAAACCGCTGAGTAATGCAATCGTAGTAATGAGGTTCGGAAATAAGTAAATGCCTTTGCTGCGGACTCTACTGCCTTCGAGGTGTTCTTCTTCGATAATTTCGAATGTTAGCCCGTCATGATCATCATCGTCGAAATCAGGATTATCGAGTGGATTCAATAAATCAGGTTGTTCCGCTTGACGGCCATGGTGTTTATCAGGTGTCGGCACGAGTGACTCCGTTAAAATTTTCTAAATATAAAATTCAAGTACACATTTAATCATCAATGATGATTTTTTATCACAACAGCATTGTAAGCGATCATAAGAATCACTTATTCACCTACTAGCCATCTGACCGCAGCATGGCCGCCATTTTCACTCATTTTGAGGTGCGGAAATAGCCACTGCAAGAGTGTATCAGCGTGATCAGCAAATTGATAAGGCGGGTTAATCACTAGTAGGCCACAGCCATTTAATCCCGCAGGCGTATCATCGGGCCATACACAGAGTTCACAAATCAATTGCTTGCGAATCCCAGTCTTGATCATTTTTTTCTCGAAGCGCTCAATCATAGGGCGATCTTTAATCGGATACCAGACAGCAAAAACGCCTGTTGACCACTTTTGGTAAGCATCTGCCAAAAGCTCGACTAATTGAGGAAAGTCTTTGCGTTCGATTTCATAAGGTGGGTCAATCATGACCAATCCACGTTTTTCTTTGGGTGGAATCACACCAAACAAACCTTCATATGCGTCACGCTCATGCAAGCCTAAGCGCTTGTCATAGAGGTAATGATGAAGTTGGGTAAAGACATCTGGATGCATTTCAAATGCAGTGGCTTTATCAATGTCACGCATTTGTTTGAGTGCTAGCCACGGTGAACCTGGATACCATCCACGGCTTTTTTCGGCGCGAAGTTCTTCAACGAGTGTGAGATAGCGCTGAATCATCGGCGGGGCAAGACGAATCACACTG
>JASLHI010000023.1 GCA_030149815.1 Aquirhabdus sp. | reverse complement strand
AGAAACTGAAAATCATTACTTAGGCGTTCAGCCATGTGTCATCCCCAATGGGTCGGCACGAGTCATCGTGCGTACCTATTTCAACGTTTAGTCGTCAATAGCGCGAATTAAATTCGATACACTAATCGTAAGAACTGACTGTTCACCTAATTTGATCAACAGCCAGTTAAATCACTCTAATTTACAGATAACTACCCAGTATCGGCATGTTTACCAATTTACTGTGGATCAGCCTTCGTCGTTTTCAACAAACTTGCAAGGCTAGCTGCTTTCGGTTTGACCAGCCAGAATTTACGGCTGTATTCATCAAACTCTTCAACCAATTTCTGACCCCATGCGCTACCTGTCGCAGCAACATACTCTTCCAACACTTCAACTAAATGTTGACGATGCTCTTCGGTCGATTCTGTGCTAATACGGTTCAAGTCAATCAACTCATGATTGCAACGATCAAAGAAGTCACCTTCTAAATCGAGCACATAAGCGAAACCACCGGTCATACCCGCACCGAAGTTCAAACCAGTACGACCAAGTACAGTCACCAAACCACCCGTCATATATTCACAGCAGTGGTCGCCAGCACCTTCAATCACTGCATGGCAGCCTGAGTTACGAACCGCAAAACGTTCACCCGCTGTACCAGCCGCGAAAAGTTTACCACCAGTAGCACCATACAAGCAGGTATTACCAATAATCGCGGTATCTTGCGATTTAAATGGCGAACCTTTCGGTGGGTAAATTGCAATTTGACCGCCAGCCATACCTTTACCGACGTAATCGTTAGCATCGCCTTCGAGATCAATATGCAAACCACCCGCATTCCAAACACCGAGAGACTGACCTGCAGTACCATGCAGTTTCAATGTGACAGGCTGATTACTCATGCCTAAGTCACCATGCTGCTTCGCAATTTCACCAGATAAACGCGCACCGATTGAACGGTTGCAGTTAATGATGTCATAGCTAAACGTACCACCAGCTTTCGCAGTAATCGCAGGCAACATGTCCGCAACCATCTTCTCTGCCAACTCACCACGATCAAATGGCTCATTACGCGCAGAGGTACAGTACTGATCATTTCCTTCAGCAGAAGGATGCGTCGTCAAAATCGGTGTAAGATCCAAATGATGCTGCTTATCAGTTTGACCTTCTAAACGTGTCAACAAATCAGTACGACCGATCAAATCTTTTAGACTCTTCACACCAAGTGCCGCCATCCATACGCGAGTTTCTTTCGCGATGAAATGGAAGAAGTTGATCAACATCTCTGGCTCGCCAATGAAATGTTCTTTACGTAGATGATCTTGCTGGGTCGCAACACCTGTCGCACAGTTATTCAGATGGCAAATACGCAAGTATTTACAGCCAAGCGCGATCATTGGTGTCGAACCGAAACCAAATGATTCCGCGCCAAGAATCGCTGCTTTAACCACGTCTAGGCCAGTTTTCAAACCACCGTCAGTTTGAACGCGTACTTTACCGCGCAAATCATTCACACGTAAGGCTTGATGTGCTTCAGACAAACCAAGTTCCCACGGCGAACCTGCGTAATGAATCGATGACAATGGTGATGCCGCTGTACCACCGTCATAACCCGAAATTGTGATCAAATCCGCATAAGCTTTCGCAACACCCGCTGCAATCATGCCCACGCCTGGTCCTGATACCAATTTCACCGAAACCAATGCTTTTGGATTGACCTGCTTCAAGTCAAAAATTAATTGCGACAAATCTTCGATCGAATAAATATCATGATGCGGCGGTGGAGAAATCAAAGTCACGCCTGGTACTGAGTAACGTAAACGCGCAATCAACGCATTCACTTTACCACCTGGTAACTGACCACCTTCACCCGGTTTTGCACCCTGTGCAACTTTAATCTGCAACACTTCTGCAGAAGACAAGTATGCAGGCGTCACACCAAAGCGACCTGACGCCACTTGCTTAATTTTCGAATTACGAATTGTACCGTAACGCGCTGGATCTTCGCCGCCCTCACCTGAGTTCGAACGACCACCAATGGTGTTCATGGCAATCGCAATCGCTTCGTGTGCTTCAGGTGACAACGCACCAAGCGACATCCCAGCAGAGTCAAAACGTGGCAAAATGGCTTCGATTGGCTCAACATCATCAATAGAAATGCTGTTGGTAGTGTTTAGACCCAACAAATCACGCAACGTTGCGGTTGGACGTTTGTTAACCAAATCCGCATATTGCTGATAATCCGAAAAATTACCTGAACGCACCGCAGTGTGCAGCGTGTTAATCACATCTGGGTTAAAAGCATGATACTCTTTGTTAAAGACAAATTTGAGTAAGCCACCTTGTTCAATTGGCTTACGTGTTTGCCACGCCAAGACCGCCAATTTCTTTTGATCATTTTCAAGATCAACGAAACGTGCGCCTTCAATACGGCTCGATACACCTTTAAAGCACAGATCGACCACTGCGCGAGACAAACCAATCGCTTCAAACAATTGACCTGCACGATAAGATGCAACAGTTGAAATCCCCATTTTAGACAGGATTTTCAGCAAGCCTTTATCAATCCCTTTACGGAAATTGTTTTGTGCATAGAGCGGATCGCCCAGTAAATCACCTTTAGCAATCAGCTCATTAATCACGTCATACGCAAGGTATGGATATACAGCGCTTGCGCCAAAACCGATTAATACCGCAAAGTGATGTGGATCACGTGCTAAACCCGTTTCAACAATAATATTCGCATCTGAACGCAAACGTTCTTCAGACAAATAGTGATGCACTGCACCAGTTGCCATCATCGCGTTCGCAGGCAAGAAACCTTCACGAATATTACGATCGGACAAATTAATCAGCGTTGCGCCACCGCGAACTGCCTCAGCAGCCTCGTTACAAATGCGACGAATGGCCGCTTCTAAACCTTCGCTCTCAGGATAGTTCAGATCAAGCGTGTGCATCTGGTATTCAGCACGCGACAAAGTACGTAGCTGATGCATCTTGCTTGCCGACAACACAGGGCTCGAAATGATGATTCGATCAGCATGCTCTGGCGATTGCTCAAAAACATTTTGCTCGCGACCCAGTGATGTTTCTAATGACATCACAATCGATTCACGTAGTGGATCAATTGGCGGATTCGTGACTTGTGCAAACTGCTGACGGAAATAATCGGCGACATGACGGACTTGGCGTGACAAAACAGCCATCGGCGTATCATCACCCATCGAACCGACTGCTTCCTGACCACTTTCAGCCAACGGACGAATGATCTGATCACGCTCTTCAAAGCTCACCAAGAACATTTTTTGGGCTGATTTTAGCGCATCGCCTTTTAAGCCAAACTCTTGTAGGCTTTCTTCTAAATCATCATCAGTTTTGACATGTAAAGCATATTCGCGCAGCCATTTTTTGTAGGGATGCGTTGATTTCAAGCGGTTATCAATATCGACAGTTTGAAGCAACTCACCAGTTACAGTATCTGCAACCAAGATCTGACCTGGACCAACACGACCTTTAGACACTACATCTTCAGGCTTGTAATCCCACACGCCAATTTCAGAAGCAAGCGTGATGTAACCATTTTTAGTGATAACCCAACGTGCTGGGCGTAAACCGTTACGATCAAGCATACAAATCGCATGGCGACCATCTTGAATCACGAGACCTGCTGGACCATCCCACGCTTCCATATGCTTTGAGTTGAACTCATAGAATGCACGTAAATCAGCATCCATCGTCTCAACGTTCTGCCAAGCCGGTGGCACAAGCATGCGCAACGCACGGAATAAATCCATACCACCGCCAACTAAAATCTCGAGCATATTATCGAGACTAGACGAGTCAGAACCTGTACGGTTAATCAACGGTTTGATATCTAACAAACCTGGCAATAATGGGTTTTCAAATTTCGGGGTACGCGCAACTGACCAGTTACGGTTACCCATAATCGTATTGATTTCACCATTATGGGCCAAATAACGGAAAGGTTGAGCCAAAGCCCAGCGTGGCGCAGTATTTGTTGAAAAGCGTTGGTGGAATACTACGATATGAGTCGTGATGCGCTCGTCGCCCAAATCTAAATAAAACGATGCAATATCTTCTGGCATCATCAAGCCTTTATAGCTGATGACCGTACTTGCAAGCGTAGTAACATAAAATAATGGATCATGCGTAAGTTGACTCTCAGCACGACGACGTGCCAAGAACAGTTTACGATTAAACTCAGCCTCTGCCATCCCTTCTGGTGCAGAAACAATAATCTGACTAATTGCAGGTAATGAACGCAGTGCAATCTCACCCAGAATTTCAACATTCAACGGTACAGCGCGCCAAGTTGCGACAGTTAAGCCTTCTTTAGCCACTTCAGCATCTAAGATGTCGCGTGAATGTTGCGCAAGCGTTGCATCTGTATTTAAGAAGATCGTACCCACTGCAAACAATTCAGGCAGCGTTACACCTAATTTTTGTGCTTCTGCTCTAAAGAAATCTTTAGGCATCGCCAAAAGCAAACCACAACCGTCGCCCGTCTTACCATCTGCTGCAATACCACCGCGATGCGTCATGCAGCTCAAACTATGAATCGCAGTTTTCAATAAATGATGGCTCGCCTGACCCTGCATGTGAGAAATCAGACCAAAACCACAGTTATCCCGAAAATCTTCAGGTTGATAAAGACCCTTCATCGCAACATCTGCAACAGCATCAGATGAAGAATGGGCTTCCGAAGAAAGTGGAGCGAGCGGCGACATATGCATGGCGTACCCTTATATAAAAACAATAATAAAAACAAAGCAATGGGCGAACAAAGACCATAACGCGATGAAAGAATACGCCAAGGCGTAACCCACTTTAAGCCCAAGCTAACACGATGCTTAAAATGAGGACAGACAAAACGGTGTAATAGTGTAAAGAAAAACTGCGCCGTACTCAAATGCAATCCAAGATTTATTCAATACAACAAAAAAACCTAAAGCCGCATTTTTTTCAACAGACAGAGCCATTAATCTTATTTTGAATAGCACTTCTATATTTTTATAGCCAATCAAAACAGATATTTGAATAAACTCTACAAGACACAATTGTACTAAAAAAGTACAAAAAAAGAAAGCGCCATGACTGGCGCTATAATCTTCATCAATATAATTAACTTTTACGCGTAAACTCCAAGCACTCAACATCCTCAATCAAAAGAACCACGTTATGTCAGTTAAATGGATCTTGGATTGGTGCTGGAGATGAAGCCTTCGTTCCAGTAGTCTGACTCGAAGCTGGCTCTGAGGGTGGCGCATCAGGCTGACCACTAAAACCATCTACACCCGCAGGCATTGATGATGTTCCCGCAGGTGCGGCAGTTGAAACAGATTGCGCGGAAATTTGCGCTAATTTATCTTCAATTGCGTCAGGCGGCGGTGGCATAGCAACAGGTCGTAATTTGACTTGACGCTGCATATTTGCCGAGTCATTAACAGCATCATCATTAGCACTAACAAACGGCTTATAAGTCGAAAAACGTTCTGGAAATGTCTGCACACTACTAGGCAATCCAAAATCCATGGTCCGCATCGCGCCCATAGCTGTTTCAACAGTCGTAAATGCACCATAAGTCAGAATATAGCTCTCATCCTTTTCACCTTTACGATAGTGAAAATACTGAAATCGAGCACGATCACTACGCTTTGCAAGAAAGTCAGTCACAACACTTTCTTGAGAAACATTCATGACTTGTAAAGTCCATTCACTTTCATGAGTGCCAATAAACGCAGCTGTTTGAAATTCTGGGCTATGTGTAGATTCTTGCTTATCAGCAACTTTACTTAGATCCAAAACAGGAACAATATCAGTCAAGCTACCTAAATTTGCAGGAAAACGATCAATGATCGTCACCTTAGGGATAGCAGCATCTGTATCAGTAAACGAGTTTTCTTTTGTTACACGAGCTGCTAACTGTAGCCATATCCACAAAATTGCACTGACGAACAATATAAAAATTCCGCCAATCAACCAAATTTTCGGATAAAAACGATCTCGCCACGACAATGAACTGGAACTCATACGACCTCCAAACCAGGCTCTTTATTTTGCAAGGTTTGTAGCAACAACTGGAAATCAAATTCTTTCGTAATGATTGCTTGCCCCATTTTCTTCAACAAAACAAGCCTTAGCTGACCATCAAGTACTTTTTTATCCTGCCCCATCAAGCTCAAGAACGCATCAGACCCAATATCTGGAACAACTACAGGCAATTTTGCAGCAAGCAATAATCGGCGTATCCGTGCCACATCCTCATTCAGAATCCAGCCCAGTCTTGCAGATAAATCTGCTGCCATCAGCATCCCAGTTGCCACAGCTTCACCATGCAGCCACTCACCATACCCCATAAACGACTCAATCGCATGTCCAAAAGTATGGCCTAGATTCAGTAACGCTCGGTCGCCCTGCTCATGCTCATCAGCAGCAACAATCCGAGCCTTGTGCTGACAAGAACGAAATACAGCTTCAGCGAGCAATTGAGGATCGCGATTCATCAAACCATTAATATTGGATTCCAACCACCCTAAGAACTCTAAATCACCAATAAGTGCATATTTAATCACTTCAGCCAAACCCGCTGATAATTCACGATCTGGCAAAGTAGATAGCAACGACATATCAGCCAAAACCAATTTCGGTTGCTTAAAAGCACCGATCATATTTTTACCTAACGGATGATTAACCCCCGTCTTACCTCCAACACTAGAATCCACTTGAGACAGTAAGGTTGTAGGCACTTGCACAAAATCAACACCTCGCTGGAAACTTGCTGCAGCAAAACCTGCCATATCACCAACGACCCCGCCACCCAAGGCTAAAACAGTACAATCCCGATTAAAACGGTGCTGCATCAGCGCATCAAAAATTAACTTCAAACTGTCTAATGTCTTATAAGACTCGCCGTCTGGTAAAATACATGACGCAACGGTCTTACCAGCACCACGTAAAACCTCAACATAACGTTCCAAGTACAGAGGTGCTACAAGGTCATTACTCACAATCATGACCTGACGACTAGACACATGAGGTAATAAATACTCAACTAAAGAAAGCTCACTTCCTATAAAAATCGGATAACTACGCTCATTTAAAGCAACATTTAAAGTCCGCACTTCATTAGACAGAGATACCGCTTTGGATTGAATCATTGGCTGCGTCATATAAAATAATTTTTAGGAATAGAAATAAAAAAACACCACGTGGGTGTTTATTTTATCTGGTTTGCTTGAATAATATGAATGATTTTTTGTGCAAGTTCTCGAGCAGAACCATCCAAAGTCATCACAACATGATGAGCAACTGATCGATATAAAGGATCACGTATAGCTAACAACTCTTTCAACCTAGCTTCTGGATCACTCGTTTGCAATAGCGGTCGATTACGGTCTCGTGAAGTCCTTGCTACCTGCATTGCTACAGGCGTATACAAGTAAATCACTGTTCCACGATCTCGTAAATAAGTGCGATTTTGCTCTTGAGTAACCGCACCACCACCTGTTGCTAAAACAATATTGTTCATAGCCGTCAGTTCTGCAAGTACAGCCTCTTCACGAAGTCTAAATCCAGCCTCTCCTTCTTTCTCAAAAATCCAAGGAATGGTCGCACCAGTCCGACGCTCAATTTCATGATCACTATCGATAAAAGATCGACCCAGCAGATCTGCTAGGTGACGACCGACTGTAGTCTTGCCAGCCCCCATAGGACCAACTAAAAACACATTACCTTCAAGTAACCTATTTTCAATCAAGTCATCGGATGTCCCCAATGCAAAATCAGGCATAAGGACATCCATAATCAATACCAACAAGCATACGATTACTGTTGAGCAACTTGAGGAGCTTTTCTCTCCTTTGTTGAATCATTCAGCACTCGAGGCGTAACAAAGATCAACAGCTCCTGCTTTGTATTAGAGTCAATACTATGTCTAAATAAACGACCTAAATACGGTAGATCACCAAGGAAAGGTACTTTTGTCGTACTACTGGAGATATTGTTTTGGAAAATTCCACCCAGAACCAAAGTTTGCCCATCATTCACAAGAACACTAGTTTGAATCCGATTTGTATTAATAGTTAATTGACCATTTGGCGCTGCAGCACCAGGACTATCTGCATTCACCAGCAAATCCATTTGTACACGGCCATCAGGAGTAACACTTGGAGTGACCTCCAGACTTAACTCAGCATTTACAAACGCTACAGAGGTTGCGCCACTGGAGGTAGCTTGCTGATAAGGAATTTGTTGTCCTGACGCAACACGAGCTTTTTGCTTATCTAAAGTTAATACTTTTGGTGTCGCAATCACCTCACCCTTACCATCACCTTGCAAAGCAGACAACGTCAGATCCAACTGTATATCTGACATACTCATAATACCTAGAGCAAGACTACTCGCACCGGTACCTGTTGCAGCCAAATCTACACTTAAGTTATCTGGCCGAGTAATTGTATATGTTACGCCTGTTGAACTAACACTCGGATTACGCAAATCAAAAAGAGTTGTTTCGCTACCGCCTACTAAAAGATTCGGCTTACTTGCCACACCATGAGACAACAAACCCCACTGCACACCCAACTCTTTACTAAACGTATCCGTTGCCTGTACTATCCGAGCCTCAATCATGACTTGTTTCACAGGTACATCTAAACGAGAAATCAGATCTCGCACCTGATCGATCGTAGCCGCAGTATCTTGTATAATTAGAGTATTAGTTCGTACGTCAATAGAAACCGTCCCACGAGGTGAAAGAAGACTGCCTTGATTCGTATCAGGATTTATGTTGTTTGTGCCACCATTAGCATTACTACCACCATTACGACCAGAAGTAATTAAAGCCAATACATCAGCAGCCTTCGCATAACTCAATTGAATATATTGTGTACTTAATGGTGCCAACTGTTCAGCTTGCTGATTATTTTTGATTTCTAACTTTTCACGAGCCGCAATTTCTTCAGCTGGCGCAATCATAATCACATTACCGATCTGGCGCTTATCTAAGCCTTTAGATTTCATAATAATATCTAAAGCCTGATCCCAAGGAACATTTTGTAATCTGATCGTAATTTTTCCAGTAACACTATCACTCGCAACCAAATTTAAACCAGTAAAATCTGCAATTAACTGAAGTACGGAACGAACTTCAATATCCTGAAAATTCAACGACAGCTTTTGCCCCTTGTATTCTGGAATTTTATTCATTTGAGTAGGTCTGGACAGAACCACGGGCTTCACACTGATAGTTAATTTATTATCTGCCTGATATGAGAGATAATCAAAATCACCCTGCGGTTGAATAACGAGAATGCCATTATTGCCTTCATTATATGCATCTATTGTTTTCACTGGTGTCGAAAAGTCATTCACATCTAAACGACGACGCAAACTCTCAGGCAACTTAGTTCCCAAGAAGCGGACTATGATTTTACTGCCTTGTTGTTGCACATCCACAGGGGAATTTGGATTATTTAATGTCACAAGAACATTACCCTCCCCAGAACTACCACGACGGAAATCAACACCCAAAATCGTATTCGAAGCTTGATGACTACCTGCAATAGATGTATTTACTGGAACTGGTGTTGAGTTACTCGAGCTACTAACATTAGAACCACCGATTTTCAACACCAAGGTATTACCTTCAACCCTTGTTGAATAACCTGAAGCCTGATTAAGATTAATCACTAATCTAGTTCTTTCGGTATTATCAACAACAGCTAAACTACGTGCATTACCAGATCCAAGATCTTGATAACGACTTGCCAAACCACTTTTTGCATGAGGCAAATCAACAACTAAACGCGCTGGCTTATCGAGCTGATATGCTTGTAGATTTGGAGGAGTTCCATCAAAAACCAATCGTAATTCAGTTTCATTATTTACCAACGGAACACTACTGACACCTGTCAACATAAGCTGATCTGCTGCATACGCTGGCATAACGATTGAACACGCACTAATAAAAGCTATTTGTACTGATAAGCTGCTAATTCTAGGTGCAATAGACTGACGCAACAATCCTCCCGTAGTAACAATACCGCGGGACACTTTATTAAACTTCTTGACTTCCATGTGATTTACCCCTAGATCCAACCAGTTCGATAGCATTCGATTCATCATATTGCTATTGTTCATCTTTATTATCCTCAAAATTTATTATGCGCCTGTATCAGCCATAACCAGACTGCGCGGTCTCTCAACAAAGCCATCCTTGCCATCAGGAACCACTTCAACCACATTAATTTGCGTTGGGGTAATGCCGACAATTCTCCCATAATTCTTTCCAATATAATTCCCGACCTGAACTCGCATTACACCACCATTAGGATCTTCAATAAGAGCAAACAATGGTCCTTTCAAATCATGCAACGTTCCACGCATATGCAAACTTTCAATTGGAAACTGCTCTAGGAACTGCGGAGGTCTACTTAAATCAGGCATCACATGCTTACCAGCCATAACCTTCAACTCCTCAGCCAAACTTGAGGGTAAAAATGGACTACGCAATCCTTGCGCTGCGTAAGTAAAAGTTGGCACTGGCAAAAACACAGGTGCTGGAGGAATAGGTAAGCTCGGCTCATCATGTATTCTCTTCATCTCCGCTGCAGCACCATCAACACGAGAACTACAACCCGTCAATAAGCAAGTACCCAACACACAAGCAAAGACAACATTAAAGTACCCCGAATAAGATTTCTGGTTAATGTGAAGCGCCTTACTTAGCACAAATTGCTTCAAACTCATGATGCACTCCCTTTCGACGTACCAGTACCCTTTTGGCTACTCTTATTATTCTGATCTGCATTATCATTATAACGATAAGTTTTGGCACTAATTGTCAAACCTAGCACAGGAACTTCAGATTTAGATTTACCATTCGAAATTGGCTCAATTGTAAAATCATCAACAGTAACAATGCGAGGTAATGCAGCCAATGCACTTGTAAACGCACCAAAGGAATGATAATCACCACGACCTGCAATCTTGATCGGCAACTCAACAAAAAAGTCTTTAGCCTCTTCCTTATTAACACCTATCTTATCAAACTGTAGCCCACTGCCAACACCCGTATAATTAATATCCTCAACTAAACCAGGGATTTCCGTTACTTTTGGCAGCTGTTGCAATAATTGTCCAAAAGTTGACTCCATTTGCTCAATTTGTTTCTGATATTGCTGCAGATTCCTTAATTTAGAGTCCTTATCACGATAATCGTTCAACAAACTATGCTCCTGCGCTTCAGCCGAAGCAATTTCATCACGAACAGGAGCAATTAGCGCAAAATAAGCCAAAATCAATACTAGCGCAAAAACAAAGACATAAACCGTCACCTTAACTGGAAGAGGCCAATTCCCCATATTCTGGGGGTCAAGAGACTTAAAGCTATTATTAAAATCCTCTAATGAAAACTTTACTTTGCCTTTAGAGGCTATATTTTCTTTACTCATGACGTTCCTCCTGTTTTAGTTTTCCCTGAGGAAGGCTGTCCTTTTTTAGCTTGCGAATCCTCTGTTTCAGGAACTTCCAAATCAACAGAAATTACAAAATCTCCATAACTATCTTCTGGTCGAGGAGCAACCCCCCCAGAACCAGCAGCAATTGCTGGAGCTCCCTGAAATGAATTCATGAACGCATTACGAAACCATGGCGAAGCCTCCAAATTTCGCAAAAACTCGGAAACATCATTAGGACTTTGTGCACGACCATTAATAGTAAACTTATCGCCCGAACGTGCAAATTTAGTCAAATAAACATTTGACGGAACCAACCGAGGAAGTTCATCAAAAATTCTCACAACAACTGGACGTTGCCCTTGCAAATCTTGAATAACCTTCATACGAGAAATAATTTCATCTCGTCTCGCCTGTAAACCATCCAAACTTTTCAACTGCGAATCCAATCTCGCATTCTCAGCAATAATTTGCTGATTAGCCTGTTGCTGACCACTCAGCACATGATCAAAAACCATCCACGTTAAACCTGCTAAAACAGCTGCCAACAAAAAGACCGCAATATTAATCGTTATAAATTCTTTTTTTCGCTCTTCTCGCTGCGCTTCACGCCAAGGAAGTAAGTTTATTTGTGCCATTTTAATCAAAACTCCTGAGTGCAAGTCCACAGGCTATAATGAGCGCTGGCGCATCATTCTC
>JASLHI010000007.1 GCA_030149815.1 Aquirhabdus sp. | reverse complement strand
GCCGTCTGCAAGTGATACACCTTCAGAAGCTTGTGAGCGAGCGATGTAGTCTTGGTATGCAGGAATCGCAATTGCAGCCAAGATACCGATGATCGCGATAACGATCATAAGTTCGATCAAGGTGAAACCTTTTTGTACTGTATTCATTTTTTAACTCTCCTAGGAAAATAGATAATCAGTTCTCACTGATCCTGTTAATCCTAACGCAAAGCGCGTGCCAATATCTAGCTTTAAATTAAAATTGATTAATAATTAATAATTTGTTGATTTTTTCGTATTGAATTTAGAAAATTGTATATTGAATTTGGTGACCATATTTGTCATGTTGTACTAAAAATGGCTACTGGTTGGCGTTTTCTGGGGAGATGGCTGTTTGTGCGTGCTATCCATTGTAATTAAACGTATGGCATATACTGTATAGATAGTCACAATGGATACTTTAGCGAACGTGATTCTTCAATCAGATAATAACGCTACTTGGTTGACATAATTTTCTAAGGTTTGAAGCATGTCTTTAATTTCTTGTTCGGAAATATTATCTATACGTGCTTTCTGCACTCGCATCACATGCTGACGTAGTGTGTGGCGCTCTGCCGCTGGGAACTGGCGGACGAAGTCATTGAGCGAGCCATCACCTTGAGCGAGAAGTCGATCGACCCAACGTGTCAGTTGCGCTTGTTTTCTAGCGGGTTGCTTATGGTTTAACGCAGCGAGAATTTCGCTCTCATTTTCACGTTTGAGGAGCTTGGCAAGCAATTGTGATTGGCGGCGACGTGCTTCAAAGCTGGGAATACGAGCCATTTCAAGTAAGTTGAAAATGAGTACGTCATTGACGGGGAGTGCTTCAATCTTTGCAGGCGGTAGTGCTGCAAGTTTTTCGCCGAGCAATTGTAGACGAGCCATAGCCTTTTTTTGTTCAGTCTTACTTGGACGATCTTCGAGATCTTCAAAGTCAGGAATGTCAGCAGTATAGGGTCTTTTACGCATAATGTACTTTGAGTCTGTTCTTTAGAAGATTGGTTGCTATAGCGTCTGTATGGATTTCAAAACACAGGTCTAATTTTCGATGTATTCACAAAACTTGGTTTATTCAGCTTCGTAAAATCGTGCGACAAATAAGTCACGTATTGCAGCATGCGCTTTATCTTGGTCTGAGCCTTGGACAACAAGACGTAATGTTGTGCCTTTGCCTGCACCAAGCATAAGAAGTGCCATGATGTTTTTTGCATCAACAAGCGAGTCACCATGACCAATCTTGATATCACAACGATGGCGCGAGGTTACTTCAATCAGTTTACCGCATGCGCGCGCATGCAAGCCGAGCTTATTGACCACATCAAGTGTAGTGTCGATTGGCGCTGTTTCTGATCCAGATGCTGTCATGACCAATATTTTAATTCGCGATGTAAGGTTTGAGTGGGCCACTGTGCTTTAAGTGCATCAGCAAGTCGATTTACAAGATAAACAGAACGATGCTGACCACCAGTACAACCGATCGCTACGGTGAGGTAGTGACGATGGCTTGCGGCGAATATAGGTAACCATTTTAGCAGAAAAGTGAGGATGTCATTGTACATTTCGTTGACATCAGCGTTGCTATTTAGAAACTCTTGTACTTCGGTGTCCATTCCTGTGAGAGCGCGTAAATCAGGTTGCCAGTGCGGGTTCGGGAGATGTCGAACATCGAACATAAAATCTGCGTCGAGAGGAACACCGCGTTTATAGCCAAAGGATTGTAAAATCAATACCATGCGCTCACTCTGTCCAGTTTTGACAGAGAGCGTGTGTTGTAGTTCGTGTACATTTAACGTGCTGGTGTCGAGTGTCAGTGTGGCGTGCCGAGCGATTCCTGATAATAGTGACTCTTCAGCCTGAAGCGCTTCATTGATCGTATTGTAGCGATCAGAGAGCGGATGACGGCGTCTGGTTGCACCATAGCGTGCTAAGAGTACGTCATCGCGGGCATTCAAAAATATGACTTCAATTTCACCATGCTTGCGAAGTTGTTCCAGAATATCTTCAAATTGCATCAAGTCTGATCGAGGTGTACGGACATCGACCCCCAGAGCCAGCATTTCGATGTTGTTTTGGGCATCGAGTTTGGCGACGATCTCTGGAAGCAAAGCCAGTGGAAGATTGTCTATGCAGTAGTAGCCAAGGTCTTCAAGCATGTGCAGTGTGGAGCTTTTGCCTGCGCCTGAACGACCGGAAACAATGAGTAGTTTTTTCACAGTGTCGTTTTCACAATGGGTTGTTATGATTTTCAGTGTCAACTTTACATCTGTTCTTGATTAAAAAATATAGGTTATTTTGTTTTTAATGCGGGGTAATCGTAAATAGAACTGTTTTGTGTGGTTCGAGAGAATTTTCTTAAATGTGAAAATCTTTGAGACATAAAAACGCCCATAAATGTGTGGGCGCGCATTTATTCTAATGATTGAGTGGGTTTTTAGTCTTCGGAAGTGCGTGTAACAGTGAGGTTATCAATTAGTCGTGTTTTTCCCATTTTAGCCGCGACTAAAATGACCCACTTTGTACTCGTTTTGTCGGCTGGACTTAAGTCGAGGTTGCGGATTTCGACATAATCTACGACAAATTTTTGTGATTCCAGCGTTTTACGCCCTTCCTTCGCAAGAGCGATAAAGTCAATTTTTCCAAGCTCAGCGGCGGTCAGTATGTGTTGTTGAATACTGCGCATGGTTGCATAAATGGCTGGGGCGAGGGTACGCTCCTCTTCGGATAAGTAGCCGTTACGCGAACTCAATGCGAGACCATCTTCGGCACGAACGGTTGGAACACCAACGACATCGATGTCAAAGCAGAGGTCTCGGGCAACATGGCGAATGATTGCTAGTTGTTGGTAGTCTTTTTCACCAAACAAAGCGACATTTGGTTGCACAATATTAAACAGTTTGGTTACCACGGTTGCGACACCTGTAAAGTGTCCAACGCGAGATTTTCCGCACAAATCATTGGCTAATGCATCAACTTGAACAGTTGTTTTCTGTGGTGTAATCCCGTAAATTTCTTCGATACTAGGTGCAAACAGAATGTCGCATTTTGCTTCAGCAAGTAGGTTGCTATCGGCTTCAAATGTGCGTGGATAGTTTGAAAAATCTTCGCCTGCCCCGAATTGCGTAGGGTTGACAAAAATACTCACGACAACCACATCACACAGTTGATGAGCTTCTTGTACAAGCTTCAAGTGACCGTCATGCAAATTACCCATTGTGGCGACAAAACCGATACTTTTACGGCTTGCACGCACGGATGTCAGTGCGGCATGTAGACCTTGAATGGTGACTTCTGTTCTCATGCAATGGCTCTCGTACAGATTTTGATGTGAATAAGATTTTCTTTTTTCAGGTTTGTGTCGTATTGAGTGGCTTAGCCGTGCTTTAGCGTGCTAGATCTACATGAAAAGCATGTTTTGGCTCTGGGTAACGACGTTGTTGTACAGATTGATGAAAATCATGGAAGGCTTCAACAATATTCCCTTTGCCTTGTAAAAAGTCATGCACAAACCGTGCGGGCTTCTCAAAGTTTAAGCCGAGCATGTCATGCATGACGAGAACTTGCCCATCACAATCTACGCCTGCACCAATTCCGATCACGGGAATATGAAAGCGTGATTGAACTTCTTTTGCTAATTGAGCAGGAACTACTTCAAGCAATAATAGCGCTGCACCTGCATCAACAACGGCTTGGCAATCACTGAGGAGTTGATCAGCTGCATTGCGATTTTTGCCTTGCAGCTTGTATCCACCGAAAACATTGACAGATTGAGGTGTGAGCCCTAGATGAACACAGCAGGGAATGCCATTTTGTTTCAAAATGCGAACTGTTTCAGCAAGCCAAGCGCCACCTTCAAGTTTTACGGCATGAGCACCAGCCTGCATGATTTTTGTGGCAGCACTGATCGCATCAGGAATGGTCGCGTAAGACATAAATGGCAAATCTGCCATAATAAACGCATGTCTGTTTGCGCGCGCCACAGCACGTGTATGATAAGCAATATCTTCAACCGTGACAGGCAAGGTTGAGTCGTGACCTTGAATGACCATGCCGAGTGAGTCGCCAATCAGAATTGAATCGATTTCTGCGATTTCCATTGCTTTAGCGAAACTTGCGTCGTAGCAAGTGAGGCATGAAAATGGTTTACCGTCTGCTTTGTACTGGTTTAAGTGACTCAGGCGAATCATCGTAAGCTCTCCTAAAAACTGTCCATCTACAACGCAGTATGTACTGCACTCTGGCTAAACTACATGTATCAATCATCAAGATGTAGCGGGTTTAATTTTCCCAACCTAAATCAGCGATGATGCGAATTCCACTGGTGGTGGATGCGGCTGTGCAATCAGCTAAAGATGTTCCATTGATGACCAAATCGGCGTCTAATTCTAGCAGAGGTTGGACAACAAAAGCCCGATCAAGAATGCCAATATGCGGCAATATCAGCCGTTCATCATGAATTTTTATCATGTCAGATTGTAGGTCTGACGGAGATGGTGAGTTTTCATCTTGAGTATTGTTGGACGTGCTGTGATCCATGATGAGGATGTCTAAATCGAGTGTACGTTCACCCCAGTGACGTAAGCGTACGCGCCCAGAATCAAATTCAAGTTGTTGAAGTTGATTAAGTAGTTGATGTGGCTGTAAATCTGTACAAAAGAATGCGGCTGCATTGACATAATCAGGTTGGTCTTGTGGACCCATCGGGCTGCTTGCATACAGGCTAGATACCCTCACTGGTCCAATAGCAAGGTGGCTCATTGCAGAAATGGCATCACGAAGAATCTGACGTGAATCGCCAGATTCATTGGATAAGTTACTGCCTAAACCAATAAATGCACGCAACATGACTAGGCTAGAGTCTCTGATTCATTTTGCACAGTCGTGGTCACAGCAATAGTGGGTTGCACTTGAATTGGCTTACTGCGTGGTTGGCGACGACGTGGCGCAATACTGCGACGATCTGTTTCACCTTCGCTTCGATCAGTACGATTTGGCGTTCTACGTTGTTTGGCGCGTAGATTGGCGTGAATCATTGCTGGATCATCAGACGGTAGTAACTGAATAGGTTCAATTTCAGTCGTTGCATTTTGGTTTTCGGGTGGGCTTGCGGTTTGATCAAAAACCGCTGACTTGTGAACTTGTGCTTCTAGTGCATCCAGCATCTGTTCATTAATTGCGTTTTTGGTTTTACGTGTGCGCGTGCGTTTAGCTTTGGTCGTTGCGAGGTCTAGTGGCGCTGCGGCTTCAGTTTCAGAAGCAGCATGATTCACTGTTGGAGTCAGTGGTGCGATAGGCTCAACAACTTGATCATTGGCTTTACGTTGCCGTTGTAAGCGTTGTTGCAAGCGATTGAGATCAGCGATTGCACGCTCACGTTCATCATTACTCAGGGTTTGGTAGTTATGCCACCATTGACCCATCGTGCCGACAGTCTTGTCACCTGTTTGTTCGCGCATGAGCAAAAAGTCGAATCCAGCCCGGAAGCGTGGGTGTGCTGCAAGTGCAGGAATTTGACGTGGTTTAGGCTGCTCAAGGCGTGGTTGTAGTTCCCATACTTCACGGATAAACATTTCACTAAAACGTGGAATTGCGGTGTGTTTGGCTTGGCGACGGAGGACGTCTAGTCCTGCTTGCGTCCATGCGATTGAGTGCGGCGCACCTGTTGCCATCAATTCTTTGACCCGGGCAAGGAAGGGCTCCCATAACAACACGGCATAGAAGAACGCAGGGTTAATACTCTTACCAATCGCAATGCGGTTGTCGGTGTTTTCGGCAGCTTTTTTAATCAGTGGTGTTAAATCTGATGATACATCAACGAATAGGCGATTCCAGACATGGTATTCAACAAGTAATGGCAAAAGCGGTGCCAGATGTCCGCCAGTAAACATTTTTTGCGTTTCGTCGTAAATACGATGCGGTGAGACTTCTAGCAATAGTTGAGTCAGCGCAGGTTTCAGAATTTTGGTAATCTCGGGATCAATTTCAAAATCTAATTTTGCCGCAAAACGCAAGGTGCGTAACATGCGTACAGGATCTTCTTCAAAACGAACTGTTGGGTTGCCTTGAAGTTTCAATTTCTTATATTTGATGTCTTCAGCAGCATGACAAAAATCCAATACCACGCCTTCACGCGGTTGGTAGTACATCGCGTTGACCGTGAAATCTCGGCGGATGTAATCTTGTTGAATCGTGCCCCAGTTATTATCGCGGGTAATCATGCCTGAAGCGGTTGCCGATGCTTTGCGTGGCGGCGCGCGGAAGGTCGCCACCTCGATCATTTCTCGACCAGAATAGACATGCGCGAGTTCAAAGCGACGACCAATAATGCGTGAACGTTTACCAAACACGTCGCGAATCTGCGCGGGCGTTGCGTTGGTGACGGCATCAAAATCTTTTGGGCGTAAACCTAGGAGTAAGTCACGCACGCCACCGCCGACAATATAAGCCTTAAATCCTGCGCGCATCAGAGTGTCAATGACATCCAAAATTGCAGCAGAAACCATGGTTTCGTTGAGACCTAGACTTTTTGCTTCGATTGTTTTGTGTGACACGAATGCTCCTTGGCATGAGCGGAATTGCGTAAGGCTTGCGCAGATGATACTACATTACCCGAGTTCGAGATAAAAAAATCAAGTTAGTTTCATAAAATCAAAAGCTTTTCTTCATGGGAGTCTTCATGTTGAGTAGTCTATTGGAGGATTAGCCTGCCGTTGGCCTTACTTTTTTCTTAGAAAAAGTAAGTATGAGGAGTAACAAAGCGGTGCTTTGTTATGACGCAAGGTGTCTTTCGCAAAACTCGCGTACAGGGAGGGATCTTTAATATTTAGGTGTATCCAAGATTTTATGCACAACTTTTAAGAAAGTTTAGCTCAAACAGTTGCTACAGACAGTGAAAAACAAAGATTTCAACCTCCTGTCATGTTCATAAAACGGACGATCTGAGGAGTGTCATTGAGATCAAAATGATGTTTTTCTGGTTTTTGTTTTAATGCATTTTGAATGCTTACGGCAATTTCAGCATCGTTCGCGGAGCTGCGTAATAGTGACATGAGATCGATGCTGTGTTCATTGCCGAGACAGAGTAGGAGTCGTCCTTCACTGGTGACTCGCACTCGATTGCAATCCCCGCAGAAGTTATGGCTATGTGGGGAAATAAAGCCAATTTTGGTTTTTGATTGATGAGTTAAATTGGATTCGACCTCCCAATAACGCGAAGGTCCAGTGGTGTGATATTGACTGGGTGTCAGAGACATTTCATTGGCAATGATTTGGCGAATCTCGTGACTTGGCATAAAGGTAATTTGCCTTGAGTGTTCTTTAATCACACCGAGTGGCATTTCTTCAATAAAACTAATATCCAATCCGCGTGCTTGTGCAAACGCAACAAGAGGGAGAATTTGGTCATCGTTGCGACCTTTCATCATGACGACATTGAGTTTAATGGCAAATCCTGCATGTTGTGCCGCATCAATCCCCGTTAACACATCCTTGAGATGTCCTGTCCGAGTCAGCTCGTGGAATTGTTGCTCATTGAGCGTATCCAAGCTGACATTCAGCCGCGATAATCCTGCCTGTCTCAAGGCTTTAGCAAATTGTTCAAGCCGTGCGCCATTGGTGGTCATTACAACT
Organism: Aquirhabdus sp.; assembly: GCA_030149815.1. GTDB lineage: Bacteria > Pseudomonadota > Gammaproteobacteria > Pseudomonadales > Moraxellaceae > Aquirhabdus. The sequence goes on along the minus strand of JASLHI010000007.1, from coordinate 65,468 downwards.
TCACTGTGACTAGCCAATTGTTCAACTAACCAAGGCAAATCACGACGCAGTAAAGGTTCACCACCAGTTAAGCGAAACGTCTCGACACCCAAACTCGAAAAAATTTTGCCTAATCGAGCAATTTCTTCAAGTTGCAGAACGCGCGCTCGGGGTAGAAATTGCATCTCCTCACTCATGCAATACACACAGCGAAAATCACAACGATCAGTCACGGATAGACGAACGTACTTAATTAACCGCGCGAAGGGGTCAATCAGTGTTGGTGCTGTTGTGACGGACGTGAGTGCGTTCATGGGGATGTAATTTTCTCCAAACGTTTTGCTTCATCCCATAGTGTATCCATGGCGGCTAAATCAGCCTCTTCAAGAGATTTTCCACTGCGCTCTAGTTCATTTTCGATAAAACTAAAACGACGACGGAATTTGGCGATCGTGCTGAGTATTGCGCTTTCACTTTGAATTCCAGATTTACGGGCAACATTGACCAAGGCAAATAAACAGTCGCCCAACTCATCTTCAATTTTTGCAGCGTCTTTGGAAGCAAGAGCTTCATTCAATTCATGAATTTCCTCATGCAGTTTATCTTGCGCGCCTTGCACATCAGGCCAATCAAAACCGACTTTCGCTGCCACCTTCTGCAAAGACTGTGCCTGAATCAGTGGGGAGCCATGTTTGACTTCGTCTAATAATGACTGCGGTTTAGTTTTGTTTGCTCGTTCGGCTTGTTTTACTTGCTCCCAAAGAATCCCCACATCGGAAGCATTGGCCGCAACTTCTTCGCCGAAAACATGAGGATGACGACGAATGAGTTTTTGTGACAACGTTTGAACAATATCAAAGAAATCAAATTGTCCTTGCTCAGCAAACATTTCAGCTTGAAACACGACTTGAAGTAACAGGTCGCCAAGTTCATCGCGAATGTGATCGATATTGCCCGTTTGTATTGCGGCCTCAACTTCATACGCTTCTTCAATCGCGTAGCGCGTCAAACTACTTGGAGTTTGCACACGATCCCAAGGACAGTCCGAGCGTAGGCGGGTCATGATGTCGAGGAGTTCGGTGAGCGCGGCAGTTTTAGACATATGGGTGATCTTTGCTATTGAGTTGAGGAGGCGAAGCATTAGCGACATTCTTGTGGGAATAGTTTTTCAGGAGTTCCCTTGCATATCCAAGTCGCTTGATTGTTGATCTTTATCTGTTTGAAAGCAATGGTGACATGCCATTTTCGATTATAGGCGATCATATCGTTTTCCGATGGATGTTCAATCTGATCAATATTTTTTTGACATGGATAAGAGAGCGTACTGGCTATGAGTTTGTTTTTATCACTTTCCGATGACAAACACGTCAGCATATTTATGGCGACGATATGATTGGATTTCAGTTTTTCTCCAATACGATCTGCAATAAAGAGAAATAATCCGACGAGCATGGCGAATACGAACGCAATCATGTTTTCCCTGCGCATGATTCACCTAAGTTTATTTTGACTCAAGGCATTATAGTCAAAAACATGATCAATATCGCGAGATGAATCGTTTTGATTAATGCAGAAGTGATGTGAAATTTTGATATTGAATCGTTTAAAAGTATAGGCTTCAGGTGTTTTTTCGAAAAAAGAGATTTGCTTAAGCTGTTTCAGATGTATTTATATATTCATTTAATTCATTTTTTATGCTACAAAATAAGGTATATCCATTAAACGTTTTTTAGACATTCGTTTTGGTTGGATCATCTGTATTTTTGTAACCTTTTCCTTGTAGACCATTTATGATCACCGCGCAGCCAGACCGCGATCTTGAGTCCAATCAAGCTCGTGTCCAGCAACCCTTTTCGTCAGGCTTGGGTTCTTCAAGTTCAGCGACTTCGGCGGCAGAGCGAAGCAGCTTGTCGAGCTTGACTGAAGTCCTGCGCGCAACGATAGAAGAATATTTGTCCGAAGCTCAAGTTGATCAAGTGATGGCAGCATGTGCCTTTGCTGAATTGGCGCATTTAGGCGTAGTGCGTAAAAGTGGTGAACCGTATATCGTGCATCCGATTGCAGTTGCTGAAATTTTAGGGCATATGCGGCTGGATACAGAAAGTTTAATTGCCGCTTTGTTGCATGATGTCATCGAAGACACGGATATTAGTAAAGAAGAAATTATTCAGCGCTTTGGAGAAACGGTTGCAGATTTGGTTGATGGTTTGACCAAACTTACTGTGTCTAATAATAAAAATGATAATAAAGCGGCGACTTTGCGCAAAATCCTCATTGCAACGCTGAATGATCCGCGCGTCATTGTCATTAAATTGGCAGACCGCCTCCATAATATGTCAACGCTTTTTGCACTAAAACCTAATCGACGACAAGAAATTGCTTCGGAAACATTGAATATTTTTGTGCCGATTGCACGGCTAGTTGGTGTGAATGAAATCGCCGATCAACTTGAACTGTATTGTTATCAAAATCTAGAACCTGAACTGTTTATCCGCTTGAATCTCGAACTTGAACGTCATCAAGCCGATCGGATTCAGGCCCGCCAACATTGGGCGGATGCAATAGAAAAATTTATTATTAATAATGATTTGCATGGGAAGCCGAAGTCTATTAATAACGACATTATGCTGTATCAACGCTTCTTAAATGAGCATGCGGATTTGTATACGTTATTGCATACTCATGCATATGAGATTGAGCTGGAAACAATCGCAGAATGTGATCAACTTGCAAGTGTCGTGTGTGATCATTTTGTCTGGTCTCAATTGACGGATCATATTCGCAATCCTTTGCCTGGTGGCAATCAAGCCTTATTGTTGTCACTGAGCGATGAGCGGGGGCGACTTGATATTACCCTGCGTACACGACTAATGCGTGAAACGGCACAGCTTGGCGTGGTCTTAGGCGAAACAGCCTTGCAATCGTCTCGTTCTGCAATTCAAGCGTCGCTGCGTAATTTGGGGGAATTGATCGATAAAGATTGCGCGACAAATACCTTTGATGCACTGCTGGATTATTTGCACCGAGAAAAAATCTCGGTTTATACCAAAGACGGTGATTTGCATGAGTTGCCTCAAGGTGCGACGGCAGTCGATTTTGCCTATGCAGCCAGTTTATATCTGGGTAATCATGCTGTAGCGGCGAAAGTAGATGGCGTGGCGTGTCCGCTTGCAACACCTTTGATCAGTGGCCAAACCGTTGAAATTGTGACGGATGAGTTAGCGACCCCAAATCCAGATTGGCTGGGTTTTGTGAATACGCGTAAGGCTCGCCGTGCGATTCAGCAAGTGTTAAAAGCATCAGATCCTACAGATCGTCTGACTTTGGGTCAGCAGGCTTTGAATCGAGCATTACAGCTATATCAGCTTGATATTCGTGATATGTCAGAGCACGACTGGCATGATGTTTTGACTTGGCAAAAACTAAAAAGTAAAGATCAACTCTTTGAAAAAATTGCAGTTGGTGCGTTATTGCCGCAATTAGTTGCGACACGATTGTTATCGCAATTATCAAAACTCAAATCGACATCATCTTCTTTATCTACTCATTCCAATAATCTGATCGCAGGTGCTGATGGATTAGATGTGCGCTATGCGCCATGTTGTGTGCCGATTCTAGGTGATCCGATTGAAGGGCATTTAACACGTCGTGGTCTGGTGGTGCATCGGAGTCGTTGCCGTAATCTGGTACATGAACTCAGTCGTCATCCAGAGAATGTCGTGCATTTGCGTTGGCAAGATTCTACGGATACAGATCCACGTTTTCCTGCTCATCTAAAGATTGATCGTGCGCTGACGGATGATGAAAGTACCGAGCTCATTTATCTGGTTCGTCGTTTTCAAGGTGGCGTTGAGCGCCTAGAAAGCCATGAAGATTCTAGTAATTTGTCAGTCTTGGTGCGTGACCGCAATCACTTGGCGCGTTTGATTCAAGAGATGCGAATTTTACTCGACTTTCCAAGTGTGACACGGTTTGGGATTTGAGTTTCTAATTCTATTAACGTTCGATATGGTATTTACTAATAAAAATTAAGGACATTCCAATGAGTATGGGTGGAGAGTTTTGTTCATTATCAACTGATCAATATAAAGATTATCTAGAAAAGTTAGCAGAAGAAGATTTTGATGCCTTGTATGAATTCTTTGAAGAATGTCCAAGTTGTACTGCTGAACAAGCATGGGATGCTTTTGATTTTTTGTCTGGAATTAAATTTGAAACGGCACCAGATTTAGATGAATTTTATTTTTATGCAAAACCAGTTCAAGTTCAGCGTCAAGCTGCATATATTGCGAGTTTAACCCCAGCACTTATCGCTGAGAAATTTAAATCTCCTGAGTTTGATGAAGTTTACTGGAGTCACTTGTGGCGTGAGGATGTTGACTCATTTTATAAGTGGTTCGAGCCTTACCAAAAGTTTATTGTTGGGGTGGCTCAGAGAGGCGATGGCTTAGGTTATCGAGTATTTTAAAGAAGCAATATCAATCGTATATATTTATCAAAGTTTTATTTTATAGACTGTATTTATGACCTCCATCCCGCTTCCTGAACGTATCCGCCCACGCCGTTTGTCTGATGTCATTGGTCAGACTCATTTGTTGGGTGAAAAAGGCCCTGTACGTCAAGCTGTTGATCAAGGTCGGTTGCCATCGATTATTTTTTGGGGCCCACCTGGGGTTGGAAAAACAACCTTAGCGTTTCTCTTAGCAGAAGCTGTGGATCGTCCATTTATCAGCTTGTCGGCAATCAGTGCAGGCGTCAAAGATATTCGTGAAGTGCTTGGACAGGGTGGTGACTCAGGATTACTTGCGCCACCAGTGGTTTTTATTGATGAGATTCATCGTTTTAATAAATCACAACAAGATGCACTGCTTGCAGCTGTTGAAAAAGGCAAAATCACTTTAATCGGCGCAACGACAGAAAATCCTTCGTTTGAGGTCAATTCTGCACTGCTGTCGCGCTGTCAGGTCTATACGCTGCAGGGCTTAAGCCGTGATGAGATGATCGCGATTGTGCAACGTGCATTGACCACAGATGCGGTATTGAAAACAAGAAATATCGAACTACGCGAACCTGATGCTTTATTGCAATTATCAGGTGGAGATGCGCGTAAATTGCTGAACCTGCTTGAATTGGTCGTCGATACACATGCGGCAGATGTAGATATTATCATTACCAATGATCTTGTCTTGCAAAGTGCTCAGCAAAACATCGTGCGTTACGATAAGTCGGGCGATCAACATTACGATATTGTCTCTGCGTTTATTAAATCCATGCGCGGTAGTGATCCTGATGCGGCGCTGTACTGGATGGCGCGGATGATTAAAGGAGGGGAAGATCCTGTATTTATCGCCCGACGCATGTTGATTTTGGCATCGGAAGATATTGGTAATGCCAATCCTAATGCCTTACTGCTCGCAGGCGAGTGTTTCCGTGCGGTGCAGGCGATTGGCTATCCTGAGTGTCGAATTATTTTGGGTCAAACCGTCGTGTATTTGGCGACCTGTGCGAAGAGCAATAGCACCTATTTAGCGATCAATGCAGCTTTGGATTTGGCGGAGAAAACGGCTGATTTACCCGTGCCGATGCATTTGCGGAATGCACCGACTCGTCTGATGAAAGAGCAGGGTTATGGCGTTGGCTATAAGTACGCGCATGATTTTGTTGGCAACTTTGTACAGCAAGACTTCTTGCCTGAGCGTTTGCGTGGGACGGTTTTTTATCAGGCTGGGGATAATCCACGTGAGCGTGAAACAGCTAAGTCTATGAGTGATAAGTGGAAAGGGTTTAAGTGACTGTTGAGCTGATTCTTTAAACAGTTTTTTAAACGACTTTATAGTGACTATTGCCAAGAACAGGTATTAAATAGAGATTGGACAGAATAAAAAATATCCAGTAGATTCGTTCGTATACTTCTAAAAAGAAGGATTTATGCAATGGACATACAAACTACAAAAACATATCGGCCTAGTTCGAAAATCATGCTGTTACGGCTACTGATTGTCATCGCTGTGATAGTGGGAATCAGTTTTGCGATTCCATATCATACTCTTCCAGGCCTAGCTGCCATTCCAGTGATTTTAACTGTGTTTTTTGTCGTGAAGATGATGAGCGACGGCACAGAAGTGATTGCTGTTGCATCGACCAAGGTGGAGTTGGGTAAGTTTCTTGGTAAGCAGATTATTTTGATGAGATCGATTCAATATATACGGTCAGCATCTCATTTTGGATTGCATTACATCGTCATTGAGACAGATAAAGATTCGTTTAGGATGGGAGGATTCTTATCCGCTCAACAAAAAAAAGAAGTGGTGACAAATATCATGGAGCATATTCGGATCAATATTCCCGAGAATTTCTTTTATGTGAAACGTAAAGTAGATAAGTTTTGATATCGAAACATGGATGTTTTATGTTTGGGTATTAAAAGATTTGAATGAAAAGGATTCTGAATGGATGCGCAAAAGATAACGGTCTTTAAACCGAGTTTAAAGTCGAACCTGATGATGGTTTTGATGATTCTATTGATCTGCGCGGCAGTGGCTTATGGCTTGAGTCACGATGGACTCGCTTATTACGATCAAATCATTATTGTATTAATTGGAATTGTAGCGGCGATCGGAGTGCTGTCGAATTCGATTGAGACGATTACAGTCACTCCGCAGAGTGTGTTTAAAAAGACTTTGTTTGGTACTCAGCGTGTTCCGATTGAGGCGATTCGATATGCGCAATTAGAGCGTAAGAGACAGGGACGTGTGTGGTTGATTATAAAGACGGAAGATTTTGAGTTTTATATGGGTAATCCGTTGGGTAAGACGAGGATTAATGAAGCGGTTGCTTGTATCTTGGAGCAAATTCAGCTGCATTATCCCGAGCACTATGAGGATGTGAAGTTAGGAAGGTTTGAGTTTTGATCATAAAAGGCTTTATGTGAATGGATAGGCAAGCTCGTAAAGTTTTTGAACTAGATTGGTTGGCAAAATTCTTATTTTTTATAGCTGGGGCCGCACTTTTTGCAGGCCCAATATGTGTTCTATGTGGTATTTTTCTTTCAGTTCTTCAAGAACAAATGAAACTTTCATTTGGCTTCATTGTGTTAACTTTCTTTTTATTAATAATAATCATAGCTGGCATTCATATGTTATTAAGTGTCTCGGCTAAAGTTACGGTTACATCTGATGCTGTTATTCAATCGAATTTAATCAAAACAATAGTGACTTCACTAGACTCAATTTTATCGGTCAAGTATGTATGGATATCGTCAGGTAGAGGCGGAGCTAATCTATTATTTATCCAAACAACGCAATCGTCATTTTATATTAATAATGGATTCTCGAAAAAAGTAATAGATGAGGCGGTTGCATATATTCTTGAGCAAATTCGCCTTTATTATCCAGAAAACTATTCAAGTGTAATCAATAAAATGGGTGAGGATGCAAAGAAAAAAGAAAGTGCGGCAGTTGCCAATTTTTGGTGAGAGTAGAAATAGTTTTAATCATTCTTATAATTCATTTCGGCATGTAATAATTCAGTCCAATCGTAAAAAAATCGCCGTCTTTTTTGATACTTAAATCATCTCCATAAGTCATGTCGAGTTGCAGAATATTAGGAAGGATCCCGATACTGACTCCACCGTGTAGTGTGGGTTTCACTTTGTTATTCCCAAAAACTTCGCTAAATAAGCTCAAATAAGTATTTGGACTATAGGTCGTTCCTGCGCCCCATGTGAGCGTATTTTTTACATCATGGACTAGGTTTTGTTGCCAGCCGAGATTAAGGTCGGTTACCCATTCTTGGTTGGTCGAGGAAACACTAAAAGGGATATAAGCAAAGTTATCGCCATTATTGCGATCAGGACGATCTATCCCTGCGGAGAAACCCACACCATAACGATGATCTTGGTCGAGTGGCACAAATAATGTTTTACCTTGCAAATGATAGCTGTCCTGCCTGTTGACATTGATATCGTCAGTCGTTGTAAATCCACCCGTTATTTCAAAATTACCAGTAGGATTACAGGCTGGAAGCGTGATTGCTTGGTTGATTGTTTTACTGTGAAAGAACCAATTTTCAATTTGACATGTCTTTGCAATGGTCAATGTTGCATCATCGGTAAACATGGGGCGACCCGCCCAAGTCGATAACGACAAAGCGCATAGTGATAGTGCGGTACAGGTTTGGACAGTCAATTTCATGGCGGCATTTTATATGTATTTAAGTGACAAAATGATGAGTAAATTTTGAAAAAATCATATTTTTGAGAAAAAGTGGTCTGTTGCGATTAAGTTTTTGTGAAAGCTCTTTAATTTTAAATGATAAAAATCTATTCAGATCAGAGAAAAGTTCATTCAAAAACCTGAAATTACACACTTTCGGTATTGCCTCTGTCACATAAAAAGGTTCTTATAGGATGAGCGATACGGATGAACACAAGAACAGCCAAAAGATCAGTCGAGAGATGATTGCCATGCCTTTTTATAACGACCCAGATGCCCTAGAAACTCAGGAATGGCAGGATGCCTTCGATGCCGTGATTAAAAATGCGGGCACTGAGCGAGCGGCATTTTTACTTAAAACTTTGTTTGAACAGGCGATGAGTCGTCATGTGTCGATTCAGCGGTTTAATACGGGTTACGTTAATACGATTCCTCCTGAAGAAGAGCCTGGAATTCCTGGTGATGCACATATGGAACGTCGTATCCGTGCGCTGATTCGTTGGAACGCGTTGGCAATGGTTTTGCGTGCCAATAAAAAGGATGATTTGGGCGGTCATTTAGCGACTTTCGCATCGTCGGCAACGTTGTATGACGTGGGTTTTAATCACGTATTCCGTGCGGCGAATGATCATTTCGGCGGTGACATGATTTATTACCAAGGTCACTCTGCGCCGGGGATTTATGCGCGTTCTTACCTAGAAGGACGCCTGAGCGATGAGCAAGTACAGAACTTCCGACGTGAGGTCGGTGGCAATGGCTTATCAAGTTATCCTCATCCTTATTTGATGCCTGATTATTGGCAGTTCCCAACCGTATCGATGGGTCTAGGCCCAATCATGTCAATCTATCAAGCGCATGTGCAGAAGTATCTGACCAATCGTGGCCTGCTCGAAGAACAAAATCGTAAGGTTTGGGCATTCCTAGGTGATGGTGAGATGGATGAGCCAGAAAGCTTAGGTGCGATTGGGTTGGCGGGGCGTGAGAAACTGGATAATTTGATTTGGGTGATTAACTGTAATCTTCAACGCCTCGATGGCCCTGTTCGCGGTAATGGCAAGATTATTCAGGAACTTGAATCGAGTTTCCGCGGTGCTGGTTGGCGCGTGATTAAAGTGATTTGGGGGCGTCGTTGGGATGCGCTGCTTGCGCGTGATGTGACGGGTGTGTTGAAACAACGCATGGAAGAGGCAGTCGATGGGGAATATCAAGCTTTTGAAGCACATGGCGGTGCGTATGCGCGAGAGCACTTCTTCGGTAAATATCCTGAGCTTGCTGAAATGGTCGCGCAGATGTCCGATGAGGAAATTGATGACCTGAATCGTGGCGGACATGATCCTGTGAAGGTTTATGCGGCTTATGATGCTGCGATGAAAACCAAAGGCCAACCTGTGGTGATTCTGGCGAAAACGGTCAAAGGTTATGGTTTATCCGATGCGGTACAAAGTGCCAATAAGAGCCACCAGATCAAAAAAATGGGCATGCCATCGCTGCAATATTTCCGTGATCGTTTTGATTTGCCCTTTACTGATCAAGAGCTTGAGCAGTTACCGTTTTATCGTCCTGCGCCAGATTCCACAGAAATCCGTTATCTGAAAGCACGTCGTGAAGCGCTAGGCGGCACTTTGCCTGCGCGTCGTAGTGGACATATTGCGCTCACCACGCCAGCGCTTGAGGAGTTCCATACGGTATTGGCGGGTTCTGGTGATAAAGAACAATCGACCACGATGGTGATGGTGCGGATTATTTCTATCCTGCTAAAAAATAAAGAAATTGGTTCGCGTGTTGTACCGATCGTACCCGATGAGGCGCGGACTTTTGGTTTGGAAGGCATGTTCCGTCAGTTGGGGATCTATTCTGCTGTCGGTCAGCTGTATATCCCTGAAGATAATGAACAGCTCATGAATTATCGAGAGGATAAAACAGGACACATGTTGGAAGAGGGTATTAACGAGGCGGGTGCATTGTCCGCATGGATTGCACTAGGCACAAGCTATTCGACTAATGCCTTGCCGATGATTCCGATGTATATGTTCTATTCGATGTTTGGCTTTCAACGGGTGGGTGATTTGATTTGGGCGGCAGGGGATTGTCAGGCACAAGGTTTCTTGCTTGGTGCAACCGCAGGACGCACAACCTTGAATGGTGAAGGCTTACAACATCAAGATGGACATTCACACGTGTTGGCCGCGACTGTGCCAAATTGCGTCAGCTATGATCCTTGCTTTGGGTATGAGTTGGCTGTGATCATGCAAGATGGTTTGCGCCGTATGTATCAGGATGGCGAGCGGATTCAATATTACTTGACCATCATGAATGAAAACTATGTCCATCCTGCGATGCCAGAAGGCGTAGAAGAGGGCATTCGTAAAGGTCTGTATCTGTTTCAGCAAGAAGAAGATGCAACCGTGCAATTGATTGGTTCAGGCGTGATTTTGCGCGAAGTGATCAAAGCTGCAAAACTTCTGAAAGATGAATATGGTATTTACGCCAATGTCTGGAGTGCGACCAGTTTTAATGAGCTTACGCGTGATGGTATGGCTGTGGATTACCATAATCGCTTGCATCCCAACGATCCTGTGCAAGTGTCTTGGGTTGCACAGCAACTTGCACCGCATAAAGGTGTAGTTCTCGCAGCGACGGATCATATCCGCGCTTACAGTGAACAAATCCGCAGCTATTTGCCTGATCATCGTCCGTATGTGACCTTGGGGACGGATGGCTTTGGTCGCTCAGATACGCGCGAGAATCTACGTGCATTCTTTGGTGTCGATGCAGCGAATATTGTAGTGGCGGTATTGAGACTGCTGGTTGATGAAGATGAGATTGATGTGCGCATGGTGAAAGATGCGATTTCAACGTTTGAATTGGAAACCGAGTTGCCGCCACCGTGGTTGCCGCAACCGCATTTAGAAAAATGCGTCGATGCGCCTGCGCCGACTGTGCCTGTGCAGGCTGCGCCGCTTGAGGGGATTGAGGCCGATATTGAGGATAGTGCACCTGCGTCACAGGATAAATTTGCTCAGTCCTCGGATTCTGAATTTGATACAACCGCATTTGAATTACAGCCAACGTTGCCTTCTACACCGAAGCAGGGAGTTTAATCATGGAAATCAAAACTCCTGATCTCGGTGTTGAAAAAGCAGAAGTCTCTGAAATTTTGGTGAAAGTCGGCGATAAAGTTACAAAAAATCAAAGCCTCCTTGTTGTTGAGTCGGCAAAAGCCAGTGTTGAAGTACCGAGTCCTGTAGATGGTGTGATTGAGAGCATTCTCGTGACTCAAGGGCAGCTGGTGCAAGAAGGTGTAGCGCTTTTTACAGTTTCTGGCGCTGTTGAAGAAGTTGCACCTGTTGCTGAAACTCCTGCTGTTGAAAAGCCCAGCATACAAGCAGAACAATCTACGCCAGCTCAAACGTCACAGCCCACATCACAGACAGTCGAAGTGCCTGATTTAGGTGTTGATCAAGCGGATGTGTCCGAGATTTTAGTTAAAGTTGGTGATGTGGTCACAGTTGGACAAAGCCTTATTGTGGTTGAGTCGGCGAAGGCTAGCGTCGAAGTACCGAGCCCATTTGCAGGCACGGTCGAACGTATTGCCGTGAGTCAAGGGCAAAGCGTCAAACAAGGTATGCCATTATTGGTTTTGGGCGGTGTTGCTGGTGCGAAATCAAACACGTCGATCCAATTGGCTGCATCGTCACCAGTTCAAGCCGCATCTGTTACTCAGCCTCGAGCTGTTACCCAATTCAGTCAAAGCGCTCCCCAAACTGCCGAGCCAAAACCAGCAGCACTCGTTGTTGAAAGCACAGCCAATAACGCGGATGTCTATGCAGGTCCTGCGGTACGTCAAACCGCACGTCAATTGGGTGTCGATCTGCATAACGTCAAAGCGACGGGAATCAATGGTCGCATCTTGAAAGAAGACGTGTATGCGTATGTCAAACAACGGCTGACCACTGCACCAACGCTGAGTTCTACTGTTGCCACGTCTGCACCATCTGGATTGCCGCCACTGCCTGATTTCAGCAAATGGGGAGCGTCGCATGATGAGCCGCTCACTCGTTTGCAACAAGTTTCTATTCCGCAGTTGTCCTTGAATCTGTATATGCCACAGGTCACTCAGTTTGATCATGCGGACATTACCGATTTAGAGAAGTTACGGATTGAACTGAAGGATGAATATAAGAAACAAGGCATTGGCCTGACGATTCTTGCTTTTATTGCTAAAGCAGTTGCACATTTATTGCTGAAAGAAACTCGCTTCAATAGTCATCTCAATGATGACGGTAAATCGATCAGAGTCCGTGAAGAAGTTCATCTCGGCATTGCGGTTGCAACCGATGATGGTTTGATCGTGCCTGTGCTGCGCAACCCAGATCGCTTAAGTATTCGTGAAATTGCCCAGCAACTTGCTGAAATCAGCCAGAAAGCGCGTGATAAGAAATTGGGGCCAAATGATTTGGCGGGTGCGACGTTTACGATTACTAGTTTAGGCGCGATGGGGGGAACGGGCTTTACGCCACTGGTAAATTGGCCTCAAGTGGCAATTCTGGGCTTATCACCTGCGGTGATGCAACCGATGTGGGATGGCGCTGCGTTCCAGCCGCGTCTGATGCTGCCGCTGTCTCTGTCTTATGATCATCGTGTGATTAATGGTGTCGATGCGGCGCGGTTTGCACGGGCGCTTGCGGTGTTGTTGGGAGATTTGAGAAGAGTGCTGTTGTAGAAATTAATAATTTAGGTTTAGAAAACAATGTCTGTTATGAAAATCGGGGTGGTTTTGGTCGTGGTTGCGGGAGCATTTGCTGCTGTGCCACTGGTTTGGAAAATGCAAAGTGTGCAGAAGCGTGAGCAGATTGAGGCGTTGTTGCCTGAGAAAATAAGACCGAAGGATGTTGCGGATGTATCCACACAAAAAATCACCGTCTACCAATCGCAGGGTCAGAAAGGTGAGGTGGTTTTTTCAGATCGACAAAATATGGAGCATACTGCGCGGACGCGTGTTGTGGATAATGCAAAAGGGACGACGACGCATATAGATGATCCTAAAAAAGAGGAAAAATCGTCTCCCGTGCTTAATCTTAATGAAGAGAATGTACGCTTCCAGAAACAAGCTCAACAGATTCAGCAGGCGCGAATGGAACGAGCGATTGGTGAATAAGTCTTCCATCGATAGCAAAGGATAGAGAGAGTTTGAATTTGCATAACAGAATATTTTTAGCAGGGGCAAGTGGCGTGATCGGACAGCGCTTGAGTCAGTTGCTCGTTGCCGATGGTTGGCAAGTTACAGGGACGACGCGCTCGGCAGAAAAAGCATCATTGTTGCGTGCGCTGGGTGTGGAGCCTGTGGTCGTCGATGTGTTTGATGCACAAGCTTTGCACCACACGATGCAGCAAGCGCGCCCTGATATCGTCATTCATCAACTAACCGACTTACCTGCGGGGTTGGATCCAGAAAAAATGGCAGAGGGTCGGATTCGTAATGAGCGGATTCGTGATCTTGGAACGCGGCATCTGATTGCTGCTGCAATCGCATGCGGCGTGACGCGCATGGTGGTGCAAAGCATTGCATTTGCTTATGCCGATGGACCTCGACCTTATGTGGAATCCTCACCATTGGGGAGAGCTTCTGTTGCAGCTTTTGAACAGCAGGTGTTGGATGCAGGATTAATAACTGGAATCATTTTACGCTATGGCGCACTCTACGGCGCAGGTACAGGTTTTGATCTGCCTGTGGGCGAAGGAGCTGTGCATGTCGATGCTGCAGCACATGCAGCGCGACTTGCGGTCACACAAGGGAATTCTGATGTTTATAATATTGCGGAAAACGATGGAATGGTCTCTAGTGTAAAAGCGATACGGGATCTGGGATGGAATGCAGATTTTCGAATAGATACTCACTAAGAAATTTCATTTTAAAGAATTTTGATAATCAAAAAAATTAGCTGTGATTAAAATTTTTTAGTAGACATAATATTCTTGCAGATGAGTGTACTATTTGCATGTATAGCGTGATATGGAAGTCATGATTTTAATGAAAAATATGAATAACAATCTGTTTCTGTTTCTTGTTCTTGTATTCGCCCTGCTCAGTGGTTGCAGCACTGTGAGGTCGGATAGTCATTCTCAACCCGTTGATCAGACTCTCCATCCTGTTGATTGCACTAAAAATGCAAAGCGCGAGGAGTGCTTGGCTGTTGCAAATATGGATAAGAAAGCGCAAAAGAAAACCGTCAAATCTGATCAATCAGAGCAGGCTGATCGGCGCGCAAAATCTATGAAAGTTGTTGAAAACAAAAAGATCAATGATGATAAGGCGAAAGCAAAGAGCGACGTGCCGCCTGTGGCACCAGTGAGTGCTGTCGAAAGTAAACCAGATTTGGCGACGCAAAAGAAAATTGAGAAGGATAAGCGTGACAAGGCTTTCACAGAATCGATGGATTGCGTGAGAAATAATATAGGGGCGAAAGACGATATCCGTTCTCCTGTTCGAGCTGTGGCATATGACCTTGCTGTTTTGTGTCGAAAAACTGGAGTCTCGGTTGATTCAGTTGCTAATGCAGCGATTCCTCTGGTATCCCAAACTAGAGTTTTGAAAAAGACGAAATAATTTGAATACTTTGAGTACAATTTAGTTTTTGGGATCTAACGATATTATGGCAAACAAAAAGATATTAACTGTGGGACTTAGACTTGCTGGTAATGATAGTGAGTCTCATCCTTTTAGATCGGATATATCGTTGTTGGATTGGGACATTATTTTATTTAAACCTGATATATCTGATTTTTTGGATTACTCCCAGACTTTTCAAGGTAAACCGTGTCTTTCAGATGATCGATCTTTTCAATTAAAAGAACGGTCTGAGCATTGGCGCCGAGAAATTAAAACTGCAATTGATACTGGAAAACTAGTAGTTGTTTATTTAATTGAGCTGTGTGAAATACATATTGCTACTGGTGAAAAGAGAACATCTGGAACAGGGAGAAATCAACAAACCACAAGAATTGTCACTGATTTCAATAATTATCACTGCATACCATTTGACACAAAACCTGTCAAAACGAAAGGTCAAGAAATCAAGCTTGCATCTAAGAACTCAGAGCTTATTTCATCCTATTGGCAAGAGTTTTCTTCTCAATCAACATATAAAGTACTACTAAATGGAGATGTTGAACCATGTTTGGTAACTAAGAATGGAGATAAAACGGTTGGTACTATAATTCGCTCAAAAAATTCAGGTGGCGCATTAATTCTATTACCTGATGTGGATTTTTGCCCTGATGAATTTTTTAATGACGACGATGAAAGTGATGAAGTATGGACTATTGAGGCGAAGCAGTTTGCAGCCAGATATATTAAGTCTATAGTTTCATTATATAAATCTATACATAGTGCTGGTGAAGTAACTCCAGAGCCAGAATGGGCAAAATCGCAAGTCTATAAGCTAAATGATGAAAAGAGTGCAGCAGAAGAGCTATTGAAAATTGAGTCAAGGTTAGAGGCCGTACAAGCTGAAAAAGAATTAATAATTCAACGAGTCAAGGAATTAAGCCGGCTGAGAAACTTACTTTTCGAGAAAGGTAAGCCATTGGAATATGCCATATTAGATGCATTGAAAATTATGGGGTTTAAAGTCTCACAATATGATGACGGCGAATCAGAGTTTGATGCGATATTTGAGTCTGAAGAGGGTCGTTTGATTGGTGAAGTTGAAGGCAAAGATAACAAGGCTATAAATATTGATAAATTAAGGCAGTTGGCACTTAATGTTTATGAAGATTTAGGACGGGAAGAGGTTAATACGCCAGCAAAGGCAGTTTTATTTGGTAATGCATTTAGACTAGTGCCAATTCGTGAACGTATAGAACCTTTTACTACTAAATGTGTATCTGCTGCTAGTACTAGTTCTACGGCGCTAGTTTTTACACCTGATTTATTCATAGTCGCTAAATATCTTTTGGATAATAGTGATAATGCGTTTGCTATAGAATGCAGGAAAGCCCTACTTAGTTCAGTTGGGCGAGTAGAGTTCCCTTCTATACCAAAAATTAAAACTAACTCTGCCAATCTTGATGAGATTGAAGCTTAGTTATGAAACCCTACAAAGAACTCGCCGACCTCCTCACAGGAGTCCAGACCGAAGCCTATCGATCAAAGCGCCAATCGATTGGTTTCGGTGTTGTAGGTGGCTTTTTTGTTGCATTTACTGGTTGTCTGATCACAGGCAGTGCTTGGTGGTTTCTCGCACCGATTTTTGGATTTTTCTGTGCTTGGCGTATGGTGATGGGTCACTGGTCTTTCTTTCGGAAGCCTAAAGACTAGGATAACGACATACTTTCAAGCCAATACGTGATTCTAATGTCATAACAAAGCATAAAATCACTAAAAGTAGGCATCGCGTTCAAATCACATCCTCGCACTCTGACGCTGCCTTGTGTATAATGCCGCATTGAAATTGTCGTGTTTAAAAGCACCAAGAGGACACCATGCTGAATATCGTACAAGAAGCGCTAACCTTCGACGATGTGTTGTTACTTCCTGCTTTCTCTAATGTACTTCCAAAAGATGTTTCTCTAAAGACTCGCCTGACTCGAGGTATCGACCTCAACATTCCGCTCGTCTCAGCGGCGATGGATACCGTCACGGAATCGCGTATGGCGATTGCGATTGCCCAAGAAGGCGGCATCGGTATCTTGCATAAAAATATGGACATCGCTGCACAAGCTGCCGAAGTTCGCCGCGTCAAGAAGTTTGAAGCGGGGATGGTCAAAGATCCGATTACCGTCAGTCCAGATTTAAGTGTAGGTGAGCTGATTGCGCTGACTCAAGCGCACCGTATTAGCGGTGTACCTGTCGTTGTTGGCGACAAAGTGGTTGGGATTGTGACCAGCCGTGATATGCGTTTTGAAACCAATCTCGCGCAGCCAGTCAGTAACATCATGACCCCACAAAATCAATTGGTGACTGTCCGTGAAGGCGAAACCAGTGAACATATTAAAGGTTTATTGCATCAACATCGCATCGAAAAAGTATTGGTGATTGGCGATGATTACGCGCTGAAAGGCTTGATTACCGTTAACGACTTCCGTAAAGCTGAACTGTATCCAAGTGCATGTAAAGATTCCTTCGGTCGTTTGCGTGTCGGTGCTGCAGTAGGTACAGGTGCAGATACACCAGATCGCGTGATTGCACTGATCGAAGCGGGCGCAGATGTGTTGGTTGTTGATACCGCACATGGACATTCAAACGGCGTAATCGAGCGTGTCCGCTGGATCAAACGTGAATTCCCGCATATTCAAGTGATTGGTGGCAATATTGCAACGGGTGACGCGGCGCTTGCGCTGCTTGATGCAGGTGCGGATGCGGTGAAAGTTGGTATTGGCCCTGGTTCAATCTGTACTACACGTATCGTTGCAGGGATTGGCGTACCGCAAATTTCTGCAGTGGATAATGTGGCTCGTGCACTCAATGATCAGATTCCATTGATTGCTGATGGTGGTATTCGTTACTCAGGTGACGTGGCAAAAGCGATTGCTGCTGGTGCAAGTTGTATCATGGTGGGTTCATTACTCGCGGGTACAGAAGAAGCGCCGGGTGAAGTTGAGCTGTTCCAAGGTCGTTATTTCAAAGCGTATCGCGGTATGGGATCGCTTGGTGCGATGGCAGGTTTAACAGGTTCTAGTGACCGTTATTTCCAAGACGCCAAAGATGGCGTTGAGAAGCTCGTACCAGAAGGCATCGAAGGTCGTGTGCCGTATAAAGGCCCGATGAGCGGTATCGTGCATCAATTGGTTGGTGGATTGCGTTCATCGATGGGTTATACAGGCTCAAAAGACATCCCAACTATGCGTAGTGAGCCGAAATTCGTCAAGATCACTGCGGCTGGTATGCAAGAATCTCACGTCCATGATGTGACGATTACCAAAGAAGCACCGAACTATCGTGTCGGTTGATTTGGTTATAAGTTGTATAAGAACGCGGGCTTAAGGGCTCGCGTTTTTTATTGTGCTGTATTTGAATCACAAGTATTAAGAGCACTGAGCTTGTCGAAGTGCGGTTTAAAGTCGACGCACATTTCGATACTTCGACAGGCTCAGTAACCGCAGGCTCAATGAGCTGTTGATGTTTAGAATGGATTTACGATGTAAATATCTTAAGAAAAAAGTTTACCTTTCCAATTCTTTTGCACTGGAAATCCCAACCCTCTCCATGTTTGAAAACAAGAAAATCCCATTTGTGCCCAGTTACTTTCATCGAGTAAATACTTTAAGTCATTCACCAGATGAAACGTTTCAATATGACCTTCTTCATCGCAGCCCTTCACCTGATCGGCTTGTTCTGGCGTTAAGGCAAACGCGAGTGGAGTGAATTGGATGCCGCCTGTATTGGTTTCTAAGATCATAAAAATGGGTGGTAGATCATTGATAAAGTCGACAGTTAAGCCCAATAAATCAATTCCCGCTTCTTCTTTTACTTCTTCAATCAATGTATCCAATAAAGCCCCAAAGCCATAAATTTGGCGGTCAGGGGTGTAATGACCCCCAAAACTACTGAGTTTATTGGGATAAAGTGTTGTGGTTGATGAGCGGCGTTGCAAAAGAATTTGCTGACGTTCAGGGCAGCACAATAATGTGCCACTGCCAAGCGCGGCAATGGTTGCTCCTTCCGCACGAAGCATGCAGATGGTTGCATAATCGCTGACAATATAGTTGAGCTGTGTCATTTGCGGATGAATTTGCGAGGTGCAAATCACTTGTCGTTCGACGTAGCCGCCATTTGCCAGAATTTTGTTTTTCATCTGTGTAGCGAGTTGTAGATTTTCATCCGTTAATACCAATGAACCAACTTGTGAGCAAGTCGGAATTTGCTTCAATGGGATGGCAGTGATCATAAATAACTCAAAAAACGATATGAATTGATGATAAATAAGCTCTATCGTAGCTTAGTCATTGGACGATATGGAGATATTGTGTAAGAAAGGTGAAGAATGTTGATTTTTGCTATTTTAAGGTGCGCTTTTAATTGCGCTATTAATGCATAATTTGTCACAATCCATTCATTAATTCATTTACAAAAAATAGGAAGATTTGACATGAGCCACTTTGGAACTGATGGCATCCGTGGCAAATTTGGCGTCCTGCCAATTACCCCAGAGTTTGCATTGAAATTAGGCTATGCCGCTGGCAAGGTGCTTGCTGCGCAAGGCCGTGCTGAAGTCATGGTTGGTAAAGATACGCGTTTGTCTGGTTATGTTCTGGAAGCTGCGTTGCAAGCAGGTCTGAATGCTGCGGGCGTGAATGTACGCTTGCTTGGGCCGTTGCCTACACCGGCGATTGCGCATTTGACGCGCGCTTTCCATGCAGATGCAGGCATTGTGATTTCCGCTTCTCATAATCCTTATTTTGATAATGGCATCAAGTTCTTTTCTGGCGAAGGTAAGAAGCTCGATGATGCAGTACAAAATGCGATTAGTCAGCAGATTGAGCAGCCGATTACGATTGATGCACCTGATCAATTGGGCAAGACCTCGCGTGTGACCGATGCCAATGGTCGTTATATTGAGTTTTGCAAATCCACCTTTCCGTATAGCTTGAGTTTGCGTGGCATGACGATTGTTGTCGATTGTGCAAATGGTGCTGGCTATGCGGTTGCGCCTGCAGTATTGCGAGAGCTCGGCGCGAATGTGATTCCTATTTTTAATACTCCAGATGGCCTGAATATCAATGCAGGCTGTGGTTCAACCCATCCTGAAGCATTGCAAAAAGCCGTGTTAGAGCATAGCGCTGATGTCGGTATTGCTTTGGATGGTGATGGTGATCGCATCGTCATGGTTGATCATCGTGGTCAGTTAGTTGATGGTGACAGCATTCTGTATGTGTTGGCGACGCGCCCAAGCCAAATGACAGTGGGTGTGGTCGGTACACTAATGACGAATATGGGCTTAGAGCTTATCTTGCGTGAAAAAGGCATAGCATTTAAACGTGCCAATGTCGGTGATCGTTATGTCATGGCAGCGCTGGATGAGGCGGGCTGGCAGCTTGGCGGTGAAGCATCTGGACATATTCTTTGTTTAGATAAGAGCACCACAGGTGATGCACTGATTGCAGGTTTACAAGTCCTTGCAGCCGTGATTGAACAAGGTAAAACTTTGGCTGAATTAACGAAGCCGTTGAAAGTCTTTCCTCAAGTTCTGGTTAATGTGCGTCTGGCCGCAATGCGTGATCCGTTTGCCGATAGCGTGTTGAAGGATGCATTTGCTCAAGCCGAAGAAACATTAGCTGGGCGCGGTCGTTTATTGATTCGTAAGTCAGGCACTGAACCGATGATTCGCGTCATGGTTGAAGGCGAAAATGAAGAGCAAGTTAGCAAACTTGCCAATGATTTAGCGGATTTAGTCCGTACACGACTGAGCGCCTAATTTTTGGTGTTCGATTTTGCTTGATGACGTTCATGCTTTTGATAACTGTTGAGAGAGTGATGCAATGACTGATTTAACGAAACTCACCCATTTGAGTGACTTGGCATCATTGCGTCAATCATATGAAAAAGGTCAGTTACGGCGTGAGGATGTGGATGCTAATCCGTTCCGACAATTTAATCTATGGTTGCAGCATGCGCTGGATTGTCAGGTACAAGAACCTTACGCGATGACTTTGGCGACGGCAAGTCGTGCAGGTCGTCCAAGCGCACGTATTGTGTTGCTGCGTCAATTTGATGAGTGTGGAGCTGTTTTTTACAGCAATTACGATAGTCATAAAGGCGAGGATTTGGCGGAAAATCCGTGTGCGGAGCTGTTATTCTTTTGGGCGGAATTAGAGCAGCAAGTTCGTATTTCAGGTCGTGTAGAAAAGATATCAGAAGCAGATTCAACGAACTATTTTCATAAACGCCCACATAAAAGCCAGCTTGCGGCATGCGCCAGTATTCCACAAAGTGGCGTGATCGCGGATCGTAATGAGCTGGAACAGCGATTTGCTGAACTCAATGAACAATATCCTGACGGTTCAGTGGTGCCAAAACCAGAGTATTGGGGTGGTTATCGTTTGGTTCCCGATTTGTTTGAGTTTTGGCAAGGTCGTCAAAGCCGTTTGCATGATCGCTTGCAATATCGCCTATCAGATTCAAATTCAAATGGCGAAAAACAATGGGTCATTGAGCGGCTCATGCCTTAATGGATAGACATAGTCGGCGGCGGCATATGCTGCTGCACACTGTGCAGAACGTGTATGTGCGCTGTAGTTTTTTAAGTAATTTATATAAACGATAAATAATGAAATATTAATTTATTCATTAAAAATAATAATTTGAATCTAAATTTTTCCGTTTAGTGTTCTTGTTAATGAGGTTATATCTCGAAGCAAAATAGTTGAGTTGTTCATGATCGCAGATGTATTGTAAATACACCTGCTTAATCAGGCGTATTATGAATTTTGGCCTTTCGGAGGGTACACATGAACAGTAAATTTAGAATTCTTACAGGCACTGTTGTGGTTGCCACCGTGATGACTGTCGCGTCTACATCAGCTTCGGCTGCACCCTACCATCACCATCGTGTGATGGTGCCGCACCATCATCATGTAGTTGTTCATCCGCATCACCATCATTATCGCCGTTAATCATCGATTATTTCTAATCAGAAATTGGAGTTGAAGCCATGAATAGCAAAATTAAAGTATTGACTGGAAGTATTGCAATGACTGCAATATTGGCGTTATTTTCTACAACTGCATCTGCAGATCCGTGGCATCGTCACCACCGCTATCATCAATATCACCCACATCATTTCCATCACGATCATCATCATCGCCACCACCATCATCACCATGGCTACTATCGCTAATACATACTTATCAGGTACGTTGTTAAAAATACCGCTTCAATATGAGGCGGTATTTTTATAAGTTTTGCATGAACAGCTTTCATGTTGTCATGATACTTTGTCATAATTACACAGACTTATTTTTAAGCAACCATGCATAGATGATGAAAAAGGAGGTGAATGTGAGACAGTTCAAGCAGTTAGGATGGATACCGCAGGCATTATTGAGCGTAGCTCTGTTGTCCGCGATGTCTCAAAGCAATGCAATGAGCGTTCGTGAGCGTTATTTGCAAGAGCATCCAGCCGCAAAAGCTGAAAGTTCACCAGAAAAAAAATTATCTCCTGAAAAAGAGACATCGCATCATCAAAAGCATCATGCTGTCGAAAAACATGTTGTCAAAAAATCAGAAAAACACGCTGCTCAAAAACATGAGCATCACACCGCAGCCAAAAAACATGAAAAAATAGCGCATGCAAAAGTTGAACATGTGAAGGCTGAGTCTGCTAAACATCATGCTGTGAAACCGTCTGCCAAAAAAGAAGCGACTTCTCATCAGACAAAAGCAGATGTACCACGTGTAGTCACCCCTAAAGTGGCACCAACAAAGTTTGATAGTCAGCAAGCCCATGATGCGGAATTAGCTTTACAGCATCAACCGATCAAAAAAGACGCAGTTGCCAAACCAGAAACTTCGAATCAAGCCAAATCAAAACCAGAGCAACAACCTGCACATACGAAGCATCATCGTGCGGCGACGCATGTTGCGGCAACAAAACATCGTGCAGAAAAGCATCACGTTGTGAAAACAGCGCCAAAGCATCACCACAAGCATCATCGCGCTGACTAACTGCCGCTGAGCTGAAATCGCTAAATCCTTAGCGCTATGATGGTGCGTCATGCGTGGAAAGTTGTCATAATTCACGCATGACTCAATCACTTATTTTAAACTCTCTGTTTTTAAAGCAGCGCCCTTTACCTTCCATTCCTGCGAGCTTTGCGGCTTTACCGCAGGTTTTGGCACGTCTGTATGCTGCGCGTGGCGTTCAGCATGTCGATGAGCTGGAGCTCAAACTTGCCCGACTTTTACCCGCGCAAGATTTGCTGGGTTTAAATTCGGCTATTCAACAGATCAATCAGGCCATTGATACTGCTCAGCGTATTCTGATTATTGGTGACTTTGACGCCGATGGTGCAACCAGTACGGCGCTGATGATGCTCGCACTGGGCAAAATGGGCGCGAACGTTAACTTTCTCGTGCCTGATCGTTTTAAATATGGTTACGGGCTGACGCCTGAGATTGTGGCTTTGGCGCTTGCTGATTATTCGCCTGATTTGATTATTACCGTGGATAATGGCATTTCTAGTCATGAAGGTGTTGCGGCTGCGCAAGCGGCAAATGTTGTCGTCATCATTACTGATCATCATCTCACGACTAAAGGTGCCCCACCTGCTCAAGCCGTGGTGAATCCGAATCAGCAAGGTTGTACCTTTGCCAGTAAAGCGTTGGCTGGTGTTGGTGTGGCGTTTTACGTGCTTGCAGCCCTCGCGACGCTGCGTAAATCGCAAGGCAAACCAACTGCAAAACTGACGGATTGGCTTGATCTCGTTGCACTTGGCACGGTTGCTGACGTTGCACCACTCGATGCCAATAACCGAATTTTAGTGTCGCAAGGCTTGGCGCGAATAAAGAGTGGGCAATGCCGCCATGGTTTATTAGCATTACTGGAAATCGCTAAACGTGATCGTAAAGGGCTAACGTCGCAAGATTTAGGCTTTGTCCTAGGGCCGCGTATCAATGCCGCAGGGCGTATGGATAGTATGCGGATTGGCATTGAGTGTTTGCTTGCTGAAGATGCGGCAACGGCGCGCGATTTAGCAGAACAATTAGAGCAATTGAATCAAACCCGACGGACAGTTGAAGCGGGGATGAAGTCTGAAGCCTTGGCGTTATTGCAAGATCGACAGCTTTTTGAAGATGTTATTCCACCCGCAATAGTGTTGTATGAATCCAGTTGGCACCAAGGCGTGATTGGGATCGTGGCAGGACGTCTGAAAGAGCAGTTTAATCGCCCCAGCATTGTGTTTGCGCCGAGCGATGATTCTTGTGAAACCTTAAAAGGTTCAGCGCGTTCGATTGCTGGCGTACATATCCGTGATGCGATTGAGCGCGTGGCGGAAGCGCATCCTGAGTTGATCAGTCATTTTGGTGGTCATGCGATGGCAGCCGGTCTGACTTTGCCAGCCGCGAATTTTCAGGCGTTTGCTGATGCGTTTACCGCAGTCATTGCTGAGCATGATGCGGCTTTGTTTGAGCCTGTGTTGTGGACGGATGGCGCGCTGGATGCTGATGATTTTTCGCTGCAGCTTGCTAGTCAGTTGCAGGAAGGAGATCCGTGGGGACAAGCTTTTCCGCCGCCTGTGTTTGATGGTGAATTTGAAATCCTTGAGCAGCGAATTCTGAAAGAAAAACATTTGAAGCTGACTCTAAGGCACATCGAAGGTGGTAATTGGTTGGAAGCAATCGCTTTTAATGTGGATCTCGATGTGTGGCCAACGGAAAGCGAGCGTGTGCAAATGGCATATCAGCTCGATATTAATGAGTTTCGTGGTGAACGACGTGTGCAGCTAAAAGTAATATGGTTGGCGCCGATATAAACCAAAACAAGATAGCAGGTAAATCGTGACCGCGTTTTCAAATTGGCTACGCTCCTTTGTTCCGCCTCCCTTGACGGTGTCTAAGCGTGAAATTTTTTATAGCTGCTTGGGCGCGTTGATTGGGTTGATCTTTGCGGAGTGGCTCAGTCGTTATGCTTTAGGCGACGTGAACCTTTGGTTTGTTGCACCGATTGGTGCTTCAGCCGTGCTGCTTTTTGCAGTGCCTGCCAGTCCGCTCGCGCAGCCGTGGTCGATTATTGGCGGTAATTTGGTTGCAGGCGTGGTCGGTGTTTTTTGCGCGCAACATTTTGCATTTAATCTTGGGCTGGGTGCGGCCGTGGCGGTCGCGACGGCGATAGGTTTGATGTTCGTCTTGCGCTGTTTGCATCCGCCAAGCGGTGCTGTGGCGATGACGGCGGTCATGGGTGGCCCTGCGATTCATGCGCTGGGCTATCAGTTTGTGATTTGGCCAGTTTTGGTCAATTCTTTATTTTTATTACTTTTAGCATTGATCTTTAATAATGCTCTGCGTCACCATTATCCGCATCAGGCGGCGAAGCCTGCAAGAACGGCTGATCCATTACCGAGCGAGCGTTTGGGTTTTACGAGCAATGACTTAGATAAAGCCCTAAGTGGTTTTGGCGAACTGCTGGACATTAATAAAAGCGATTTGGCAGACCTGATTAACCAAGCCAAAGTGAACTCATTCCAGCGTCAGTTTGGTGATGTGCGCTGTGCTGCGATTATGTCGAAGGATTTGATTACGGTACAGCCAACGACGCCATTGACCGAAGCGTTGAACAAGCTGCGTGAATTGGAAATGATGGCGTTGCCTGTCGTGAATGAGCAAAATCAGCTACAAGGATTATTGTCGATTCAGAATTTCCTCGTGCCACGAGGTGATTCAACGCATATTCTTAATCCATTAGAGGAATATTGGGCGAAGAATGTGATTGATATTATGTCGCATCATGCACCGATGGTCGGTGCGGAGCAGCCGATTGGTGATTTGGTGCAATTTTTCTCAGATGAAGGTCAGCACTATGTGTTGGTCGTGGACGAAAGTAAGCATGTCGAGGGGATTATTACCCAATCGGATTTGGTGGCTGCGTTGTTTGAGATGAAGCTGGCTGAGGCGGTTGGCGTTTAATTTTTTGATGAACTATAAAGCTCTGATGGATATTGGCAAAAAAAACAGCGTTGTGCTTCAGTTTGTATTAAAATCGCCCCCTAATTCAAGATTCATATTTTATAGAGTAGTAAAACTGTGGAAATCAACCCGTATATCCTTCGCATTAAAGACCTGACTGAGCGCGGCAACACGCTTAGGGGGTATCTTTGACTATGATCTGAAAGTTGAGCGTTTAGAAGAAGTTCTGCGCGAGCTAGAAGATCCAGCCATCTGGAATGATGCTGCGCGCGCGCAAGCGATGTCGAAAGAAAAAGGTGCGCTCGAAGGCGTCGTCAATGTGCTCAATAACCTTACGACGCAAGTCGATGATGCACAAGCAATGCTGGATTTGGCTGTGGAAGCCGATGAAGAAGAGTTGCTTGCTGATGTGACGCGCGAATTGGATGCAGCCGAAGCCGAAGTCGGTCAGCTTGAGTTCCGCCGTATGTTTGGTGGCGAAGCGGATGCGTGTAACTGCTTCGTGGATATTCAATCAGGTTCGGGCGGTACGGAAGCACAGGACTGGGCGTCAATGCTGCTGCGTATGTACTTGCGCTGGATTGAACGTCATGGTTTCAAAGCAGAAATCATGGAAGAATCAGACGGTGAGGTCGCGGGCATCAAGAGCGCGACGATTCGTGTCGAAGGCGAATATGCCTTTGGTTGGTTGCGCACTGAAACTGGTGTGCATCGCTTAGTGCGTAAATCACCATTTGACTCAGGTAATCGTCGTCATACATCGTTCTCTGCCGTATTTGTGTCGCCAGAAATCGATGATGATATTGAAATTGATATTAATCCTGCTGATGTGCGTACCGATACTTATCGTGCGTCAGGTGCGGGTGGTCAGCACATTAATAAAACAGACTCTGCGGTACGTTTGACGCATATTCCTACGAATACTGTGGTGGCGTGTCAGAACGAACGTAGCCAACATGCTAACCGTGATCGTGCATGGAAAATGCTTCGTGCGAAGTTGTACGAACTGGAACTACAAAAGCGTAGTGAAGCCCAGCAAGCATTGGAAGCCACCAAGTCGGATATTGGCTGGGGTAGTCAGATTCGCTCGTATGTGCTTGATGATTCTCGCATTAAAGATTTGCGTACCAGTGTGGAAACATCGAATACTGGCGCGGTATTAGATGGTGATTTGGACAAGTTTATTGAAGCTAGTTTGAAGATGGGGCTGTAAGTTTCTGACTTCATGGAGCAAATTTGATGCCTTTTTGGTATCCGTTGTTACTCGCCATCATCGCGCAGCTTTATCGGTTGCGCGTTTTTCTGCGCTCGCGCCACGAGCCTGATTATCAGCTTGAAGTTGTACAGCGCTTTGGCAAACTCCCTGCCGCAAAATTAAAAAATCCAGTTTGGATTCATGCGGTTTCTGTTGGTGAAACCAATGCCGCACAACCCATTATTCAACACCTTCTAAATATGGGCTTGCCTGTGTTGGTGACCAATACTACTCGGACAGGTGCAGCGCGCGTTAAGGCGCTGTTTGCCAAAGATATTCAACACAATCAACTTGAACAACATTTCCTACCGATTGATACGGCTCGATTGATGAATGAATTCATCGATCTTCATCAGCCACGTATGGTACTGCTCATCGAGACGGAAATTTGGCCGAATCTGCTGGCGATTTTGCATCAACGCAAGATTCCATCGATGCTGATGAATGCTCGTCTTTCCGAGCGGTCAGCGAAAGGCTATGCAAAATTTAGTAGTCTGACCAAGCCGATGCTCGAACATCTCACAAGCATTGCTGCGCAAGATCAGGATACGGCGAGTCGTTTTATCGGGTTGGGCGCATCGGGTAGCAAGGTCACGGTAACTGGTAGTCTAAAATTTGATCTCACTGCGCCAATGGTAAATCTGGAGTTAGCAAAGAAACTCAAACTGGATTGGCAGTTAGATGGTCGTCCTGTGCTGTTCGCGGCGAGTACACATGAGCCTGAAGAACTTGAAATTCTGACCGCGTTTAAAGCCCTCCATGCCGAATTTCCTCGCGCATTGCTGATCATTGCGCCGCGTCATCCTGAGCGTTTTGATCGGGTGGTGGCATTGATTGAAGAACAAGGCTTTAGTTATACACGACGTTCGCTGGATCAAGCGGGCAATAGCACAACAACGGTTTTTCTTGCGGATAGTATGGGCGAGATGTGGACGTGGTATGCGCTGTCCAAAATGGCTTTTGTCGGTGGTTCATTGTCAGAAACGGGTGGTCATAATCCGCTGGAGGCGGCAAGTTTGGGCGTACCTGTGGTGATGGGGTCGCATACGTTTAACTTTGCGCAGATCGTTGAGTTACTTAAAAATTCAGGCGCATTGGCGCAAGTCCATGATGCCAGTGCAGTAATGCAAGTCTGGCGGGATTGGTTGTTGAGTGAATCTCAGTATGAAGATGCAGCAAATGCAGCTTTAGCTGTCATGCATGCAAATCAAGGCGCGCTCAAACGTCAGCTTGATCTGGTGGATGATATGCTAAAGTCAGTTTGTAACAAGCATTAAGATTAAGCTAATAAAAATATGAATTTACTTCTTTTAGAACCTACAGATATTCAACTCCAACAACAAGATCAGCAAGCAGTCATTACTGATTCTCGTCGTTTAAAGCATATTCATCAGACCTTAGACTTGACGGTTGGGGACTCGATTAAAGTTGGTGTGCGTCACGGTCTAAAAGGCATTGCTCAGA
The DNA here is from genome assembly GCA_030149815.1 of Aquirhabdus sp. Classification (GTDB taxonomy): domain Bacteria; phylum Pseudomonadota; class Gammaproteobacteria; order Pseudomonadales; family Moraxellaceae; genus Aquirhabdus. The sequence goes on along the minus strand of JASLHI010000007.1, from coordinate 36,934 downwards.
TTGCAGAGGTTACGCCTGATGCGGTTACGCTTACCCAGATTGTTCTCGATACGCTGCCACCTGCGAAGTTGCCTTTGACATTGGTTTTGGCATTGCCGCGTCCGATTGCGCTACGGCGGATGATTGCGGATATTGTGACGTTGGGTGTTGAACGTTTAATTTTGTTGAATAGTCGTCGTGTGGAAAAGAGCTATTGGCAGAGTCAGGTGTTTGATGAGTTGGAGCAGTTGGTGCTCTTGGGGCTTGAGCAGGCGGGGGATACGATTCCGCCTGTGATTGAGTTGAAGCAGCGTTTTCGTCCGTTTGTAGAGGATGAGTTGCCTGCGCTGGTTCAGGGTAAAACTGCGATTGTCGCGCATCCTTATGCGACTGAGGTTGCACCGATAGGGTTGACGTCGCCAACGGTGCTTGTGGTGGGTGCGGAAGGTGGTTTTATTCCATTTGAGATTGATTTATTGGAAAAAAGTGGTTGTCAGTCGGTGAGTTTAGGGCAAAGGATTTTAAGGACGGAGACGGCAGTGCCTGTGTTGATAGGGCGGTTAATGGGGTAGATATACGTTCTTATTGCTTATATTAGGTCGTTAATTATGGAATCTATTGTTTCCGCTTGTGAGTTCTCTCTTTGTGTTTCAATGTGTGACTTGATAAGTTGGTATGGTGATACTGATCATGAGTTTATTGCAAACGTAGAGTTAGAACAAACATTGATAGCAATGGGAATTCATTGCAATATTAAAAATTTACACTCCCTCTATTTTGAGAGCACCGAAGTGGGCGCTGGAGATATCCATGTGTTTAGAGGTTCTAATTCTTCTACAAACGTTTTCGTAGTTAATATGTATCGTGAACTCACAGATCAGTTGGATTTGATTCTGATTGCGATACGATGCGATCCTAAAATAGTCGCAAGTGTTTTAAAACATTTACGTGTATTTTTTGATGGAGCATCGTGTCAAGTTAGTTTTAATCAGTCTAGCTATTCGAAACATTTGCATTTATTACTTGATGAAAGCCAATATCCCAAACGAATTGAGGAAAGTGGTTATTCACAGATGCTTCATTATCATGAAGTAAATTAACTAACTAATGACTTCTTTCTTATTTTTTTAAGCATAATATTCAAATATTTATATCTTGCTCTTTACAAACTTCAAGATAACTTTTCAATGAAACCTTCCCTTCATAGAATAGCTCTTGAACACTCGAAGCATAAAAATCAGCACCACCGTTTAAGTTGATAAATTTGCCCTGAAACATTTTAGTCTCAGGGTCGAAAGTAATTACCGCTGAGTAATTATTAATTGTGATAAAGTTTTGCATGATTTTCTCTTTATTTTTTAAATTTAAGTCAAAAAATCTGCTTCTCATCCCTTAGTAATGTAACCGACATTGCGCAATTATCACCTGATCATTTTCGATTTTATACACCAAACGATGTTCATCATTGATTCGTCTCGACCAATAGCCAGACAAACTATGCTTGAGTGGTTCAGGTTTGCCGACGCCCTCAAAAGGCGTTCTGGTAATCACTTTAATCAGTTCATTGATACGATTTAATATTTTCTTATCGGTTTTTTGCCAGTAGAGATATTCGTCCCAAGCAAGTTCTGAAAACATGATTTTCAAAGAGATGAATCCTTATTTTTATTCTAATGACATTTTAATCGAGCAGTTCTTTTTCCTGACCTTTCCCTGATTCAAGTTGCGCGATTGACTCAAGTAAACGCTTGGCATTACGAGGGCTACGCAGCAAATAGGCTGTTTCTTCCATCGCGTTGTAGTCGTCGAGCGAAATCATGACGACAGATTGTTCGTTATTGCGTGTAATGATGATCGGCTCATGATCGTGACAAACACGATCCATGGTTTTTGCCAAATTTTGGCGTGCAGACGTATAAGTAACGGCATCCATCAGCGGCTCTCCAAATTGAATTTTTAAACATCGGTATGTACATTTTATTGTACATGTTTTGATTAAATAATCAACTTGTATGGTTCAATACCTTGTTCTTTGCAAACATCCATAAATGTATTCAGTGAAACTTCGCCTTCAAGGTGAAGTTCTTGAATGCTTGATGCGTAGAAATCAGCGCAGCCATTCAGATGCACAAACTCGCCCCGAAACAGCTCAAGTTCAGGATCGAAGACGATAACGGCAGTATGATTGCTAATGATCATGGTGTTTTGCATGATTTTCTCTTTATTTTCATATTTTAATCAAAAAATCCGCTTTTCATCCCTCGGATGTACTTCCTGTAATTTCCCAACTTCTTTAACCACATTCAGCGCAATTTGTTCGTACAACACAGATACAGCATCACCTGCTGCAACACTCGGATTGCCAGTATCCGCATTGATACGAATCGAACTATTCAGCGGTAATTTACCTAGAAGCGGAACATGGTATTGTTCACCTAATTTCTCACCGCCACCCGCACCAAAAATCTCATCAATATGACCACACTCGCTACAAACATGCAGCGCCATATTTTCAATCACGCCCAGCACAGGGATATTCACTTTATTGAACAGCTCAATGCCTTTTTGCGCATCTAACAGCGCAATGTGCTGCGGAGTCGTGACGATGACTGCGCCCGAAACAGGAATGCGCTGTGCGAGTGTCAGTTGAATGTCGCCAGTACCCGGTGGCATGTCGATGACCAAGTAATCCAATTCAGGCCAATTGGTTTGACCGAATAACTGCATCAGCGCGCCAGTCGCTTTTGGGCCGCGCCAGACGATTGGCGTATTGTCATCACCTGTGAGATTGCCAATAGACAACACCGCCAAACCATGTGCGGAGAGCGGAACAAATTGATCATTTTCAATCAGTGGTGTTTTGCCTGCGATACCAAGCATAGTCGGAATACTTGGACCATAAATATCCGCATCGAGCATCCCGACTTTCGCGCCAGTTTTCTGCAAGGCGAGGGCGAGATTGACGGCGGTTGTAGATTTACCGACACCACCTTTACCTGATGCCACGACGATGATGTGACGGATACGCGGATGTGCTTTGAGTTCGGTTTGCTTTGGTGGCACAGGGCGCGTCGGCGTAGAAGTTTGTACAGGCGCACTGGCATCAGTGACGATCGGTAGTTTATTTTCTGGGGCAATTGCAGTTTGTGCTGGCTTAGCGTCACCAGAGACTTTCTGTTGGACGAGATGAAGGTTCACTTCCTGAACGCCAATCGCTTCCAGTGCATTCGCTAATTTGTCATGCAAAGCTTGAGGTTCGCCTTTGAAGTCGATGGGGAGTTTAATATTTAAATTGAGGATTCGGTCATCCAGCTCGATTTTGGTGGTCGCCGATGCGATGGTCTGTGTTAACCCTTCAAATAATGTCGCGACTAATACCTCATGAACCAGCGCATCCGTTGGCTCAACCACCACTGACTCAGGGGTTACATCTGCTTTTTGCGTTGGCGTGTTGCCATCAGGTGTTTGGGCAAAAAGGTTTTTGATTTTGTCGAGCATGGAGATTTCCTGAGGCGCACTATAAATAGAATTGGGCGATGACTTTTTTGAATGGCACTAATTTTATCAACTTCCAGCCGCAATAGCACAGGCGATTAAAGCTTAGTTTTGCTATATTACGCATATTGGTAATAAATATGAGTAAGTTTAAGTGTCAAAGTCCCAGCCTGAGTCTAAGTCAGATCGCAAAATTCTCGTCACCAGTGCATTGCCATATGCAAATGGTCCAATTCATTTAGGACATTTGGTCGGCTATATCCAAACGGATATTTGGGTGCGTGCGATGCGGTCGCAAGGACATCAAGTGACGTATGTCTGCGGTGATGACGCGCACGGCACGGCGATCATGCTGAAAGCTGAAGCCAACGGCGTGACACCCGAACAGCAAATCGCTCAAGTTCAGCGCGAACACGAACGCGATTTTGCGGGTTTTTATGTCGGTTTTGATCAATATCACTCTACGCATAGCGAAGAAAATCGCAAGCGTTCGCGTGAAATTTACCTCGCCAATCGTGAGGCTGGTCATATTACTTCACGTCCTGTTCGTCAGTTATTCGACCCAGAAAAAGGTCTGTTCCTTGCAGATCGTTTCATTAAAGGTGAATGCCCAAAATGCGGCGCAAAAGATCAATACGGTGATTCGTGCGAAGTCTGCGGTAGCACTTACAACGCGACCGAACTGAAAAATCCATTCTCAACACTGAGCGGTGCAGCACCTGTAGAAAAAGAATCAGAACATTACTTTTTCCAATTGCCACATTTCGCGGACTTTCTACAAGAATGGACACGTGGTGAAGGGCGCTTGCAAAGCAGTATCAGCAATAAGCTCGGCGAATGGTTCGAGTCTGGTTTAACGGATTGGGATATTTCGCGTGATGCGCCGTATTTCGGCTTTGAAATTCCCGATGCGCCGAATAAATACTTCTACGTGTGGGTGGATGCGCCAATCGGCTATATGGCGAGTTTTGAACACTTGTGCGGTAAGCGTCACGACCTGAACTTTGATGAATACTTTGCCAAAGACAGCACAACTGAGCTGTATCATTTTATCGGTAAAGACATCGTTTATTTCCACTCTTTGTTCTGGCCAGCGATGCTTGAAGGTGCTGGTTATCGCACGCCAACCGCGATTTTTGCCAATGGTTTCTTGACGGTTAATAAAGAAAAAATGAGCAAGTCGCGCGGTACGTTTATTAAAGCAGAAACGTACTTAGAGCATTTGAACCCTGAATATCTGCGTTATTACTTTGCCAGCAAGTTGTCCGATACCGTTGAAGATATCGACCTGAATCTCGAAGATTTTACGTTGAAGGTAAATAGTGATTTGGTTGGTAAAGTGGTCAATATTGCCAGCCGCTGTGCAGGATTTATTAGTAAGAAATTTGATGGCAAATTATCGCCAACATCGAGCGAACCGCAATTACTGAAAGACTTTATCGAAGCGGGCACAGCGATTGGTCAAGCGTATGAACAACGTGAGTTTAGTCGTGCCATTCGCGACATCATGGCGCTGGCGGATCGCGCGAATCAGTACATTGATGAGAAAAAACCGTGGGCACTCGCCAAGCAAGAAGGCATGGAGCACGAAGTTCATGCTGTCTGCTCAACAGGTTTGAATCTGTTCCGTCAACTCATGATTTATTTGTCACCAATTCTACCAATCATGGCGTCACAAGTTCAGTCGTTCTTGAACTTGAAGTCAATGGATTGGGATAGTCGTTTCGACATCATGCTTGACCATCGTATTGAAACATTCCAGCCACTCATGCAGCGCGTTGAGAAAGACAAAGTCGAAGCAATGGTTGATGCGTCGAAAGAAACTTTGGGTGCTCCTGCTGCTGCGCCAGTTGCCGCAAAGAAAACCGAATCCAAGAAATCAACCACAAAAGCGCCTGCACCTGAAGCCGCTGGCGGTGTGATTGGCATCGAAGACTTCCTGAAAGTTGAATTGCGCGTTGCTAAGATTCTCAATGCCGAAACCGTTGAAGGTTCGGATAAACTTCTGCAACTGACCTTAGATGCGGGAGATGCTGAGCCGCGTACTGTGTTTAGCGGCATTCGTGGTGCGTATGCACCTGAAGCTTTGATCAATCGTCTGACGATTGTGGTGGCGAACCTTGCACCGCGCAAAATGCGCTTTGGCATGTCCAACGGTATGGTTTTGGCGGCGGGTAATGATGACGGAATTTTCCTATTGTCACCTGATAGTGGCGCGAAAGCGGGCGATCGTGTGAGTTAATCCTACGAGATTAACAATGATAAAAAAGAGGCTGATCTTAAAAAATCAGCCTTTTTTTATTTTGAAAATATTGAACACGCACTAGCTCATTGAGCTTGTCGAAATGTGCGCTCTCAGAACGGATAGCATTGTAGATGTTCACTTCGACTCCGCTCAGTGAACTTAGATAGTGTCATTAAAAACTGACTGACGAGGTTAATAAACGTCAACCATTGTTGAACTAAAAAGTGCTTAACTAGGCTCGAATTTCAGGATGTTTGATTCGAACAATAGTTGAGATGATGAGAATGAAAGAACAATACAATATTGCGGGCATTGAAGTATTTGTTGAAGGTGAAGGATCTGAAACCATTGTGATGGTTCATGGTTGGCCTGATACGTACCGCATCTGGTCAAAGCAAGTTGCTTTTTTTAAGAAGAATTATCGCTGCGTTTATTTTACTTTCCCAGGTTTTGATGTAACTAAACCACGTAAAGCATATTCACTAGCTGAGACGACTGAAATCTTACGCGAGATAATTGATTACGTGAGTCCAGATCAAAAAGTGAATCTGATGCTGCATGATTGGGGCTGTTTCTTTGGTTATCAGTACTATATGCAATATCCAAACCGTGTGGCGAAGATTGTTGGTATTGATATTGGTGATGCGACGTCTAAGGCATTTGCAAAGTCGCTTTCCGTGAAAGCTAAAGCGATGGTATTTACTTATCAAATGACTTTGGCGAGTGCATGGAAGTTAGATGGTGCGACAGGGACTAAAATTGCTCAAGCAACGGCAAAGCTTTTAGGTACTCATGCTGATCTACAACTTATTGGTGCGGATATGGGCTATCCCTACTATATTCAATGGTTTGGTGCTTATGGTTCTTATAAAAAAGCGGTAAATATCAAACCAGAATGTCCGATGTTCTTTGCTTATGCATTGAGGAAACCATTTATGTTCCATTCCAAAAAATGGGCAGATGGATTAGCAGCGCAGCCTCAGAATCAAGTCGTTGCTTATAATTCGGGGCATTGGGTACAGGTGGAAGCCGCTGAGCAGTTTAATCAACAAGTTGCGGTGTGGTTGGCTTCTTAAATTGCTTTAAGATGCAATCACTTGCGTTTCTTCAGGCTTTGAAACTTGTTTTTCGAGGTCTGAGGATGTAAGTTTTTCTTGAATTCTTTTCAGTAGTTTTTCAGCATCGTTTAGATTGAAAACATCATTTATATGGCGAATAGCAAAAATAAAGCTAGTTATTAACAAGAATAATGAATAGAAACAAAGTAAAAGTGAGTTGGCTTGGTAGCCAAAATAAAAATCAACCCAAGAATGTTTGTTTACTATTGCATCTATTGTCCTTTCTAAGTACGCAAATGGAATGCATCCAATAACTACACATATAACATAGTAGGTATTCTTTTTAAGTTTAAATATTGACCGCTTCGATTTGGATGATAGTTCCTCAATGAAAACAATGCGATCCTTTAGCTCTCGTAAGGCATCAAAAATTAAATATTTTTCCGCACTAACGATAATGTCGATGTCTTGATTGAGCTGACGACAATCATTATCTAGGTGACAAAGTTCTACAAATGTATCTACTAAACTGACCGTCGCGTTTTGATTGCTCACCATCGCTTGAGCCGCTCTTTGTAGTTCAATAAAATTTGTTTGTTTAGATTTTAATTCATAGTAAAGCTGAGTTGCTTTTAATCGTTCATTTAATCTAGAACTACGATTAATATGAACATCTAAGAGTTTAAATAAAAAAGGAATTAGTAAACTCGTAAGCACTGCAGGAATAATATTTATATAGAGCATCTTAAATCCATTTTTTATTTTATAAGTTAACAGTATAGACTACTGGTTTGTCGCAGCATATTTCCAAAGTCCCGAAAAAAGCTGGGTTCAAAACCCAGCCTACTTCTCATTAAAGATCAATTCGTGCGGAAAAAATACTCGCGATAATATTTCAATTCACTAATCGAATCGCGAATATCATCCAGCGCGAGATGACTCGAATTCTTCTTCAGACCTGCCATCAGTTCAGGACGCCAGCGACGCGCCAACTCTTTCACAGACGACACGTCTAAATTGCGATAGTGAAAAAACTGTTCAAGCTCAGGCATCAGACGATGCATAAAGCGGCGATCTTGGCAGATGGAGTTGCCGCACATTGGCGACTTTTTTGGCTCAACCCATTTTTTGAGGAACTCTAAAGTCTCTAATTCTACATCACGCGCACTCTTGGTACTGCGACGCACACGCTCAGTCAATCCTGATTGGCCATGCTGACGCGTATTCCATTCATCCATTGCATTTAAAATGATGTCTGACTGATGCACCGCAAGCATTGGACCTTCCGCTAAAATATTCAAATGCTCATCGGTAACAATCGTCGCAATCTCAATGATCTGATCATTGTCGGTGTCGAGACCTGTCATTTCCAGATCAATCCAAATTAAGCGCTGGTTGGCTTTATTTGCATTATCGTTATTCGCTGCGGTTGCCATTAAAATCTCTATGTTTTGCATGAAAGTGCTTATACTAGCAATATTCTCAACAAGATTGGACTGGATCGTTTCATGCGCTGTGTTTTAATTCATCATTTGTATTCTCTGACTGTAGTTATAGGTCGCTAATGGCACTTATCCGTAAGCGCCGTCTGACCAATCAGCAAACGCGCCGTATTGAGGCGCAACAAACTCGGCGGATTGATGAAGAAGACTCTGGCGAGCTACGGGAAGGGCTGATCATTGTCCACTATGGTCGCCAATTGTTGGTACAACAAATAGATGATGAGTCTGAATCAACTGCGACAGCATTAGCAAAAGAAACGGATCCAACCAAAAAAAGCATTTGGCGCTGTCATGCGCGAACCAATTTGCCTGTATTAGTGACAGGGGATCGAGTTCGTTTTCAAGTTGATGAAAATACTGAACTTGGTGTGATTACTGCGTTACATCCGCGCACGAGTTTGCTGACCAGACCTGACCGTTATCACAAAGTGAAACCTGTCGCGGCGAATGTAGATCTGATTGTTGTGGTTTTTGCGGCATTACCGATTCCTTCACCACTGCTCATTGATCGCTATTTAGTTGCATGCCAACAGGCCGATATTCCTGCATTATTGGTGCTAGGAAAGGCTGATCTGTTGACCGAAGATGATGAGCTTAAAACGCTACTTGCTGAATATAATGCTCTGGGCTACGACACGTTGACCGTTGAAACCGAAGGTGATTTGTCAGAGCTGATCGCCAAGATGGCGGATAAGACCGTGGTTTTTGTGGGGCAGTCTGGCGTTGGAAAAAGCTCTTTAATCAATGCGTTAATTCCTGATGCAAACTTAAAAGTGAATATCATTTCTGAGAACTCTGCGCTTGGACAGCACACCACAACTACGACAACATTATTGCCTTTACCCGATGGTGGGGCGCTGATTGATTCTCCGGGAATTCGTGAGTTTGGGGTTTGGCATCTGACTGTTGATGCAATACGTAATGGTTTTATTGAAATGTATCCGTATTACGGGATGTGTCGTTTCCGCAATTGTTTGCATAAGAATGAGCCGGGTTGTGCGCTCGGTGCAGCGGCAGCAGAAGGCAAAGTCTTGCCGCGTCGTTTGGTAAGTTTGAATCGTTTGGAAGATGAAGCACGCGAAGCTGATAAAACGTCATAAATTTAAAATATCATGCGTGATATGGCTTGAAAAATCCGATAAGCGTCATTATGAATAGATGACTGTTTTTCGATATGCAATCTTAATTTGATTTTGCCTGTTGAAGTGCATGCGAAATTTGTTTTTAGTTTTTTATTGTTGAAGGTGATTGTTTTGGAACGTTTTCTTGAATTCATGCAGCACCATCCGATTTTGTTTGGCATTTTCGGTGCACTAGCGGTTCTTTTCTTTATTCTAGAAAATCAACGCAGTGGTCGTAAAATTTCACCACAAGCATTGGGCGGTTTCGTCAATCGTGAAAAAGCGGTAATTATCGATTTGCGCGATGCAAAAGAGTTTCGTGAAGGACATATCAGTGGGAGTCGTAATATTCCACTGAGCAGCCTCAAGAATCATCTTGAAGAATTACGTGAAATCAAAGAGCCAGTTGTGATGGTGTGTAAGATGGGTCAAACCTCAGGAAGTGCTGTACAGCAGATAGGTGGACCAAATCTGTATCGCCTTGAAGGCGGTATTTTGGGTTGGCAAGGTCAAAACCTACCGTTGATTAAGTCAAAACGCGCTTAACCCCCAAGCCGACCGAATCTACAACGATGTAAAAAGTTAAGACGTAAAAAGGTGAATCTCATGAATGCAGCAGTTGAAACAAATAATGCCTTGGTCACAATTTACAGTACGCCTGTGTGCCCATACTGTGTGCGTGCCAAGCAATTGTTGACGCGTAAAGGTGTTGCTTATCATGAGATTGACCTCAGTCAAGAACCCGCAGAGACACGTGTCGAGTTGATGCAGCGCACTAAACAACGCACTGTGCCACAGATTTTTATCAAAGACGTATTTGTTGGTGGTTTCGACCAACTCTATGCCTTAGAACAACACGGTGAACTGGACAAAATGCTGGCTGGATAAGCCGTCATTGTTCAGTTCTTTTAATGAGTTTTAATAACGACTCTCAATACAAATAGGAAGCTATACAATGAGTGATGAACAACAAGTCGCCCCACAATCTGAAGCACCACAAGCACAATTGGCTTTAGAGCGTATTTATCTCAAAGACTTGTCTTTTGAAGTGCCTAGTGCAAAAGTATTTACCACTGAATGGCAGCCTGAGCTAAATATTAATTTGACCAGCAATGCAGAACAACTCGACCCGACTCATTTTGAAGTGGTTCTCAGTGTGACACTGACTGCAAATAATGGTGGCTCGCCAGCTTACATCGCGGAAGTGAAGCAAGCAGGTATTTTCTTGATTGAAAATGTTTCACAAGAACAGCTTCCACAATTGTTGGGTGCTTACTGCCCAAATATCCTGTTCCCATTTGTTCGTGAAGCGTTGACCGACGTCATTACCAAAGGTAGCTTCCCGCAATTCTTGTTGGCGCCGATTAATTTTGATGCTGCGTTTGCAGAAAATCTTCAGCGTTTACAGCAAGAAGCTGCACCGACAGGTCATGCTTAAACCATAATCTGGATCAATGACGTTGTGTTTGGTTAATCACCGTTAGATGTCATTTGGCGAATGTTGCATAACATATGTTGCGAAATCGCCCATAAAAACCCACAATTGCTTGTGGGTTTTTTATATTGTGATTTTGATAACTTTAATTCCCTTTAGTTAAATCTTTTTTTGCATCATGAGTACTGCTCATGTGTGCGAGATGAGTTTTTAAATCTCAAAACTGAAAAAGTAGGCACTTTGATTTGAAATTAGATCTTGGATATGACATGCCGCTAGACAATACCATTCAGAAAGCAGGCGATGTAACCACGAAGGTGATTGATAAAACCGTCCAGCACTATGGAGGTATTTATGCGCCTGTGGATAAGCTTCTTGATCAATCGATGGAGCGAATTCCTTATTTGATCGCGGCGGTTTTGGTACTAGTGTTTTTTTGGCTCATTGGTCGATTGTTTAAGCATTTAGTCAAAAGAGCCTTCAGTGGCCGAGTTCAACGTCGACAAAATTTGGTTAAAGTACTGAATCGTATTGGTTCTGCCGTGATTCTTTTTATTGGTATTTTGGTCGCAATGGTCGTGGCAATCCCTGGTTTTACAACCGCTAAAATGATCGGTGGTTTGGGCATTGGTTCGGTTGCGATCGGATTTGCATTCAAAGATATGTTCCAAAATATGCTTTCAGGCCTCTTTATCCTCATTGCGGAGCCATTTCGTATCGGTGACCAGATTGTCATGGGGGCCTTTGAAGGCACTGTTGAAGACATTCAGGTACGCGCGACAAATATTAGAACGTATGATGGACGACGGATTATTATTCCTAATGCGGACATTTATACGACCCCTGTCATCGTGAATACGGCCTTTAAGCGTCGTCGCTGCCAAATCGATTTTGGCATAGGGATGAGTGATGATGTCGCAAAAGCAAAAAGTGAAGTGCTTAAAGCGTTAGAGTCGTGTAGTACGGTGACGACTAATTCTATGCCGACGATTGTGGCTGTTGGTTTTAGTGATTATGCATTATTGCTGAGATTGCGCTGGTGGATTGAAGATAGTGCACAAGTCGATATGACTGCTTCGGTTGATCAGGTCTTAATTGCGCTTAAATATGCCTTGACCAGTGCTGGGATTGATTTACCTTACCCAACTTCCCAAGTCTTGTGGCATGATCAGACGGAAGAGATTGATGGTGATCGCCAGCGTCAACGTGAAGGTTGGCCATCGCGCGCCGATCAGAAAAATCCTCGATCGATGGCGCGTGCGCGGTATGATCTCCGCAAAACGGGTTATGTGGAAGATTTGCCAGCAGGTCGAACAGGGCGAGATACAACTGCTCCTGCTGTATCGAGTCGAGATGCAAGCGAAGCGGCTAATCCTGAACGTGATGAGTAAAAAATTCTATTTTTAAAAATTAATGATGAGAGAGTGGTATTAAACATTATGTCAATTAAGTCAGATCGTTGGATTCGTCGTATGAGTGAAGAGCACGGCATGATTGAGCCGTATGCTGAAGGACAAGTCCGTTTCGACGCCAATAACCAAAAAGTCATTTCGTATGGGGTCTCAAGCTACGGTTACGACGTACGCTGTGCTCGTGAATTTAAAGTATTTACCAATATTCATTCTGTCACTGTCGATCCTAAACATTTCGATGAAAAAAGCTTTGTAGATATCGAAGCAGATGTTTGTATTATTCCGCCAAATTCATTTGCACTGGCTCGTACTGTCGAGTTTTTTCGGATTCCGCGTAATGTCCTGACGATTTGCCTAGGTAAGTCAACTTATGCGCGTTGTGGCATCATCGTCAATGTCACGCCACTTGAGCCTGAGTGGGAGGGTCATGTGACGCTGGAGTTTTCAAACACGACTAATCTGCCTGCAAAAATTTATGCGGGTGAAGGCGTTGCTCAAATGCTTTTCTTTGAATCCGATGAGGTTTGTGAAACTTCTTATAAAGATCGTGGTGGGAAGTATCAGGGGCAGCGTGGTGTGACATTGCCGAAGGCTTAAAGGTGTGTTGAATGTCGATAACTACATGGAATTAAGAATGTTAGACAATTTGTAGGTTATTGCTTACGACCTGTGTAATTTTTGGCTTACGATTGTCTGGCTGTTGTCGTATTTTGTGCAGTTTTAGTTAGAGATCCGACCAACGGTTGTTTGTGTTGATTTGTGGTTAAGTAATTGTTTATTATTGAAAATAATTATTATTTATTCTTTTTTAAGAACGCTTTTACATTACAGTTTTTGCATTTTCTTTAAAACTATTCATAATATCAAGATGTGCGTAAGCTGCGTGCATCAGGATTGATCGACTGTAAGAATAATAGATATTTTGTCTGACACTTTCGGACAATTGATAAATGGATGTAAGTTTCGCGGTTGGAGCTAGGCTGCGCTGCGATATGGAGTACATGATGACTGCACTGGGAGTTGCTCGGGTGATTAAATCAAAACCTCAAAAGAGTTTTGCGAATACGTTTCCATTCGTGCGAACACTGCTGTCTCTTGCTTTAGTGTCGGCTGTTGTGGCACCTGCGTATGCGTTGGAAGCGATGACTGATGCAAGTTTAAGTGAAACAACTGGCGCTAATGGGATTGGTTTTTATGCCCAGAACTTCCAATTCCAAATGCCGTCAGTGGCAGGGGATGTGTCGCAGGCGTCTGTTGCAGCAATTTCTCAGGCTTCAGGTTCTAATGTATATGGCACTGGAACGAAGGCCTATGGTCTTGGGACTGCAAGTTCTCCGACATATTATCCTGGAAACTATGGGAGCTATGTTTATTTGGGGCCGCTTGGTTCTGTGCCTGCAGCTTACGCTTTGTTAAATGGAAATGTTGTGAGTGTTGGTACGGCAGGTTCGACAGCCATACGTCCGAATCGCACAGACATATTTCTTTATGGTCTGTCGTTGTCTGAGAGCAATATGACGGCAAATAGTCCATTGGCGGGCGGTGCTACTTTTGTAACAACCTCAGCGGGAGCTTGTACGCCGACTGTCTTTAGCGGTGGCGCGAGTGGTGGACTGGTAACAACAGCGGGTGCGGGATGTATTGGTGTGGGAAGTGTAGTCGCGCCTGGTACTGGTACAGGTGGGCCGTATAATGGATCTTCATCTACGCCACGCACTTTGTTTAATGCGACTGGAGCTGCAACTGGTATTAATGGAATTAGTTGGGGTTCTGGGGTAAATCCATTTGTTTTGTCTGTAAATACAACGCCAAGTAGTGCAACTACTAATCCGGGGCTGGCAGGTGAGGCGGTCGCAATTCCTTATTTACAATTGGCTGCGCCAACCAATAGTTTGGCTGCAACAGATTCATCTAATAATATACGTCTAGGTTTCTGGATGAATATCTTGCAAGAGGATATGACTACTCCTGCATTTAACCAAAGTGGCAATAATACTTTAGGTGTAATTGGAACAGCCGGTCCAGCACTCCAAATTCAAGCATTGTGGGATGGTTTCGGGATTAATGGCACAGTACTTAATTTGTTTCCCACGGATCCTTGTCCGACTGCATCTGGATGTATGGCAAATCCTGCGGGGGCTGTAGGTAAAGGAAATTCTGCATATGCGAATGTTGTGGGGTTTGCAGGGGTCTTGCGCATAAACTCTCAGACTGATGGCGTCTTGCGTTTGTCGGTGGGAGGCACTGGTGCAGCATCTCCAGATAATTACGGGTTGTTTGATGCCTACGAAGGAGTTTATTTGCAGAATTTAGATGTGAATTTACCTCTAGGTAATATCGGGTATCAACCATTAATTTTTTCGAGTGGTTCGACGACGACGAATTCAAATGCAAATTGTGCTTCAGGCGCTGTCTGTCCAACGATCTCCCTAGAGCTTGCTCAAATTCCTAATATTGCTGGTGTTTATAATAACTTCTATATCAATTATGACCCTGCGTGTACGGTTAGTGGGAATACTTGTACGAGTGCATCAGGAAATGCGTATGGCAACCCTACAAATGCAACAGGTCTAAGTGCTTCAGCAGGAATGTGTAGTGGTGGCTTCACCACGGCATCATGTCCATCGACTGCAACGCATGGCAATATTTCGATAGGTAATGTTTTTATCTATGATGGTTCTACTGTTCCATCTGGTGCGACACAAAGTGCAAATAAACAATCGCTGACAATGCCGAATGGAGATGTTGTCTATGCTGGTGAAGCTGATGCTAACTATATTACAAATGTTGGTTCCGCTGCACCAGTACTGGCAACAACAAACAATGTAAATGGAGTTGCATTTAAGGCTCCTACTGCAAATGGTGCAGCGATCAATTTGGGCAATTCAGCAATCAGTGGATTGATGATTAACCATATGAAGATGACGTTAACAGGGTTGTAATGAGCGCGAAAAATAAAGAAGGACTAAACATGATGAAATGGACAAGTCGTCAAGCGCTCACGTTGGGATCGAGCGCAATATTAAGTGTAATGATGTCGATGAATGCTTTAGCAGATATGATGCCACTTGATAGTGATCAGTTATCATCTGTGACTGGCGAAGGTACAGGTGTGCAGATTTCTCTGAGTGCACAGATTAATGGAACAATGACGCCTGGTGCGACACCAACATGGACACCTAGTTCTAGCTGTGTGGGGGCGACAGGTTTGCCGGGCAGTAATGCAAAATTCTGTCGTTTTGGACTTGTTGAGAATAATAACTACAATTGGCTTGTGTTAAAGGATTTTAACGGATTTATTGATGTTCCTCAGCTAATTGTTTTTGGGTCGAGTGCGAATACGGTCGCATATCCGAGTGGTCAATCAGTCATCGGGTTCCAGATCAATATGCCTGTAGCGGGTTCAGCGCAGGGTACTGCATCACAAATTAATATTAATAATCTTTCAATGACTTATGCGGTTCCGGTCAATACGGGTTGTTATAGCAATTCTGGCGGGGCGCTTGTGGTTAGTGGCAACTGTACAAGTTCAAGTTATAGCGGAAGTGCGCTTGAGGCACTCAATAACCAAAACACTTATTATGATATGTCTTTATTTCAGTCGTCGAGTAGTACGTCGGCCAATTACTCTGTGGTAGATGCTGGAAAAGAAACGGGAATCATGACAATTCGTATGACGGGTAACCTAAATGTGGGAGGTACGATTTATGCCTTTGCAAAATAAACCTTCTCACCCATCATTGGTGTTACGTCATTCTCGTTTGGCGACAGCTGTATTGCTGGGTATTTATAGTATATGTTTCGCTGCACCTGTCTATGCGATGCAGGCAGTTGATGATCAGACGATGAGTGATACCGCTGGTGCGGATGGTTTGCTCGTCAATATACAAGCAACAAATGCAGCAGCGGATCATGCTTATTGGTTAGATCCTACAACGAGTTCAACCACTGGTAATGCGCTGGATCTTCAGGCGATTTCTATTACGAATAATGCGGGTGGTGGAACCCCATTTAGTATGAGTGCAACCTTAAATACGGGTTCTTCGACGCTTAGTAGTGTAGTTACACCAGCATTACAACTAAATTTAAATGTTAATACGCCAACCCTTTTTACCGCACAGAGTCTCGTGTTGTGTAGCGGTGTGACAAGTGGCACGCCAAGCTCTTGTTCAAGTGCTCCATCCCCAAGTGGTGCAATGCAAGTATTAAACGGCACGACTAATGGAGTCATGAGTACCAGTCCGTTAACGGCTAGTCTGATGACTACTAATGGTTTCCTAAATAGTAATGGTTCGGCTACGGTCAAACTACTGCTCAGTAATGGTAATATCTTCTTTACATCAAATGGTACGCAGCTAGTCACTTCAGATATTTATGCGAATATCACCGCGACTGGACGGATTTGGGTAGATGCAACAGATGGCTTCCGTTTCAGTACCTCTGGTCCAAATGTAACGGGTGGGGGAGTGATATTAACGTCACCTTATAGTTCAGACGCTCCTGGATCTTGGAATGGCACAGAACCAATTAACGCAGGTCTACAGTATTCGTTGGTCATGCAGACGCCGGGGACACAAGCAGGTGTCACAGCAAATCAATTGAATAAGACTGCCAATGGTATGGGTATCACAACTTCTGGTAGTGGTTTGACCTTCGGTGTCAGTGGTGGGCTTCCTCAACTGGATCTAAGCGTCCGGGGTGTATCGGCTACAAGTATGACAACGGATGGTGTTGGCGGCACGGTCGGTGGTACAGCTGATAGTAGTCTTTTTGGTACTGCAGGTGGTGGTAACGCTATTGCGTTTAATATGACGGGTACTGTTAAAAATGGTGGTGCATCGGGTACTGGTGTTGCACCATCGGCACCGACAGCGGGCTCGTTTAAGCTGTACTTTGGTGCATCAGGTCAGTATGGTTATGGGGTGCAGATGTCTGAGTTCGTTCCATTTGGGAACGTCACAGCAGCAGTGGATTCGAGCTTTACATCAGGTAATGTGTATATGAATTTGCTGACCTCATCAACAACTCAATTAATTTTGCCTATATCTAAGGTATTTGCAGGAAATACAGCGAACACTGCGAGTTATTTTAATGCATCATTAAATGCTGATACGGTAGGTTCAGGTTCAGGTGCTCTGACTGATGCGACTCAGGTTAAAGACTTACAAAATATCTCTGTACCGGCCACAGGCGGCAGCTTGTTTTTTGCAATCCGTGGGCTGAATATCCAAGGCGTACCAATGATTACATCGTTTTATCAGAATGGTGTGGGTGTGTGTACGGGTGTAGTAACTTGTTCGACAGGCGCAGCTCCTCAATCAAACTTCTCCATCTTACCTGTGATTAATAATTTAAATACAAACATTACTTTGAGTGCTACGCCAGCAGCGAGTATTCCGACAACAGGTTTGTTTGCTTCAGGTGGTGCATTGGCTGGTACGGTAGCAGCGTTGAATTATTCTTTTGCGATATCAATAGCAGGGAATAACGGTGGTACAGAGGGAACAGGATCAGGAGCAGCTGGTACTACAGGTACGCTTCGCGAAAGTGCATTACTCATCGTGGATACCGTGAACAAGCAATATGTGGGTTTGCGTGATATTAATTTGTATTTGAAAGCAGACGGACTTTTCGTGCTGACAGGTACGGCAACAAGCAATAGCTTTAATTTGACTTTGCCGCATTTTATGCTTGCCGCACAGATGGGCGTTGCAGCTGGTTATTTACCTGGTGCGGAACCAGCAGGCGCACCAACTTTTGTATCAGGTAAAGATACTGCCATGACCATCAATTTGGGACTAACCAGTGATGCGACGAATTATCAAAATAATCTTCTGAGTATCACAGATAATCGAGGCACGTCTGCGACAGATCCTAATTCAGTAACCTTTGGATTGAATTTAACTTTGGCGGGAACATCTCAGTCCAAGTCAGTGATCACAGCATGTACTACGGGAACAGTATATAGTTGCTCCAGTGGTGCGACGACTACTGCTGCGGTTCTTCCTGATCAAACGTTGGCAGGTGGTAACTTCTTACGCATCATTGATAACAGCGGTTCTGCCCTAGGGTTAGATAATATCACGGGAACAATCAACGCCAGTGCACGATTAACGCCAGGTTCGATGACCTATCAGGGATATAACCCATACAATCTGACTTCGACAACGCCTACTCAGGTGAATAGTTTAACGGTTACTTCAAATCTTCAGATCAACCCAACGAATACAGTTGGTGGCGAGATGTTGACGACATTAGATTTCTATCCGAGTACTTCTGGTGGAATGGCTCAACCTCTGGGTAAGATGGTGCTAACAGGTGGTCAAATCATCAGCAATCTTACGCTGACGCCAGTCACGCATAATTGAGGGTGGTATCGTGATAAAAATATATTTTTATGGAAGTTTTGGGCAGGATTGCGGAGTGGTGCAATGAATACTCTCAGGAAAACGACAATCTTCAAAGCGATGTCAGCAGGGATGTTGCTTGGTATAAGTGCGCCTAGCTTTGCTGCGATGCAGGCGATGGATGATCAGTCGCTAAGTCAGGAAACAGGACAAGCAGCGTTTTATACAGCTTACAATGCTCCTCCCACAGGTTTAACAGGGACTGGCACAAATGCTGCTGATTATGGTTTTTTCACATTAGGTTTGAATGGTACTGTCCAGCTCAACGCAAATATCGATCATCTACAATTGGGTTGTGGCGGTGTAAATGGTACAGGCTGTGATATCGATATTAATAATTTAGGATTAAGTGGAAATCCAGATGGTGGTTCTGGTATTGGACATTATGCGGTAGGTACAGCACGTGCTGCAACGGACGCAGTTTTGACTAACCCATTTATTCAATTGGCGATTAAGAATCCAACATCTTTGTCTACTCGCCAAATTGTTGGTATTAATTTGGGCGCTCAGCAGGTTAATGGTTTATTAACCGCTGGAATAGGAAATCCTGTTTCTTTGAATGGTTCAGCGACTACTCCTAAAGGGGTAGGTATTAATTCATTGAGTGGTTTTATGGTATTAGCACCTGCGACAGGGACGGCTTATACGGCAGCACAGATCATCTCATATGATGGATCAAATACTCCTACACCTTCAAATGGTTCAACCGTTCCAGGAGGTCAGCCTACAACAGGTACAAATACGGCAATTACAGGTCGAATTTATAACATTGGTACCTCTTGTTTTTTTGGTTGTACGAACTTTACTTCGACATCGTATGATTTACAATTGCCATCTACAGCAGTTGCACTAAGTACACCGAGTACAACGGTCAATGGAAGTCGGCTTAGTAGTGTGTCTTTAGTCGGTAATGGTACAATTTCAGATATTCCTTTTACAGGTCAAATGACTGCGAATGCGATTGGGTTGAATTTGGCTGAGAATATTACCTCACCATCGGTTTTACATGGCTTACTTGCTAATTTGACCGTAAATGAGGGGCTGTCTTATATCCATAATATTACCCTTGATAATCCTGTTTCTTTATCTTTACAAAGCACTAAAGTTTTATACCCTGGTGCGACATGTCCAGGAGGAGTTGCCGCAGGCGGAACAAGTTGTAATATCGCCCAACCTGGTTGGTGGATGGGTTTTGGTGGACAAGTGAATATTGGTAGTATTTCTCCTACAGTACAGGTTCCGATTCCTTTACAAGCGTTGCAACAGTCGTTGACTGCGACAAGTAATTATTTGTACAACAATCCTATTAGCTGCGGTACTTTTGGTCTCCTAAGCTGTTTGGGCGGTTCTATTTCTGTTGGTACGGTTGATCTGAGCCCAACTTCAAATACTCCAGCAAATCCATTGTCTATTGCACTAAATAACCTAACTCTATCTGCGCAAACGCCAACTCAAAACTGCTATGGTAGTTTGAAATTCTGTTAATTTTGATATTTAGTCCACAAAAAAGCAGCCATATTAGGCTGCTTTTTTGTTTTGATTTTTAATCAGTTAGATTTCTTGCTGGGTGCTTCGGGCGAGATATTTACTCTGGTCTAAACGTGTCAGGTAGCTCATAGTCTTGTAAACTTTCTTCTTCCTTTGACTTCAGTGCAATGCATTCTGCGAGCTTTGCACGATCATGTGGATGCAAGCTAATAAAGTAAGCACCAGTACGGAAGCCTTCAAGATCTTCTTCTTCGGAATATACGGTTCTCGCTGTTGCAGCAAGATGGAATGAATTTTGTGGGTGACTGATGGTCAGGTGCATGTGTGTGCCAGCAGGAATTCGCTCACGCGCATAGAATGACAGGCCGCTTTCAGAGATATTCACTCGAGTAGGTGTAGGCAATAGTGACTCAACCATACTATCGTAGAGAGAGCCGGTCAGTAGTTCAATTTTTTGATTCATGAGTTGCAAGACAAGTGCAATCGCTGGTTGTTCTTTCTCGATACCTGCAAGCGTGAGCTTTTGCACGCTTTCTAGTTCGTCTAATTCTGCAAGTAATAAGAAATAACGAGGCAGCGCAAATTCAGAGTCATAAGGATCTTTCATGGCACTCGTGCGAGTAATCAATTGATAATTGATCCGCATGGAGTCATTTATACGAGATAGCAGTCGACGCTCAGAGTTCTCATCAGAGCTGATTAAGTCGTCGCGGTGGAGCGCATCCATGGTTTATCCTTGTATTCTTGATTTAACATCGCATCACTACGATTTAGCACTGCTTTGGTTTTGTATGTTGCACACGATTTTTAGTCTAAAAAAATGAGTGCACGCCGCATTATCATGGGTTTACTCGTAAATATCAAACATCTTGAGTTGATTTATTGCGCAAATTTACGATTCACTTTAAATCTAGATTTGTATGACCAGTTCTCAGTAATCAACTCATACAGAATTGGGTGTAGGGATAAGGTATTCTACGCATCGTTTTGATCTGTTTTTTATTTGTTCGATTTTTTTATTTTAGGTTTTTCGGTGGTTGGAACTTGTCTATGTTTAAACCGGTCTCGTTGTTCGTTGGTTTACGCTATACCCGAGCGCAGCGCAGCAATCATTTTATTTCATTTATTGCCTTAGTTTCTATTTTGGGACTGATGCTAGGGGTTGCGGTATTGATTACCGTATTGTCCGTGATGAACGGTTTTGATCGAGAGTTGAAGACACGGATTCTGGGAATGGTTCCGCAAGCTACTGTATCGTCGAATCAGGTGATTGTTGATTGGCCGAGATTAGTTGCGAAAGCTGAACAGCAACCGCACGTGGTGGGCGCGGCACCTTTTACGCAGGTGCAAGGCATGCTGACTGCGCAAGGGCAAGTTGCAGGGATCATGATCAGCGGGATTGAGCCTGATCTTGAGAAGAAGGTTTCGATTATCCAAGATCATATGGTTGCGGGTTCATTGAATAGTCTGGTTGATGGTGAGTTTGGTATCGTTGTTGGAAAGACGATGGCTGAGAATCTAGGTTTACAGCTAGGCGACAAAGTGACGCTCGTTTTACCCGAAGCGACAGCTTCACCAGCTGGAATCGTGCCACGCTTTAAACGATTTACGGTGGTAGGTATCTTTAGCATTGGTGCAGAAGTGGATTCGAGTTTAGGTTATATCGCTTTGAATGATGCTGCGAAGTTGTTACGTATTCCTGATGGCGCACAGGGTGTGCGCATGAAATTGGATGATTTGTTTGTTGCGCGCGATGTCGCAAGTAATTTTGCGGCGGAGTTACCCAATAATTTCTATGCATCGGATTGGACACAAACCCAAGGCAATTTGTTTAATGCAATTCAGATGGAAAAGGCGATGGTTAGTCTGTTGCTGTTTTTAATCGTCTTGGTGGCGGCGTTTAATATCGTATCGAGCCTTGTGATGGTGGTCACCGATAAGAAGGCTGATATTGCAATTTTGCGTACATTGGGTGCTTCACCTAAAACGATTACTCGAATCTTTATGGTACAAGGTATCGTGATTGGCGCGTTTGGTACGATCTCTGGTGCGATTTTGGGGGTTGGTGCGGCGTTGGGTATTAGCCAATTCTTAGGTTGGATCAATACGGCATTTGGCTTGCATTTGTTTGATGCATATTTTGTCAATTATCTGCCATCAGAATTGCGTTGGCAGGATGTTGTACTGATCGTCAGCGTGTCTTTGGTGTTGAGTTTCTTGGCCACGATTTATCCTGCGCGTCGCGCTGCACGGATTCAACCTGCGGAGGCGCTGCGTTATGAATAGTTCAGTTGAGATGAGTGTCACTGTGAATACAAGCCAAGCCAATTCTTCTGTTCCAGTGCTGGCGGCATCTAATTTGTCTAAGACTTTTACTGAGGGTAAAAACAAGGTCACAATTTTGCATGGACTGGAGTTGTCAGTCGCTGAAAGTGAATTTGTGTCGATTATTGGGTCAAGCGGTTCAGGCAAAAGTACATTGTTGCATTTGCTTGGAGGACTGGATTTACCCACTACAGGCGAAGTACGTGTACAAGGCGAATTGCTCAGCGCGATGAATGAAACGCAGCGTGGTGATGTACGTAATCGCTCCTTGGGATTCGTCTATCAATTCCATCATTTGCTGCCTGAGTTTGATGCGGTTGAGAATGTCACGATGCCGTTGCTGTTTCGCAGAGATGTGAATGTCGATGAAGCTCGCGTTCGTGCGGTGGATTTGCTGAAGCGTGTTGGACTAGGGCATCGACTGGATCATAAACCCGGTGAGTTGTCTGGCGGAGAACGCCAACGTGTGGCTCTTGCGCGTGCGTTGGTGACTCAGCCTGCGATCGTACTGGCGGATGAGCCGACGGGAAATTTAGATCGTCGTACGGCGAGTGATATTCTGGCATTGCTGGGTGAGTTACGTCGTGATTTGGGTATGGCGTTATTGATTGTGACGCATGATGAGTCACTCGCGGGTGCAGCGGATCGCGTGATGCATATGCAGGATGGGCGTTGGTTGGCTTAGTTTTTAAGACGATTAATACTCATATAAAAAATCCCTCTTTATGGAGGGATTTTTTATGGTAGGTTTCAAATTTTTAGGATGAGACTTCTGCTTTTCGTGCAATTTTTCTTTTTTTCCACTCATGCATGACATGGCAGCGCCAGAGTAGTTGTACGATGAAGTAACCGATTGTTGCAACGATCAGTGCCTCCACAACCAAACCGACCAATAATGCTTTCATGCTAAAAACATACGTTGTAGCGAGCGGTGCTGCATTGCTGAACATGCCTGAGGAAAAGTGAACAACGACTTGTTTGATCTCGGTTAAGTTGAGAATAGGAAGACCGAAAATAAATGAACCTAAGCAATAGCTTGAGTAAAAAATAGGAATCAAGGTGAAAGGATTAGTGAGCCATGTAATCGTGATACTGAGCGGTAAATTGACGCGAAATATGATGGCACAAATTGAGGCCACGAGCATTTGTGCAGGAAATGGGATCCATGCGCAGATGATCCCCCAAAATACTGCGCCAGAAATTGATTTTCTGTTAATATACCAAAGGTTAGGCTCAGTAATGCGATCACCAAACCGGTCAATTCCGGGTAGCGCGGCAATGCGTTCTGGTGTTGGCATGTGACGCTGAATGAGTTTTTTTGGCATATCGCTCTAGATGTGACTATGTCAGTGGGTATATTCGTGATGATTAGTATCGTCAGAATAAAAATAAAACGATTATAAAATAAATCTAAATCAGAAATAGGATGTCGATTGAGTCTATTTATTCATAACCCAAAAGCGAATCTACAACATATCAAACTAGACGTATTAAATTGGATTCTAATCGCTTTTGTCGGTGGAGTCATGACAACAGCGCTTCAGTTTAACCATAAATTTGTATGGATCTTAGGGTGTCTTGTTACATTGAGCTTTATTTCAATGTGGAAGTTTTTGCCTCTAAAGTCTCTTTCCTTCATGTTTCGACGTGATATGACTGTTGGTGTAATTGCTTCATGTTTGGCGTTTGTATTAGGCTTTCATCTGGCGCAGTCGGCAATGAGTCAGGCATTACAAGATCGATTACATGCGCCACAGACTGTCGATGCTGTGGTACGTGTCGTCGGTTTGAGCGATGGTGTTGATGAAAATTGGCGGCAAGTGGTAGAGCCTGTGACTGTGATGGGGGATTTGCCAGAGCGATGGATACTCTATCCGAAGTTCTCTTTAAGTGCCGATCACAGGCAACCTGTTGCTAACCTACGAGCGAGTGAACTATGGCATGTCAGTGTCAAATTATCGCCGATTCATGGCAATGCTTCACTTGCTACTTTTGATCAAGAACAATGGTTGATGACACAGCATATTGGTGCAACAGGAACTTTGGAGTCTGCGACTTTAGTTGAATCCAATATTGGAGGTTTGCGAAGTATTCTGGATCGGGTTGATCGATTACGAAATGCTTTACGTGATCATTTGTCAGATTTAGATTCGCCTGCGCGTGGCGTCTTACTGGGGCTGCTGACTGGTGATTCGGTACTTATTGATCCTGATTTACGGCAGTTGTACCAGCAGACAGGGATTAGTCATTTAATGGCGATTTCTGGGCCCCATGTTGTTCTTGCTGCCTTGATGGTGGCGTGGTTGTTGCAGCAGGTTTTGAATATTAATCCGCGAATTTACCTACGAGTACCCAGAAAGTTTTTGTTGTTGCCCATAGTGATGCTGATGGTGTTGGGTTATGCGCTTCTAGCGGGTTGGGGCGTGCCAGCGCAGCGAACCGTGCTCATGGTGGGGATTTCTACGTTGCTGACTTTATTGGGTCGGTTACGGTCAACGTATTCGATTATGCTGATTGCATTGTCTGTTAGTTTATTGATTGATCCATTAGCAATTTATCAGAGTGGCTTATGGTTATCATTTGTGGCGACTGCAATTCTGATTAGTCTTGTGCGACAGCCTGTGCCTGTAGGGACACGTTGGCAGCGATTCATTCAAGAAATCAAACTCCTGATTAAGTTACAGATTTCGATGTTTGTGCTGTTGATTCCGCCAACATTGGCATTTTTTCATCAGATCTCGTTATTTTCAGTCGTGGTGAATCTTGTTGCAATTCCATTGATTGGATTGGTTGTTGTGCCGTTGGCTTTGGTGGCGTTGTTGATTTGGCCGATCTGGACAGGGTTAGCGGATGCGATTTGGATCTTGGCGGCAGGGATGCTGGAACAATTTCATGCGCTTTTACTCAAACTTCCATTAATGATGTTTTATACGGCTTTAACGCCTGCTATGTTGATTGGCTTGTCATTAGCAGTGTTGATTTGGTTAGCCCCGCGAGGCAGTTTGCCGCGCTGGTTGATGGTGCTTTGTTTATTACCTAGTCTTGTTATGCTCATGGGGATGAAACCTTTATTCGGTACAACTCATGATGCGCCTGTTCGCGTGCAAGTACTGGATGTGGGACAAGGTTTAGCTGTGCTGATTCAGACGCAACATCATGCCATGCTCTATGACACTGGTGCTAAGCGTAGCGACGCGCGTGAAGGTATGGGGGAACGTGTAGTTCTTCCTGCACTCTCTGCGGCGGGGATTTTTCATCTCGATAAGATGATGATTAGCCATGCAGACTATGAGCATGGTGGTGGTGCGCAGGCTATTCTAGCGCGTATTCCTGTTAATCAAGTCATTGGAAGTTCTTCTATTTTAGATGTCAAAACCGATTTGTGCGTGAGTGGACAACATTGGCAATGGGATGGTGTGGATTTTGATGTGCTTGCTCCGTGGGGTGAGATGCAAATCTTTGATGATAAAGATCGTAGTTGCGTCCTACGTATTCGTGCACCAGCGGAGGCGAATGGGCATCGTGCAACCATGTTGCTGATGGGAGATGCGGGTGCAGAAGTTGAAGTTAAACTTTTGCAAGAGCATGCCGTGGTTGGAAATCTATTAAAATCAGACGTATTGCTTCTAGGTGATCATGGCTCAGATCGCGCGAGTTCGGATGTGTTTTTGCAAGAGGTCATGCCGAGTATAGCGGTGGTCTCAACCAGTTTTATGAATAAGAAATATCCAGCAGATGAAGTGCTTGAGCGTTTGAGAGCAAAGCAGATTATTGTGGATTCAACTGTTGATAGTGGAACCTTGACTTATGATTTAGGGGGTAAAAAAGGCGTGGAGGTTTCGCGATATCGAGATGAGTATTGGTGGTTGAGGCGTGAGCATCAGTAGTGGACGAACAGAGTTCGTCCCTACGCTGTCAGTGTTGTAGTGTTTAAGTTTTGACGGTGAACGTAGAGGGGAACTCTGTTCCCCTGTGTATGTTGATCGTGGAGCGGTTAGCCTGTATTTAATCTGTTGGCTTCTCTGCCAGAATTTTTTTGGCTTCTTCATCTGAAACTCGATAAATATCTCGAAAGTGTGGCGAATCTTTAAAGCGCTTATATGCCCATTGATATTGAATCGGGTTGCGGCGAATGAGATTCTCGACAGCAATGTTTAATGTATTCACCGAAACTTGTAAGTCTGGACTACGAATTTCTTCAGGTAACTCTTCAAAGAAAATATCAAAACCATCACCATCATCACGGCGAATACATGCCATCTGCACGACACCGCA
The DNA here is from genome assembly GCA_030149815.1 of Aquirhabdus sp. Classification (GTDB taxonomy): domain Bacteria; phylum Pseudomonadota; class Gammaproteobacteria; order Pseudomonadales; family Moraxellaceae; genus Aquirhabdus. The sequence goes on along the minus strand of JASLHI010000007.1, from coordinate 10,192 downwards.
GCCAGTCTTTTGTGCTAAGCGTGAAACCAGAGTCGTCGTCAGGGTTTGGTGACCAAAAAATGGTGCGAGAATACCGCCTGATTCGTAAGGCACATGATCGGGCAGAACTGCCGCAAAGCCACCTTTTTTCAGTGTACGAAAAAGTGCACGAACACCACTCTCATCGGTTGGAACGAGAGTCGCTTGCAGACGACTACGTGCAGCAAGTACAAATGCGTCGAGAGAAGCATTATCCGCAGGTTTATACATGATGGTTGGCGCAGTGTATTGGTTGACCCATGCGTTCATCATTTCCCATGTGCCGTGATGAGGAATGATGCCAATCAAGCCTTTTGGATTTTTGAGTGCGTCTAAGAAGAGTTCTTTGCCATGGACTTCACGAATTTGACTGAGACTGTACTCAGTTGGTGTTCCCCAAGTCTTAATAAACTCCATAAAGCTCATTGCTTGAGAGCGGAGTGACGCGATTGTCATTTCGCTGCGTTCTTGGTCTGACTTTTCGGGATAAGCGATCAATAGGTTACGACGAACAGTACCCGTAATACTGGTATTTGGTACAAATAATACCAAGCCTGCAATCATCCGTGCGAAGCCTTGCAATGCTCCGATGGGTAATCGCGCAAAAAACTGAAAGACAAGGAGTAATGGTGTGCGGGAAGGCTTGTTGGTCATAACGTCTTGTTTCATCGTGTTGAGAGTCATTGATGTGGTGTGATTGCACGCATCAAAACAGAGTTAAGCAAATTATTTGTCAATTATAACAATCAATCGTTTGATTCTATCGTGTCATTTGACTGATGTAACGCGTTTTTATGTGTGTCTTAACCTGTTGGGCATAGACATTTACTTGCATTTATAGCATGGTAGCCACTAATGTCTATCCATACATACAGCACTTCATCTAAAAGGTTGTTTCATGTCTAGTTGGCCTCCAAATCCTGATCCTTCGCAACAAAACACATCGTCACCACAACATCCAACGAATAAAGAATGGTCGATCTTTGAAAAAACGCTCCTTGCTTCGATTGAGGAGCAACGTCGTGCGCGGCGTTGGAGCATTTTTTTTAAAGGATTGTCATTTTTCTTTTTATTAATATTTTTCGGGATTCTCGGAAAAAGTTGTACCAGTGGTGATGGTAATCTTGCTGCTGCAACTGCGCCCCACCTTGCTGTTGTAGATATCACTGGTGAAATTGGTGAAGGCAAATCTGCCAATAGTGATGACATCATCAGTGCTTTGGATTCGGCATTTGAAGCCTCACAAAGCAAAGCTGTGGTTTTGAATATCAATTCTCCTGGTGGTTCACCTGTTGAGTCGGATCTGATTTGGCAAGAAGTACGTCGTCTACGTGCTGCGCATACCGATAAAAAAGTTTATGCCGTGATTGGCGATATGGGTGCATCAGGTGCGTACTACATTGCATCCTCTGCTGATGAAATTTATGTCAATCCATCGAGTTTGGTGGGTTCAATTGGCGTAATCATGCCAAATTATGGTGTCGCTGATCTTGCCAAGAAACTCGGCGTAGAAGATCGCACCATGACATCGGGCGCGCATAAAGCGATCCTGAGTATGACCAAACCGCTTGATCCATTTGAAAAAACACATGTGCAATCAGTCTTAGATAATGTCCATGAGCATTTTATTAATGCGGTCAAAACGGGTCGCGGTAATCGTTTGAAAATTGATGACAACACCTTCTCAGGTCTCTTCTGGAGTGGCGAACAAGCGATTAACTTAGGTTTAGCCGATAAAGCTGGCGATGTGGGTAGCTTGAAACGTGAGCTTAAGTTAAAAGAATCTGTGGATTATAGTGTTGAACACAGCTCACTTGAGAAAATCATGGGTCGCTTAGGCACAACGATGGGTCAAGGTTTGGGCTCATCACTGAAATTATCGTTTGCTGATTTGTCATCTAAATCACAAGCAGAAATGCAATAACCCAGCGTCTCTATCAATCACCTCCTCATGAATGGGGAGGCGGTCTTGCGATCATCCAAACTGTCTTGAAGATTTTGTTATGAAACCACTGATTCACTTTGCTCATGCCAATGGTATTCCATCTGCTGTCTATGAAAAGTTATTTGATGGATTACGTGATGACTTTGATATCGTCATGTTGCCATTGATCGGGACTGATCCGCGTTTTCCTGTGAATAATCATTGGACGAATTTGCGTGATCAAGTGATCGATAGTATTCAGCGACAAGCGGTGGATGCTAATGGTCAACCGCGACCTGTGATCGCGCTCGGGCATTCGTTGGGCGGGTTGTGTAGTTATCTAGCCGCTTATAAAAGACCAGAATTGATGCGTGGTCTGGTCATGATGGATCCGCCGATGATTAATGGGGTGTATTCCTTCATGATGCATTTGGCGAAGACGTTTACACCGAAAGAGTATGACAAGCGTACCCCAGCGGCGTTATCCAGTAAGCGTCGAGATCATTGGGATAGTCGTGAACAAGCGGCTGAGAAGCTGCGTGGACGTGGTTTGTTTTCAACCTTTGATCAAGATTGTTTTGATGCGTATATCAAATATGGCTTGACGGATGCGCCTGATGGTGGCGTGACCTTGACGATTCCAAAGGCGGTTGAGGTTGAGATCTTCCGCACCAATCCATCGATGTTTTGGTTGACGCCGCGTCGTGCACCGAAGATTCCTGTGCATTTGATTGCTGGGCGTGAGAGTCAGTTTTATGGTCGTGGTTTTCCGCAGCGTTTGCAGAAGCAGTTAGGGATTCCATATTCAGTGGTTGATGGTGGACATATGTTTCCGCTGGAACATCCGCTAGAGACTGTGGCGAAGATTAAAGAAGTAGTGAAGGCGTTTAAGTTGTAGTCACTTCTGTTGGTCTTAGTTTGTCTTTGCGTCATTGTTGCAAGTTCTAGTGTAGGGCACATCCATATGGTGCCCGTTTTAAAAGCTATTAATTAGTGGTGGTAATTTCTATTGTTTCACCATCTTTCAATCCCTGAAGATGGTTCAGCAATTCTCCAGTCATCGCGAAGTGCTCACTTGCTGGAACTGGATTCAGGTTTTCAATGTCATACTTTCCTTCAGCAAATATCGGTAACGTGACATAGGTATAGCATTGATTTTCAGTCGGAATCTTGCCTGCTTCATGCAGTTGTTCGACTAAGTTAGGCATGAACCAGTTATTAGCTTCCTCTGAAGCGAGCAATTTATGAAAATGCTCAACTGATTTGGCAACAGCCGTCACTTCGCCTGTGCCTGTATTGAGCCAATAGACTTCTTCTGTCGCTTCTTGAAAGAACATATCACCAAGAATAGAAAACAGAATTGGCGTAAATCCGTTTGGCAGCAGCCATTGCCATGATGTTGCCAATGTATGAATGGCTTGCGTATTTGGGGTGAAATGTAGGTCTGACCAGCTTATCGTCACTGTGTGTCTCTTTGTCTTGGAGTGATGGCGCTTTTTAGCATCACATGCCATGTTATGCAAGTTTTGCTATAGAAGAGGCCTCTGGATGAAACAGTGGCGAGGATTAAAGAAATAGCGAGGGAGATTAAGAATATATTCTTCCTAATCGTCATCTTGATATTTGGCAGGTTCAATTATTTCCGCTTGATCTGTAGTAGTCAAAGGTGCGTCTGGTTCTTCGATTTCAGGGACTTCAAATATCATCGGTACATTTGATTTGAGAGCTTTGCCTGCTGCAATAGCTTGTCTGAATTTTAAATTTGGTAGTGTGCTTGCGATGTCCTGTCCAAAATAATTAGATAAGAAGTCACTACTTGTCTTATCAAATTCCTGAAATGAAATCATCGTATTGCACTGAGTTAATACAGTTTTGGATACGTTTGCAGTTCGCTGTGCTATAACCAAAAGCCCTATGTTATATTTTCTACCCTGTAGTGCAATCTGCGCAATACTATTAAGTAGTGATTTAGATGATTTGTCGGCTATTCCAACAAAATTCCATTCAGGAATTATAGTATGGGCCTCTTCTAAAACTACACAAATCTTATTGCCAAAACAGTTCTCAGTTTTAGCAAGAATAAATAACGATTTGAAAAGTTGTCTTGTGTATTCCAGAATGGTTGCAGTGTTAGAAACCTCCGGTAGCTCAAATATTGAAATACGACTATCGGGTTCTTTTAAGAAACTTGATAATCCATCAGATAAAGTTTTCTTTATGAATTCATCAGCAGATTTGAGTCTTACTTTGTCTTGATTATTTGGAAATTTTTCTAACTCGTTTGCTATCCATTCGAAAGAGGCATAAAGGGTATTTTCTGAGTCAACATCGAGAATTCTAACGGGTTTTAAGTCGTGAAATTTATTTTTATATTCTCCAGTAAAATCAATACATAAAGCTTTTGTTTTCGGATCAAGTAAATATTGTCTAATCAGATTTCTAGAGAATACAGATTTCCCTGTTCCTGTTACACCCAGCACAGCAGTATGATGTGTTAATGCTAGGTCTTTGTTTAGAATTACTGGGTAATTCGAGTTTGGAATACTCCCAATCTGATATTCATTGAGCGCTATTTCTGGCGGTTCTATTTTGGATGCTAAATAAACAGGAGAGTTAATAAACGGAACCCAACCGTATTTTTCAAACTTCCCATTCTCTGCATGCCAAATTCCTAGTTGTATGGCTTCACCCGTAATATACCCAGTTTCATTCTTATGCTCTAATTGCTCAATTTTTGTAATACCTTGAACGACTTGATATAAAATCTTCTTATTGCGAATAAAAATCTCAATAAGTTGACCTTCAAAAATTTCTTTTTTAGAATTGTATATAAATCTGATAGTCGAGATGGTGGAGTTTTCGTCTACGATTCCTATAAATTTATCTAGATAGTCATTAGTTGTTGGATTCGTGATTTTAAAAACAACATTTTCTTCTTCGAAAGAGTTGAAAGTTGTTTTCCCGAAAATTTCTTGTATTTCATCACTAACAAGAATTTTGACCCATTGCGCTTGATTTAGTAAGTAGTTATCAAGAATTAAGCCTTTTCTAATGCCCCTTCCTTTATCCATTGAATATCTGAACTCAACAAAATCAAAAATTTTAACAGCAGGTCTTTTGTCATATAGTTTTACTAGGAAGGTGTTCTTGGATTGAACTCCAAAAATTTGTCCGATTCCAGTTTGAGGTTTTGCTTTAGCAAAAGTTGAAATTTTTAAGATAAATTTCCAAGGATCTAAGAGTACAAAAGCTGAATACATGAATAAAAAAATGAAGTATTGTGACTTACTATCTAAGTAAAAGAAGGCAGTCAAAACAAATAAGCAAAAGAACTGAACTTTACTACTTCCAAACCGAGTTACAAAATCTTTGATTAGCTTTGCTATTTTATTTCTGTTGCATTCATCTGGTTGATCTGAGTCCAATAATACTAAAGAAAGAACAGATAATATCCCGCATGTAAAAGAGAAGAAAAATATGGTGTTATACCAGTTTCCAAGATCTTTAAGATCCTCTGGTATCGGGACTATGATAAGCAAAACTGCGATAGATGCAGATAATACATCAGTTGGTTTTGTGAAATAATGTTCTAAAATCAGTGAATTAAAAGACAGCATTATTAGGCTCGTAAAAACTACGAACCCAACAACATCATGAGGAAAATAAACTCCTTTGAAGTGGTTGAAAATTGCAGATAGTATTAACGATAATATTAAGAATGTTACGAGTCTTGTAATTTTAGTCATTGTTAGTTCGTCTTTTGTAGTTGCTATGCAAAAGGGTTTTGTGACAGCGTTTTAAACGCTACGTTATTTATGCTTTACGATTGATTTGATTAAACCAGAAAACTGTTCAGAGTTGTTTTGTTTCGACACTCTATATTTATGTTTTCGTGTTCATAGAAAAGCTAGATATTCCTCCTCCAATCCTGTAAACTCTCGCCTCCCTTACCCGCAGGTCAAGACGCAGTTGGGTGTCTTGTAACTAAACGGGTTCCCAAAAGAGGCTGATATGAGTAAAAAAATCAAACTCAAAACCAAGCGCGGTGCTGCAAAACGCTTCAAAAAAACCGCAAATGGTTTCAAACGTAAACAAGCATACAAACGCCACATTCTGACCAAAAAGTCTCCAAAGCGTATTCGTCAACTTCGCGGTTGTGTAATGGTTCACGTCAGTGACGTTGCAGCTGTTCGCCGTATGTGCCCATACCTTTAAGGAGATTATAAATGGCTCGTGTAAAACGTGGTGTACAGGCTCATCGCCGTCATAAAAAAGTTCTAGCCCGTGCAAAAGGTTACTACGGTGCGCGTTCACGCGTATATAAAGTAGCCGTACAGGCAGTGATGAAAGCTGGTCAATATGCATACCGTGACCGCCGTCAGAAAAAACGTACCTTCCGCGCATTGTGGATTGCACGTATCAACGCAGGTGCACGTTTGAACGGTCTGTCATACAGCCGTTTGATCAATGGTCTGAAAAAAGCAGAAGTGATCATCGACCGCCGCGTGTTGGCTGATATCGCGATGCATGATGCAGTTGCATTTAGTGCCTTGGCTGAAAAAGCTAAAGGTGCGCTCGCTGCTTAATTCGCTTTAAGCTGAGATAAACAAGAAGCCACCTGAATCAGGTGGCTTTTTTGTTGCGGATTTTGTGCGAAAGTGGATGTAGAACATCCTTCAACGCCTAAATTACGTTAGAATTGCTCACCAGATTTTTGATGATCAATTTCACGCTTTGCATTGGTGTTCTGGCAAGCCGTGAACAAGATTTTGATAAGTTGCTTTGACGAGAAAAAATATGTCTCTAGATTCCACTGCATCTGATGCTCTGTCATTGGATGATCTCACGCCAAATGCATTGGCAGCGATTGCTGCGGCAACCGATCTTGCAAGCCTTGAGCAAGTTCGCGTCCAATTTACAGGTAAAAAAAGCCAATTGGCGGAAGTCTCAAAAGGTCTGGGTAAACTTGATGCAGATGCACGTAAAGCCCAAGGTGCAGTGCTCCATGCGATTCGTGAAGCCATTAACGATGCACTGAATCAGCGCCAAACACTTCTTCAAAAAGCGGCTTTAGATGCCAAGCTTGCAAGTGAAACCATTGATATCACGATGGATGGTCGTGGTCAGCAAGGTGGTAGTATCCATCCTGTGACCCAAGTTATGGAGCGCATGAGCCAATTCTTTGTGCGTGCAGGCTTTACTGTTGAGTCGGGCGCGGAAGTTGAAGACGATTATCATAATTTTGAAGCACTGAATATTCCGAGTCACCATCCCGCACGCGCGATGCATGATACGTTTTATTTTGATGCACATCATTTGTTGCGTACACATACCAGTTCGGTACAAATTCGCACGATGGAGAAGCAAAAACCACCGATTCGGATTATTTGTCCTGGTCGCGTTTATCGCTGTGACTCTGACCAAACTCATTCGCCGATGTTCCATCAGATCGAAGGTTTGGTCGTTACTGAAGAAACCAATTTTGCTGAACTAAAAGGTCTTATTGTTCAATTTCTTAATGTGTTCTTTGAACGTGAATTGAAGATTCGTTTCCGTCCGTCTTATTTCCCATTCACTGAGCCAAGTGCAGAAGTGGATATCATGAGTGAGAGTGGTCGCTGGCTTGAGGTGTTGGGCTGTGGCATGGTTCATCCGAATGTGCTGAGAAGCTGCGATATAGATCCTGAGAAATACACTGGTTTTGCCTTTGGTATGGGCATTGAGCGTTTTGCGATGTTGCGTTACGAGGTGAATGATTTGCGGATGTTCTATCAGAATGACGTGCGATTCTTGCGTCAGTTTGCTACACCAGAATCTCAATCTAAAACAACATCATCAGATCAGGCTTAAGGAGGCGCAATCATGAAAATTAATGAAAGTTGGTTGCGTAGCTGGGTTAATCCACCACTCGATAGCGAAGCATTAGCCCATCAATTGACGATGGCAGGACTTGAGGTAGACAGTAATGAACCTGTCGCACCGCCATTTCATGGTGTGGTGGTTGGAGAGGTGCTGACAGTTGTACAACATCCCGATGCAGATCGTTTGCGTGTGACGACTGTGAATGTAGGGCAAGCCAATAACGGTGAGCCTTTACAGATCGTGTGTGGTGCGTCGAATGTTGCGGTAGGACTTAAAGTTCCTGTAGCGATGATCGGTGCGGTTTTGCCTAAAGATTTCAAAATCAAACCAAGCAAATTGCGTGGTGTTGATTCACAAGGCATGTTGTGTGGCGCTACTGAAATTGGATTGGATGACGGCGTTGATGGCTTGATGCTATTACCTGCTGACGCGCCAATTGGCACAAATATTCGTGAATATCTCCGTTTAGATGATCGTATTCTCGAATTAGGCATTACGCCAAACCGCGGCGACTGTCTGAGTGTTAAAGGTCTCGCCCGTGAGCTTGCCGTGATGAATAGCTTGGCGGTGAATGAGCCTGCAATTACGATTGCACCCGTGACTTCTGATCGTACTGTAGCCGTTAAAATTAGCGATGCTGTACAACAAAATGGCTGCCCGCGCTATGCGGGGCGAGTGATCACAGGAATTAATCCACAGGCGAAGACACCAACATGGATGTCTGATGCGCTGGTTCGTTCAGGTACACGCACGCATAGTTTGCTGGTCGATATCACCAACTATGTCCTGCTTGAGTTAGGGCAGCCACTGCATGCCTTTGATTTGGCGAAGCTGCAAGGGGATGTGCATGTTCGCGTCTCGCAAGCAGGTGAAAAACTGACGCTGTTGAATGACCAAGAAGTGACGCTAGATGACGATACTTTGCTGATCGCTGATGATTCTGGCGCGATTGCGATGGCTGGGGTCATGGGCGGTTTGTCGACGAGTGTCACCGATGATACAGCTGATATTTTCCTTGAAAGTGCGTTCTTTGAACCGTTGGCTCTCGCTGGCCGTGCGCGTCGTTATGGCTTGCATACCGATGCGTCGCATCGTTTCGAACGTGGCGTGGATTTTGAATTGCCAGTGTCAGCACTTGAGCGTGCAACGACTTTGATTCTCCAATTGGCTGGTGGTCAAGCGGGCCCTGTGACGTTGGTTGAGCAATTGGCTGCATTGCCAAAACGCTCGGTGATTCCATTCACGTTATCACAAGTTCGTCGTTTGTTGGGCTTTGATATCACTGCAGATTTCGTTGTGAGTACATTGACTAGTTTAGGTGTACAGATTACAGGTAATGAAAATGCGTGGAATGCGACACCGCCAACGCATCGATTTGATATGAGTATTGCGCCAGATTTGAGCGAAGAGGTTGCTCGAATCTATGGTTATGACAATATTCCGATCAAGTCTCCATTGCAGCCGATGTCTTTTGTACCAACCGAAGATCGTTTGAGCATCCAACAGTTGCGCCAAACGCTCGTGACGTTGGGATATCAGGAAGCAGTAAGCTTCAGTTTTGTTGATGAAAAGATGGAGCGTGCATTAAATCCAGATGTGAACCCGCTACATCTTGCTAATCCAATGTCGAGTGAGCTGAGTGTAATGCGGACAACGCTACTCGCGAGCTTGATTCCTTGCGTTCAATACAATTTGAATCGTCAGCAAGGCCGAGTTCGTTTCTTTGAGACAGGGCTTCGCTTTATTCCTAATGAAAAACAAGAGATTAGTGAGCTGCAACAGATTCCAACATTGGCATTAATCGCGACGGGTGGGCGTTTTCCAGAGCAGTGGACAGAAGCTAAACCGCAAATGGATTTCTATGATTTTAAAGCAGATGTCGCACAACTCTTGCATTCTGCACGAATTGCGGTTAATTTCGATAAATCGACGCGTCCTTGGTTACATCCTGGACAAAGTGCGGAGATTATGCGGCAGGGAGTGAGCATTGGCTATCTAGGACGATTACATCCATCCTTAGAGAGCGATTTGGATTTAGGTGTGACTTGGGTGGCGGAATTGGATTCATTAACATTGACCGAACCGCAGCAATCAAAATTTACAGAATTGTCACGTTTTCCATCAGTTAGACGCGATATAGCTGTTTTAATTAGTGATAGTATCCAAGTAAGCCAGATTCAATCGACCATTGCATCCGTAGCTGGAGATTCATTGACACAATCATGGTTGTTTGATGAATATACTGGTCAAGGTGTAGAGGTTGGGAAGCGTTCTCTTGCATTTGCTTTATTGTGGCAACACCCAGAGCGCACTCTAGAAGATACGGAAATTAAAGATGGCATGCAGCGTGTGGTTGAGGCGCTGTCTCATACCTACGGAGCAACTTTG
>JASLHI010000045.1 GCA_030149815.1 Aquirhabdus sp. | reverse complement strand
TTTATTTTTAGTCTTAGCCATCCGCGAGGTTGTTATGTGTGGAATCGTAGGCATTGCCGCTCAAACGCCAGTTAATCAAATGTTATATGATGCTTTAACGATGCTTCAGCATCGTGGGCAAGATGCTGCTGGTATTGTCACGTTTCAGGATGGACGTTTGTTTTTGCGTAAAGAAAACGGCATGGTTCGTGACGTGTTTCATACGCGCCACATGCGTCGTTTGGTTGGTAACTTTGGCATGGGTCATGTCCGTTATCCAACCGCAGGTTCTTCGAGTGCAGCAGAAGCACAGCCGTTCTATGTGAATTCACCATATGGCATTACGTTGGCACACAATGGCAACTTGACTAATGCCGACAAAATCTCTGCAACTTTATTCCGTTCAGATTTACGTCATATCAATACAGATTCAGACTCAGAAGTTTTGCTGAACGTTTTTGCGCATGAACTGCAAGCGCTCGGTCGTGAAAACCCAAATGAAAATGATATTTTTGATGCAGTGACCAAGGTTTATGGTCGCTGTGAAGGCGGTTATGCGGCAATCGCAATGGTTACAGGTTATGGCTTACTCGGTTTCCGTGATCCGCATGGTATTCGCCCGCTGATTTACGGTGAGCGTGAAGCTGAAAATGGTAAAATGGAATACATTCTTGCGTCGGAATCTGTTGCGATCACAGCGCTAGGTTTCCGTGTTGTGCGCGATATTTTGCCAGGCGAAGCGATTTTTATTAATTCAGACAGTGAAATTTTCACCAAAATTTGTGCGAAAAATCCTGTTTACAACCCATGTATTTTTGAATACGTGTATTTCGCACGCCCTGATTCAACGATTGATGGGATTTCCGTTTATAAATCACGGATGCGTATGGGTGAAAAACTCGCTCATAAAATTATCCGTGAATGGGGCGAAGATCATAAAATCGATGTCGTCATTCCAATTCCTGAAACGAGTCGTACTTCGGCACTTGAACTGGCATCAATTTTGGGTGTGAAATACCGCGAAGGCTTCATGAAGAATCGCTATATCGGTCGCACATTCATCATGCCAGGACAAAGCCAGCGTAAAAAATCAGTACGTCAAAAACTGAATCCTGTCGAACTCGAGTTCAAAGGCAAGAATGTTCTGCTGGTTGATGATTCTATTGTGCGCGGTACGACTTGCCATGAAATTATTCAAATGGCGCGTGATGCAGGTGCATTACAAGTATTTTTTGCTTCAGCAGCACCACCTGTGAAATTCCCGAATGTTTATGGTATTGATATGCCAGCAAAAAGTGAGCTGATTGCATCAGGTCATAGCGTGGAAGAAGTTCGTCAGATCATCGGTGCGGATCGTTTGATTTACCAAGATTTGAATGATTTGATTGATACCGCTCGCGAAGGTAATCCAACTATTCAGCAGTTTGATTGTTCTGTATTTGATGGTAACTATGTCACTGGCGGTATTGATGCGGAGTATTTAAGCAAACTTGAAAATCGCCGTAATGATCAGGCGAAGAAAGGCAAACGCAGCAATATCGAAGTCATGGATGATACTTCTGTTGATATGACGGGTGTGAAAGAAGACGCTTAAGATTGTATTGCTATTGAAAAATAGTATATTTTCAACAATGTAAGAACACTGAGCTTGTCGAAGTGTGGTTTGGTATCGCCGCGCATTTCGACAAGCTCAGTGAGCTATATTGCTTCTGATTATTAATTCATAAAAACATCATAGTCTGCACAATCAGCTTAGATGTTCATTTAGACTCCGAGAAGTAGAACTCGTATTTTTTCTTATAAATAAAACTACAACCCTTTAATAACCTCAGCTAATGCCATTAACTCAGTCTGTTGAGTAGTGCTTTTGCGTGCCAATAGCGCTAAGGTTCTCACTGGTGGTTCAACTAAAGGCTGGCACGTCAGCATTGGATAACCTTGTAGGAAACCTGAATCTACAGCCATTTTAGGCATGAGCGTAAAGCCTAATTTCGCTGAAACCATTTCCACTAAGGTGGGTAAACTCGTCGCTTCTAAATCACCTAAATTAGCACGATCGCCTAGACTGCACACACTTAAAGCATGTTCGCGCAAACAGTGACCTTCTTCTAATAATAAAAGCTGATCGAGCGGAAGCTCACTCACTTGTTGATTCGATTTTTTTGCAAGAGGATCATCTTGATGACAAACTAATAATAACGGTTCAGTTTGTAACGAAACGACTTGTAAGTTCTCAGTCAAAAATGGAAGTGCTAGGAGGACGATATCCAGATCGCCGTTTTCCAAATTTTGAACGAGTGTCTGGCTTTGTGCTTCATGAATTCTGGCATTTAGCTTCGGATATTGCCGACGTACAGTATGCAAGAGTTTAGATAGAACAAAAGGTGCAATAGTAGGAATCACACCAAGATGTAAGTCGCCCGTTAAAGGTTCACCGATTTCACGACTTAATTTAAGTAAATCTCCAGCATCTGCCAAAATAAGCCGTGCACGTTCGACCACTTGCGCACCAAGTGGAGTAAGACGCACGGTCTGACGACTACGTTCAACTAATGATCCACCCAACACACGTTCAAGCTCAATAATCCCACCTGATAAAGTGGATTGCGTGACAAATGAGCGCTTTGCTGCTTCAGTAAAGTGTAGTGTCTCGGCAAGCGTGACTAGATAAGACAGTTGGCGTAATGAAGGTAAGGCAGACATTGTTATGCCCGAGCTTTTTTCATATTTTGGGTAAAAAGTCTTACCAAAATAGGTGTATAGGATTCAGGAATATCATGCCCCATGCCACTGATCAGATGAAAAGTAGAGCCTTTAATTGCTTTCGCAGTCGCACGCCCATGAGCGGGCGGAAGTAGGCGATCTAAGCTACCATGCAACACAACAGTTGGTGCTGTAATTTTGGCATTTTCTGCAGTGAGCGAACCTGTGCTGAGTACGCCTAGATATTGGCGCATAACGCCAGCAGGAGAGTAGCTACGACGGAACAGTGTGCGTGCAAACTCTAATTGGTTTTCAACGCTACTTTGATTCGGTGTACCAATAGCAGCAAATAAGCGTAAAGAATGTTTGAGCAAGTCTTCTTCATTTTGTGAAGCTGGGCGGCCCGTCAGTGCATTAAACTGTTTTGGAAATGGTGGTGGTAGGAATGCGCGGTTATTACTTGTAAATAAGAGTCCAAGCGATGCAACTTTTTCTGGATAACGCGCTGCAAGAATTTGAGAAATCATTCCGCCCATGGATGCGCCAATGACATGAGCTTTTTCAATGCCAAGTGCATCTAAAATACCCTTGGTGTCATTTGCTAGATCATAGAGATTATAGAGCGCACCTTCGGTTTTTAAACCTAAGGTAAAACGAGCCATGAGTTTGGCTTCGTTCATGCGTGGTGATTTCACGCGCATTTTACTGGATAGACCAATATCACGATTATCAAAACGAATAACGCGATAACCTGAATCAATTAATTGCTTGCAGAACCAATCACGCCAAAGCAGCATCTGTGCGCCTAAACCCATCACGAGCAAAACGACAGGTGCGTCTTCTTTGCCACCTATCTCAACATGAAAATCTAGCTCACCGACTTTAACGGTTGTTTGTTGCATAAAGTCTGCATAAGGAGAAGGCGTGAAAAGTGCGCTCATAGCAAAATTCCAAAGATAAGGATTTGAATCTAGTATCGGCTAATTCGATTAAAAACGAAATTATCAATGGTTTTAGACTAGCACAAACAATATGACAATGTATATTGTCATAAATTCCTTTTTAGGAGAAAAAAAGGTCAATCATTGATGAAGTGAAACGAAAGATTATAATTTTCAAATTTGTTATTTTAATAATTGGGTTAATAAATCTAATGACTCTGAATCTGCTAAGTTTTTAATCGCGGCTAAATCCACAGCGATGCCACCTAATAGTCGATACAGATCACCATATTCTGTTTTCCAATTCTGAAAAACATTCAATTGTGTCACGACAGTTGAGAAATCACCACGTGCAATTGGCCCTGTTAATGCGTTAGCCGTATCAAGTTCAACAATATTGTTAATCGTGCCATGTGCAATTGGATTAATGATTTGCAAGGCTTGTGCGCGTGTCAAACCTGCTTTGACATAGCTTTGGATACTGAGTTCAAGTAGAGCAGTCAGATAATTACTCGCCACAACACTTGCCGCATGGTAGAACGTTTTATTGCTACTTTGAATGTGTAAAGTTTGTCCGCCTATTGCCTGAAAAGCTTGTTCTAATATAGTCAGTGCAGCTTCATTACCCTCAGCGCCACAAAATGTTCCTGAAAAATTAGTGATACATAAATTCGGATTGGCAAAGCTTTTGATGGGATGAATACTGGCAATGAGTGCGCCAACGTTTTTTGCTTTTTCGAGAATTGAAGCGGGAAGTGCGCCACTGCAATGAAAGACTATATTTCCCGCTTGAAGTAAATTTGATTCGACTAACTGCTCACAACATACTGTAATCGATTGATCTGCTGTACTGATGAGAAAAATATCTGCAGGACGAAGATCGTTGAACGAACGAATAGGATTGCCTTGACCAATAAATTCACACGCACTTTGTGCGCTATCGTGCGAGCGATTGCAAATATCCTGAATTTCAAAGACATCATGCTTAAACCAAAGGTGCGCCAAGGTTTTGCCGACATTACCGCATCCAATGATGTTAAGCGTTTTCATGGTCAATAAGGTTCTACCTATTATGACAGACTTATGGTCTGTCCTATGACATCTGCTCACAATAGCGGAATAACCTCAGGTTATCCCCTACAAGGCAATCTTTGGCATCAAACTGGAAAGTGTCTAATTTCCCATGCACGATGAATTTGATTACGTTTGAAATCAAAGCCAATGGTCAAATGAGTGATTTCTTTAATCTCAAACATTTCTGGCAATAACTCATCCAGCTCAAACTTACGGAAGTTATTTGAGAAGTAAAGCACACCATCACTTTGCAAACGATTCATTGCACGTTTAATCAATGACATGTGATCACGTTGAATGTCGAAAGTCCCAAAGAATTTCTTTGAGTTAGAAAATGTCGGAGGATCGATAAAGATCAGATCATACATTTCGCTGCCTTCTTTGAGCCATTCAAAGACTTCGGTCGCAAAAAATTGATGTTGCTGATCAGGATGGTCAACAGTCAGACCATTCAAGGCAAAATTATTTTTACCCCAATCGAGATAAGTATTTGATAAGTCGACACTGGTTGTACTTGCTGCGCCACCTAATGCTGCATGAACACTGGCGGTACAGGTGTAGGCATACAGATTCAGGAAGTGTTTACCGCGTGCTTCTTGTGCAATTTTTAAACGCATTGGACGATGGTCAAGGAATAAACCAGTGTCGAGATAGTCGGTGAAATTGACATACAGACGCGCACGGCCTTCCTGCACAATCGAACGCTTACCTGTATCACTTTTCTTTTCGTATTGATCATTACCTTTTTGACGTGCGCGAGTTTTGATATACACTTGTTCGCGTGCTAAACCAAGCACTTGGCGAATTGCGGCCAATGCAAGATTAAAGCGCATTTTGGCTTTTGCAGGATCAATGGTTTTTGGCGGTGCATATTCTTGGACATGCACTTGATCGCCGTAGAGGTCGACTGCCAAGTTAAAGTCAGGTAAATCCGCATCATAAAGGCGTAGATTGGTGACACCTTCACGAATCGCTTGCTTCTTGAAATTACTGATATTTTTAATCAAACGATTGATGAAATCTTTTGAGCCTGCATTTTCTTCTGTAAATTCAATGCTTGGTGTTTGCCATCCTTGCAAGAACGATGGTTTGTTGGCAGATGCAGCAATCTCACCGATGCGGATGTAAATCGGCAATTTACCATTCATCAAGCGGGTATTGCTGATGTGGTTAAGCTGCAAGACGTCTGCTTGTTCAATTTGTGAGGCAATAATTGCTGCGTGTTGGCTTGGCGCAAACTTTTGGAGGAGATAACCTAAGCCTTGATACAGCGCGCGATTACTGACTTTATCGCCTAAGCGTTCACCATACGGAGGATTGGTAATCACTAAAGCTTTATCTTCACGTTCACGTAACTGAAAGTCTGGCCAATCTGCAAGGGTACGTTCTTCAAGTTTAATAAAAGGCAAACAGCGCTCTAAACCTGCGGCGATGAGGTTGGTACGCGTCGCTTTCACCGCTTCCCAGTCTGCGTCAAATGCAAAAACAATGAGTGGGTATTCATCGGAATTGATCAGATGGTCTAATGCTGCTTCGAAGCGATCTTGGGCTTCAAGTTTGAGTTTTTGCCAAATTGAACCATCATGCCCAGACCAACCCGTAAAACCAAAACGACGATTCAAACCAGGTGCACGATCTGTGGACATGAGTAATGCTTCAATTACAAATGTTCCTGAACCACACATCGGGTCAATC
The DNA here is from genome assembly GCA_030149815.1 of Aquirhabdus sp. Taxonomy (GTDB): domain Bacteria; phylum Pseudomonadota; class Gammaproteobacteria; order Pseudomonadales; family Moraxellaceae; genus Aquirhabdus. Next base: position 62,870 of record JASLHI010000045.1, on the reverse strand, counting down.
AATGTATTGTATTTATTGGAATGCCAATTCGCCAGACGCAGAATGGCAGCTGCGAGGTTTTCTTTGAGCGGAGCATCGGTCATCGCGTGACGATAACCACGACGATGCAAGCTATCACCAGATAAATCCAAACTAAAAGTATGCTGACGAACTCCAGCCAGAACAGTTAGGGTAATCTCAGCGTTTTGCGTATCAATGCTTGGACGACGACCATGGCTATCCATAAAGCTATCGACCACCGCATCTTTGACGCGTAATGTGGCGAACTGGCTGTTCATCTTGATATCACGTTCGGATTGAATACGAACAACGAAAGTGCTTTGCGGGCTAAAAACTAATGACCAGTCAAAGTCACGTGCCGCTTCAAACAGTTCTTCGGCAACATCACGCACATCTTGGCGTTTTACTTCAACGGTAAATAATGGCAATAAAACACGCGAGGCGAGACGTGACCAGAGGCAAATCCGATAAGCCGTCTCTAATGTGCCTTCGATAATGACACGCCCTTGCTGAAATGGCGGTTGGTGATCAACGACTGTTGCGCCGAGTTCTGACACTTCTTCCGCAAGCAGTCGCTCCAAACCGTCGGCGCAGGTAATGTGATAGATATTACGGCGGGCAAGAGCAGTCATCTGTGTTCCTAAAATAAAAAGCCAAAATAAAAACTAAAATACAAAAAAGACAAAGAACAAGGTGTGTAGTTTACCTGATTTTAAACTCATTCTTGAGGTAGAATGCGGATTGATGCAAGTTAATACATCATTGTTAATCATGAAATGTTCACGATGCTGTGATGAGTTTTGAGGCGAAAATCAGCTTATTGGATCAATTTAAGGATATCGAAATGAATGATCTACAGAGTCAAACCACAGGTAAAGCCGTGATGCCAATTAAAAATTACGAACAATTTTATCAGTTTTATTTGACTGAGCATTCTAATGCGACCAGTCGTCGTCTGCATTTTGCTGGAAGTACTTTGGGTTTGATTGGTTTAGGTTATGCCATTAAAAAAGGTAAAGTTCGTTATGCGTTGATGGGTGTTGCAGCAGGTTATGCTTGCGCTTGGACTGGGCATTTCATTTTTGAAAAAAATAAGCCTGCGTCATTTAAACAGCCTATCTATAGCTTTATTTCAGACTTCCGTATGTTTAGCGATATTTTGCGTGGTCGTATTAGCTTAAAAGGTAAAGAGTTCGATCGGATTTCTTAAGGTTTATTACTTAAGTTTGAAAAATCAAAAGCAAATCCCTCCTAACCTCCCTTTTGAAAAGGGAGGAACATTGCTATTTTGGAATAGACAAAATAGTTCCCCCCTCCTTAGAAAAAGGAGGACTGGGGAGGATTTGCTTTTGATCTTAATAAGAAGGCAAAAATTGTGACCACACCATCGCCATTACAAGGCCTTTATCTCATTACCAATGATGATGCGCTATCTGATTTATTGCCTAAACTAGAAATTGCATTTCAAACAGGTATTGCTTTGTTGCAGTATCGTCGCAAAAAAACACCTGTACAATTACAAGAACAAGAAGCTCAAGAAATTCAGCTGTTAAGCAATCATTACAAGGTTTCTTTAGTCATTAATGACAATCTTGATTTGGCTGAACGTTTACAATGCGGCGTGCATTTAGGTCAGGGCGATGGTTCGTTAGTCGATGCTAGAAAGCGGCTAGGGCGCAATGCGATTATTGGACGAACTTGTCACAACTCACTTGAATTAGCACTCGAAGCTGATCAAGAAGGCGCAAGCTATCTTGCTTTCGGGGCGGTCTTTCCTTCATCTACGAAACCCAATGCTCAACAAGTGTCCATTGAAACGCTTGCCAAAGCTAAATTAATGTTTGAATTACCTATTTGTGCGATCGGTGGTTTAACTGTTGAAAATATTGCCCCTGTTAAAGCAGCTGGCATAGATTTATATGCAGTCGTCAGTGATATTTTAGATTTACCAGTCTCACAGATTCAAAAACGCATCAATCTATGGAATCAAACGATTTCCGATCATAAATCACTTAACTTTTGATGGCTTATTGAGTAAGTTAGTTATTGAGTCTTTAAGTTCAATAAATCACGAGTTTAATCAAAGAACAATCAGGGCTAATTTCTGATATGAGCGCCTTTAACAAACGAGGTTTGATTTTTGCCTTTAACTGCTATCTCGCAGTAGTGATGGCGCTGTTTGTTGCTTATAGCCTTAATCTAACTAATCCAGTATGGGCTGTGCTTACGGTCTTTATTACGAGTCAGCCGTTTGCTGGTGCGATTTGGTCGAAAGCACTTTATCGTGTTATGGGTACGTTAATTGGTGCCGCTGCTGCATTAGTGATCATTCCCAATTTTGTAAATACCCCGATATTGCTGGTCTGTGTTATGGCAAGTTGGGTTGGTTTATGTCTGTATATTTCATTGCTGGATCGGACGCCACGTAGCTATATCATTATGCTGGCGGGATATACTGCTGCACTGGTGGGATTGCCAGAAGTCGTGAATCCTTCTGGATTATTTGATAATGCTATTGCACGCGTCGAGGAAATTACGATAGGCGTGTTATGTGCATCAATCACGCATAGTTTAATTTTTCCTGTGAGTGTGGAAGGTGTTGTATTGGCAAAGATCAATAAAACACTTTCTGACGGAAAAAACTGGTTAGTGTCTGCGTTAGAAGCAGAGCCTGAGATTGCTGCGAGAAGGGCAAGACGGCGAATCGCACTTGATCTCACGGAACTTACGATTTTAGGAACTAACTTCAAATTTGAAGTCATTGCATCACGTCAATATATCAATGCAATTCGAGCACTTGAAGAACGACTCATTCTCTTATTACCGATGATTTATGCGGTTGAAGATCGTCTTGAGGCGCTGAGAAACTTTCAAGGTATTCCCAGTGAGACGGATAAACTGGTTAAAACGATTAAGGCTTGGGTTCTAGAGCATGATATTAATAATATCGCAGTCAATAAAAACTTAATCGAGCTCACGAAAGGTGTTGAGCAGCAGCAAATTACCGCCATGATGGATCGCTGTCGGGCAATTGCTGTGACTCATGCGGCTTCTACATCATGGCAAGATATTTTAGAACTTAACCTCGTCACACGTTTAATTGATTTAATTCAATTATGGGCAGACTGTTTGGCGCTTTATTCAGTTGTTCTTGAACCTCATAAAAAACCAAGCCCGATTCTGAAAGCGATTGTGTCAATTAATCGAAACCGCCCGTTGCATATCGATAAAGGACTTGCAGCTTACTCAGGATTTACGACGGTTGTTGCAACAATTGTCTGTGCTGCATTCGTTATGGCAACGGAGTGGACTCAAGGTGCATCTGCTGTCAGTTTAACCGCAGTGATGTGCTGTATTTTTGCGACCAGTGATAATCCAACGGTCATGCAAAAGAAAATGTTTATCGCAACGCTCATCGCGTTTCCTGTTTCATTACTTTATGTTTTTGGAATTTTTCCTGCAATCAACAGCTTTTCAATGTTGGCTTTGGTTTTATTTCCTTTGATTATGCTGATTGGTGTTTATTTAGCGAATCCGCCAACGATGTTCAGTGCGCTTAGTATTGGCATGATTGTCGTTCCTGGTATAGGCTTTACTTCCGCGCCACACACTGATTTTGTCACATTCTTTATGGGTAATTTGATTGCGACTATTGGTGTGTTGATGGCACTTGTAGTGACTCTGCTTATTCGTGTCATTAGTACCGAAACCAGTATTCATCGTATTTTGCGTGCTGGTTGGAAAGAGCTTTCAAATCATGCGATTGGTCCTTTTCATAATTATCATGTGACATGGGCTAGCGTTATGTTGGATCGTCTTGGTTTATTGATTCCTCGTGTGGTCACAGCACCCGATTCAGAACAATCTAAAATTGATAAGGCACTTAGAGGCCTGCCGATAGGCTTTAATATTCTGGATTTGAGAGTGGCAAAGCGGGATATGCCACAATCAATTCAGGATAAAATCAATCAATTAATGCAGAAATTATCGCGATACTTTTTAAGCATGACCCATCATGGTTATCGTCAACCTAGAATTGAGTTGCTTGATGATATTGATGTCATTATTAATGATATTTTGAAAATTAGATCGCATGCAGCGGCTGATCGAAGTTCATTGTTTGCTGAAGATCCACGTTTGCATGGTCTGATTGCGAGTGTGGGTTTAAGGCGAAATCTTTTTCCTCATGCGACGGCGTTTCAAGCCGTTGCATTTCAAGAAGGGAAGTCTACATCATGATTGCTGAAGTGAATATTTTTGGCGTTTATATCAGTACTGGTCTATTTGCAGCAGCGATTGCTGGACTACTTCATATTGTCGTCCGCCGAGTTTTACAGTCGATTGGATTTTATGGCTTTGTCGCACATCAAAATCTTCTTGATGTATCACTATTTATTATTCTCTGGGGTGTGATTACATTATCGATATCCACCTTTGCAGCACCACTTTTTACGATGTTGAGTTGATCATCCATGAATACTAAATTGACGCAGTTCATTCGATTTTCTATCACCAGCTTTGTGGTGGTCATTGCTTTGGCCATCGCGTATTTGCTTTGGACGCATTACAAAGTTGAACCGTGGACTCGTGATGGCCGTGTTCGTGCAAACTTGGTGCAAATTGCACCTGATGTTTCAGGTCTAGTGACGGATGTTCGAGTCAAAGATAATCAAATCGTGAAAGTAGGCGATGTGCTGTTTGTGATTGATCGTGATCGTTATCAGGTTGCTGTTGATCAAGCAAAAGCCGCGATAACTAGCGTACAAACGCAATTACAACAAGCTGAACGTGAAGTACAGCGTAATCGCTCTCTCAAAGATTTGGTATCCGCGGAGCAAAGTGAACAAAGTCTCGCTAAACGTGATCAATTAAGTGCGAGCCTCGTTCAGGCAAAATCAGCTCTAGATGCTGCTGAATTAAATCTGAATCGTACGGAAATTAAAGCGACCGTGAATGGTCAAGTAACCAACTTTGGTTTGTTGCCTGGTACTTATGCGACTGCTGGACATCCAATCATGGCTTTAATTGATCTCCAGTCGATTTATGTCATGGGTTATTTTGAAGAAACCAAGATTGACCATATCCATGTCGGAGATGAAGTCAATGTTCATCTCATGGGTGATCATAACAAGCTGACAGGGCATGTAGACAGTATCGCGGGTGGTATCGAAGATCGTGAATTGGGTGCAAGTTCGAATTTATTGGCGAACGTTAATCCAACGTTTAACTGGGTTAGATTGGCGCAACGTATTCCTGTTCGTGTGGTATTGGATAAAGTTCCTGCAGATACACAACTCGTTGTTGGTCGCACAGCAACTGTAGAAGTTCTTCCAAAAAAGGCGGATCAAAAAACGCTAGACAAGCAAGCTCCTAAACAGCAAGCTCTTGGTCAAGGAGCTTCATAATGCGTCGCCTTTTATTGGTTTCAGCAATTGCTGTGGTCGCGTCTGTTTCATTGGTTTCTTGTACAACCGTGGGACCGAACTATCATCGCCCGTCAGAATCAGCGATCAATCAATCCAGTGCAAATGGTGCATTCTTAAGTGGTAAAGACTCTGCTTTTGTGAATGATCCTGTGCCTAATGAATGGTGGAAACTTTATCAAGATCCAGCTTTAAATGATTTGATTCAGCAGACTTTGACCGCGAATACAGACTTACGTGTTGCACAAGCCCGTTTAATCAAAGCACAAGCAGGACTGGATTATGTAGATGCAAGCAAGCGTCCAACGACGACATTGGAAGCTTCGCCACAATGGGCGCGTTACTCTGCGGAAGAACTGTTAATTCCAACGGAAGGGAAACCACTACCTAATAGTTATGTTTATGGTATGGGTGCAGGAATTTCTTACCAAGTAGATTTATTCGGGCAAATTTCACGTTCAATTGAATCTGCAAAAGCAGATCTTGCTGCAGCACGTGCTGCCCATGATGCAACACGAATTACTGTAGTTGCAGAAACGACTCGTGCATATTTAAGTGTATGTTCGGCTGGGAGTGAAATTGAAGTTGCCAAGAAGTCGCTCGCACTACAAGCTCAGAGTACAGCGTTGACTACGCGTTTATTTAAGGCAGGACGTGGTACTTCTTTGGATACAACGCGTTCATCAGGGCAAGAAGATCAGATTCGTGCCAGTTTGCCACTTTTGGAAGCCGAACAACGCCTTGCGCTGTATCGTCTTGCGGTCTTGACAGGTAAACCGCCAACAGAATTCCCTACCGCAATTGCAAGTTGTAAGCATGAACCAGAGCTAAAAACGCCATTGCCAATTGGTGATGGAATGGCAATGCTCAAGCGTCGTCCTGATGTTCGTCGTGCTGAGTTTGAGTTGCATGCAGCGACAGCAAAGATAGGCGTGGTTACAGCTGATCTATATCCTAAAGTCACGTTGGGTGCATCATTGGGTTCTGTAGGATTGGATAGTCATTTCCTGCATACAGATACCATGAAGTTCTCAATTGGTCCGATGATTAGCTGGCAATTTCCTGATCGTACACGCGTAAAAGCACATATTCGTAGCACAGAAGCTGATGAGCAAGTTGCCTATGCTCAATTTGATGGCGCAGTGCTAAATGCACTGCGCGAAACTGAAAGTGCTTTAGAAGTCTATGCCCGCGATCTTGATCGTCTTGCCTTACTTGAAAATGCGAAAGCAAAAGCGGAAAAAGCAGCACAAGATTCAACAACACTTTTTAAAATGGGACGGCAAAGCTATTTGCCTGTGCTAGATGCTGAGCGAACATTGTTATCGGCTGAACAAGCAATTTCTGCAATGGATGGCAAAATTGCATCTGATCAGGTGGCTGTGTTTCTAGCGCTGGGTGGTGGTTGGGAGTAAAAGACTACAAGAATCTGTTTTTAGATAATCTTTTTGATTGTTTTTCGCACGTTTCGATACTTCGACAAGCTCAACGAGCTATGCAGTTCACTGAGCTTGTCGAAGTGTGGTTTTGTATCGCTGCACATTTCGACAGGCTCAATGAGCTAATACTATTTTACATCCCAACCGCTGTATAAAGCGCAATCCCCGCAAACGCTGCAAATACAAATGCCGCAATGCGTTGAATGACATGGAATGGTACTTTTGACTGGATAAATTTACCCAGCAAAATCGCCAGTGCAGCGACACTGACCAAAGCCAGCCAAGAACCTAGACCTACAGCAAATGGCGCGTGGTATTTCGCAGTCAATGCAACGGTCAATAATTGCGACGCATCGCCCCATTCCGCAGCAAACAAAACGGTAAATGATACTAATGCCATTTTAAAAGAAGATGTCGTTTCAACGGATTCGATATCATCGTCTTCTTCTGTATTATTTGCTTCACGCCACAGCACAAGTGCACCGATAGCAAATAGCGCGGAGACAATATACGCCACGATATGTTCAGGTAATTTATGCAATAGAGAACCAGCTAAGACCGCAAGGACACATTGCACTAAAAAAGCAAAACAGACTCCAATAAATACAGGAATCTTGCGATAACGTGTTGAAAGAATAAGTGTTGCAATCAGCGTTTTATCTGGAAGCTCTACGAGTAACATGGTCGTAAAACTAGAGAGGAAGGCAGCCCAGTTCATTTACTGTAGTTCCTTCAATAGGATGTAAGAGAAACAAAAAAAGATATGAGAAATGATGTATTTTTCAGCGGCGATTCTAAGATTTACCTAAAATCTTGTCAAATTAACAATCATTATAAAAAGATGATTTAAATCTTATTGTTTATTCCCGTGAATTATAAACATCTGCAACCATCTACCAGTTAAACTATCGCCCTAATCGTCATCATCTTTTTAAAGTCCAAACCGCTATGACCAACTCAGCTCACTCATTAAATAATCAAGATCTTTTCAATGCAGCAAGTGTTCATATTCCAGGTGGTGTGAACTCCCCAGTGCGTGCGTTTAAAGGCGTTGGTGGTACACCTGTATTTGTACAAAAGGCAAAAGGCGCATATTTATTTGATGCAGAAGGCAAGCGATACATCGATTATGTGGGTTCATGGGGGCCGATGATTCTCGGTCATGCACATCCTGAGATCATCCAAGCCGTTAAAGATGCAGCTGAGGATGGTTTGAGTTTTGGTGCGCCAACGCCGAGTGAAACAACAGTAGCCGATCTCATCTGTCAGATCATGCCTTCGATGGATATGGTGCGAATGACGAGTTCGGGTACAGAAGCGTGTATGAGTGCGATTCGTTTGGCACGTGGTTACACAGGGCGTGACAAGATCGTGAAGTTTGAAGGTTGCTATCACGGTCACGCGGATTCTTTGCTGGTCAAAGCAGGGTCGGGCATGTTGACCTTGGGCGTTCCAACCTCGCTCGGTGTGCCAAAGGATTTAGCACAACACACTATCACATTACCATTCAATGATATTGATGCAGTGAAAACCTGCTTTGCTGAATATGGTGATCAAATTGCTTGCATTATTGTTGAACCTGTTGCGGGCAATATGAATCTGGTTTTACCAATTCAAGGCTTTTTACAGACTCTGCGTGATGAATGTACCAAATCGGGTACGGTATTGATTTTTGATGAAGTCATGACGGGCTTTCGTGTTGCGTTAGGTGGTGCGCAGGCACATTACGACATCACACCTGATTTAACGACATTAGGCAAGATCATTGGCGCTGGTTTACCTGTTGGTGCATTTGGTGGTAAGCGTGAAATTATGAATTGCATCGCACCATTAGGCGGTGTGTATCAAGCTGGAACATTGTCAGGAAATCCACTTGCAATGCGTGCTGGGATTGCAATGCTCAAGCTCATTTCTGCTGATGGTTTTTATATGCAATTATCAACCAAACTTTCATTACTGCTCAATGGTTTAAAGGCGATTGCAGATGACGTCGGTATACCACTACAAGTCCAGCAAGCTGGCGGAATGTTTGGGATTTATTTCACTGACTCGAATGATTTATCGAGTTATGAAGCTATGACACAGTGTGATGTTGCTGCGTTTCGTGAGTTTTTTCATGGCATGTTAAAGCGTGGCGTTTATCTCGCGCCATCTGCATTTGAAGCTGGTTTTATTTCTAGTAGTCATACTCAAGCAGATTTAGAAGAAACTTTGGCGGCTGCGCAAGAGACACTGATGGAGATGAAAGCGGGTATTCAACAATTCGTCGGCTGAATTTAGAAAAATAACTTTGAACTAAAGAGCATTGAGTTGCTCTTTACGTTTATATTCTGTGGGTGTTATACCCATTTTTGTGTCAAAACCAACTGCAAAAACCTGTGTTCAATTAAACAATCAATTACTTTTTAGAGTCTTAAAATGATTAGCATACTAGGATTGTTTGCTCATTTCAGTTTGTATCAGTTCAAGATTGCGCTGTGCCCGTTGTGTATCAACATGGTCTTCACCTAATGCCATGAGTCGCGTATTCAGGATATGTTTACCAACCGTTTCAGCTTTATCTAGTTTATTTTGTTTAAAATAAACCAGCCCCAAATGACTTAATCCTGTGATGAACTCAGCATCATTGGATTGGCAAATGGGCTTCCGCATTTTTGCTGCGGCACTTAGTTCAGCCTCAGCCTCTTCAAGTCGGTTTTGATTTGCATAAAGAATTCCAAGACCATGATGGCATGCTGCAGTCTGAAGTTGATTTCGACTAATCGCATCTGCACGAAGTTTTTCTTCATCGATTTTCGGACGAGTTTGGTCGCTATATACAATATTGAGCTCATCGTAATTTGATGCCAATGGCATATCTAATGGATCTTCTTTTTGTTGGGTAGGTTGCTCTGCAACCCGAATCGCATGCTCATTAAGAATTCTAATCGCTCTTTGGTAGAGTGATTCAGCTCGATCATAATGCTGTAGGGTGCTTTCTTGGGTAGCGAAATTTTTAAGAATATCAACCTTAAGTTCAGTATGTTCAATTGAAAGATAATCAAGCAGGGCAAGTGCTTCAGAAAAAAGAGGCTCAGCTTGTTCGTGCTGGTTTTTGTCACTGTAGAGCTTGGCTAAATTATTTAATGCATGCGCATAATTAACATCGTGATTTTCAGACCGATTTGTTTTGGCATATGCTTGTGGTGTTGGCTCTTCCTCAGTCCGCTGAATGGGATTTGAGAGCGTATCGATAATTCGACGATAGATTCTTTTGGCGTCTTGAGTTTGTCCTAAGTGAGTATAAATATGAGCTAAACTGTTGAGAGAGTGGCAAAGTGTGTCTTGCGCTTGTTCGGGTGTCATTTCTCGATCAGGGTGTTGCTCTTGTATGGCAATAGAACTTTTAAGCATGTTGATTGCTTGCGGATTATTACCAGCACGACGATAAAATTCACCTAAATTATTTTGAATCATGCCGACTTGGCTATGATCTTTGCCCATTCTACTTTCAGACAAGGCTAATGCTTGAGTTGCACCCACGATCGCTGCGTCTAAATCTCCTCGAGCGAAACAAGCCATATATTCAGCATTCATTTCATGTAATTTTTGGATGTCTTCAAACTTTACGGTGGACAGTGCAGCGGCTTTTTCCCGTTCGGCTTTAGGGGCTTCAACCACATGCATAAAAGAATGATCTTTTGAGGCATCGACATAGCCAATAATTAGAGCTGCATCAATGAGCCACCATATTGATAAAAGTACAATGAATGGAATATATCCTTTACTAAGCCCAACTGCGATAGCCAGCAGGAACATCATCCAGCCAGTTTTGGTTTGATTAAGATAAAGTCGATGAATGCCAAATGCACCGAGAAAAAACCAGAGGATATAAGCGACCTTTAAACTTTTTTCGTGATGCATATCCTTTGCTCCACATCTGCCTTTACTGTTGTTTTATATGATTTAACAGATTTTATTATTGCCTTGATGTGAGTAATTTAGCATAAAGTTTTTAAGATGTGTTTAAAGATTGAGCTAAAGTTTTTTTAGCTCAATCCATTCAATCGTGATAAACAATGTTTTAAAGATTAATAAGTACCCATAAAATCACGTTTGCCAATCTCTACACCGTTGTGGCGTAAGATTGCATAAGCAGTCGTTACATGAAAGAAAAATTGTGGCAAGCCATAATTGAGCAAATAAGTTTCGCCGTTTAATTTTTTCTCTTTGGGTGTATTAGGACGTAATACGATTTCCAAAGATTCTTTACCATCCACTTGAGATGCAGTAATGCTGTTAAGAATAGACAGCGTGTTCTGAATGCGTGTCTGTAATTCTCCAAAAGTTTGCTCGCTATCATCATAAGCAGGCACTTCGATGCCTGCCAAACGGGAAGGAACACTCTTAGCGAAATCAGCTGCGATTTGTACCTGACGAACCAGAGGAAACATATCTGGATATAAACGAGACTGTAGAAATACTACAGGATCAATTTTTTTCTCTGTAGCGTGAGCTTCTGCTTTGCTGAGTACATCACTAAGTGCAGTCAGTAATTGCTTGAATACTGGGATAGAAGCGTTATACAACGTAGTCATAAGACATCCTTGGTTCAAAAAATACAGGGTTAAGTTGAAAATATTTTATATAAATTCATGTTAATGGACGAATTGATTCGCATCTTCTTCAAAAGATGACGAAACTTTATTGGACAACTCTAAGCAGGTCTGCTGAATGTCGGGCAGCGCTGTAATTGCTTCAATCCGCGCTGCAACCAATGCCTCACCAATACTTAAACCTTTTAAGTTGCTTGGTAAATCCGCCGCACGGACTTTGCGAACAGCAATCACTGCTGCACGTAAATAATCAGCTTGTGGATAATCTCGAGTTTCTAAACCTAGACGTCCGCGCGCATCACATAAACATGCTTGTATGTATTCTTCTACGCGCTCAGGTTTGCGTAACACATCAATCCGTTGTAATAGACGCCAGACTGTCCCAGGACGTAGATCAAGTACACGATGGCACATCAGATGTTCACGACACACAATCTCAGCAAGATCTCGAAAACCACTAGGCACTTTGAGTCGGTTGCAGACTTCGCGAACAGAAACAAGACCACGTTCTTCATGTTGAACATGCCGAGGCCATTCATCGCGGGGAGTTAAGGCTTTCCCTAAATCATGAAGCAAAGTTGCAAATCGAACTTGAGTAGAAAAACCATATTCACAAGCACGTTGCAATGCCATCATGGTATGAAGGCCAGTATCAATTTCAGGATGGTGTTGTGGACGTTGTGGGACACCAAACAAAGCATCTAGCTCAGGAAGAAGAACTTTCAGCGCACCACAATCTCGCAATACCTGAAAATAGACTTCAGCACGATCTTCTCCTAAAGCGCGTTCAGTTTCTTTCCAAATGCGCTCAGGTGTCAGGCTGGATAGTTCACCGCTTTCCGACAGTTGTCGCATAAACGCCATCGTTTCTGCTGCAACTGTAAAACCAAGTGGTGCATAGCGCGCAGCAAAACGCGCCACACGTAAAACGCGAAGCGGATCTTCAGCAAAAGCAGGAGAGACATGGCGCAATACGCGCGCTGCCAAATCAACTTGACCGTTGTAAGGATCAAATAACGTTCCATCATCTGCTTGAGCCATCGCGTTGATCGTGAGATCACGACGAATTAAATCTTCTTCAAGCGTTAAATCTGGTGACGTATAAAAAGTAAATCCGCCGTAGCCACTACCCGATTTACGTTCGGTACGCGCTAGAGCGTATTCTTCATGCGTTTTAGGATGCAAAAATACAGGGAAATCTGACCCAACAGGTTTGAAACCTTGTTCAATCATTTGTTCCGGTGTGCCACCAACTACAACATAGTCACGTTCAACTATCGGTCGGCCTAATAATGCATCCCTTACAGCACCTCCAACCAAATAAATGTTCATGAAAATAGCCTCTATATGGTGAGAGCATGGTGCAGAATTTATTTATAAACAAGTAAAAAAAGGTATCAATTTTTATGTTTTTAAATGAAGTACCGCTATTGGGTAATTTTTTAATTTTTTCAATACAATTCAGTGTTTATCTGTGCTAGAAAAATGAGCATTTTTAGTGCACCATTTGTTCAAAGCAGAAAACATATTTTTGTCATTCAAAACGAGTATTGTGTCTCTTAAAATACAAGTTATCAGTTAATTGTTGCCAAGGAATATCAATGCAAAGCAACCCTGAAACAATTGCACATAAAGCTCTCAAGAGACCGATTGTACCGTATTACCCACATGAAGAGTTTGCCAATGCACTCAGTCATGGGCTTGGAATGTTGGCAGCGATTGTTGCGACGGTCTTTATGTTGATGAAAGCAGCATCTTCGAATTTGTCTCATCAACAAATTGTTGGGGTTGCTGTATATGGTATTAGCATGATCGTGTTGTTTTTGAGTTCAACTCTATATCACAGCGCAAAAAATGAAGTTCAAAAGACAATATTAAATCGTTTGGATCATTGTGCAATTTATTTGTTGATTGCAGGTAGTTATACGCCATTTCTGATGATCACATTGCATACACTATTGGCAGATGTACTTTTGGTCATCATTTGGTTGCTTGCTGTTGCAGGAATTATTTTTAAGATTTTTTATATTGATAAGTTTCCACGAACTTCCTTGGCGACTTATTTACTCATGGGCTGGTTGTCGATTTTGGCAATGTATCAGCTTTATCAAGTTGCGCCGATTCAATTGCTTTATTTACTTGTTGCAGGCGGTCTAAGCTATAGCATAGGTACAATTTTTTATGCAATTAACAAAATTCCATACAATCATGCAATTTGGCATGTTTTTGTATTAGCAGGTGCAGCGTTACATTGCTGGGCAATTTGGCAATTTGTCATTCCTTAAATACATTTATAGTTGTTGTAAAAAGTATATCTGTTGCATAAAGCGATTTCACTTTTAACTTCGCATACAATACACTCATTCTCTAGCAGCATCATAACGGACTATAAGCAGTGCAGACTCTTCAACAATCGCTTCATAAACAACCTGATCAACTTCCTTATAGCTTTGCTAAGCGTCACGGCGTCATCCTTAAATTTGATGGCGCACAAACCATCATTGTACTGCGCGAAAACGCACCGTTGCCTGCAGTTAATGAGGCTAGACGTATAGTCGGTGTACCATCAAGTTACCAGACTGTGGCCGATGATGAGTTTGCACGTTTATTAGCAGGATCATATTCACGAGACAGTGGTCAGTCCCAAGAAGTTGCTGCGGGCTTGGAGGACCATCCTGATTTGCTTAGTCTTGCTGATCAAGTTCCTGAAGCTGAAGATTTAATGGATCAGGAAGATGATGCGCCGATTATTCGGTTGATCAATGCGCTATTGTCTGAAGCAATTCGGTTAAATGCTTCGGATATTCATATTGAATCTTTTGAGAAAAAACTTTCAGTGCGACTCCGTGTTGATGGTCAACTGCGTGAAATTGTTCAGCCACGTCGTGAACTTGCACCATTACTGGTTTCTCGTATCAAAGTGATGGCGCGGCTAGATATTGCTGAAAAACGCATTCCACAAGATGGACGTATTTCATTACGTCTAGCTGGTCGTGAAGTGGATGTCCGCGTTTCGACGTTACCATCGAGTCATGGTGAACGAGTAGTGATGCGTTTATTGGATAAACAGGCTGGTCGATTGAATATGTCGTTGCTTGGATTGATGGATAATGATTATCAGCGTTTGACGCATTTGATTCATCGTCCTCACGGCATTATTTTGGTGACAGGTCCAACGGGTTCGGGGAAAACTACAACACTTTATGCGGCTTTATCTGATTTGAACGATCATACTCGCAATATTCTTACTGCTGAAGATCCAATCGAATACCAAATTGAAGGGATTGGGCAAACACAAGTTAATACAAAAGTAGATATGACGTTTGCACGTAGTTTGCGTGCGATGTTACGTCAAGATCCTGATGTGGTGATGGTGGGTGAGATTCGCGATTTAGAAACTGCTGAAATTGCAGTACAAGCTTCGTTAACTGGTCACTTAGTGTTGTCTACATTGCATACAAATACTGCGATTGGCGCAGTGACTCGCTTGAAAGATATGGGCATTGAGCCATTCTTATTATCCAGTTCATTAATCGGTGTCGTTGCCCAGCGTTTAGTTCGAACACTCTGTTCGCATTGCCATACTTGGCGTCAGGCGGATGACTACGAGGAAGCGCTGTTTACTCAGATTAAGCATCCTCATCCATTACAACTTCCTATTCCGGTCGGCTGTGATCAGTGTAATAGCTCTGGATTTTCAGGACGTACGGCGATTTATGAGGTTGTGCCTGTCGATGATGCGATGCGTCGCTTGATTCATAGTGAAGTTGCTGAGCATGAGTTAGAAAAACTCGCACGCACGTTGTCACCATCGATTCGCCAAGATGGCTTAGAAAAAGTGCTATTAGCTAAAACAACGATTGAAGAAGTGCTTAGAGCGACAAGAGAGGAATAACGTCTGAGGAGGATTTTATTCTAAATTATACTTCTACGCTTTCTTGATAATCGTCCAACGATAATATGAATTGGTAAGATGGTTACGCTGATGACACCAACCCAGATGTGTAGCCATTTGACCATTTCATGCCAGTTTTCAGGGCTGTAGTAGAGTCCTGTTCCTGAAAAAGCTAATAACAACATGATGGATAAGATGCTCAAACCACTTAAAAGATTTCTTTTTCGATGGAGTGACATTCTGATATGCATACTCCACAACGAGCCGATAATCAGTGACATGAACATGGCAAAAATACCGTGAATTTTCAGCGTATCTATCGTTAAATCCGAAGGCGTTTGCATTTGCCAGTCTTGAGAGTATGCAAAATATAATCCTGAGACACTGAGCACACCCCATATTGTATAGAGTGACCAACGATGTGCCTTAGATAATCGTATAGACGGACGCATAATAAACCTGCTTGAACTAATTACTTTACAATAATGCCAGTTGCACCAAAACGTTGTAAACACGGATGTTGAATATTGCCACTGATCGCGAGGACTTTGGTTAAACCATCGGCAAGCCATGCAGTGTGTGCAATAACACTGTAGCTATATGGTTGTATGATTGCTTGACGATTGAGCGGATTAACTAAGGCACTCACAGTTTGTTCTTCAAATTCTCGCTCAGAATAATAAATCCCTGAAGTCGCAAACGCTCCAGCACTGAGTTCACCCATCGGGAGTAATTGTTGTAAATTGCTCGGATTGCGTATAAAAATCGGTTGAGGATGTTGCCCAAGTACCCTTAAATCGCCACCTGCATTCACGATCGCATTTTGCATACCATGATGTTTTAAAGTGTGAATAGCGAGGTCAACAGCAAAACCTTTAGCGATACCACTTAAATCAAGCAATAGCGGCGCATGATAATAAACATGAAAGTCTGGTAGTAATTCGACCAGAGCCTGTGTGAGTGAATTTGCACCATGCTTTGAATCATGTTGATGATGGTCGGGGAGCATACTCCAACTGACCAAGGTGTCAGCAATCGTACAGTCAAATAGTCCTTCTGATTCTTTAAATAGTTTTTGTGCACGTTTAAGCACGGCGTAAGTGAGCGGATTAACCTGAACTGGATATAGATATGCAGTTTGATTTAATTGCGACAACTCACTATCAGCTTGCTGGAAACTCATCAATTGATGCACATGCTCAATTCGTGCAAATGCAGCATTGATTACTTCATGCGCTTGGTCTTGCTGAGTTAGAGAAACCGAATGAAGTGTGATTTCCACAAAAGTGCCCAATAAAGGGCGAGCTCTTATGATGTTAATGATTTCAACACCAATGCATGAAATTGTAAAACGCGTCTAATGCTATCGGTTAAATGCTTAGATGAGAGTGTTGCACCACTGATGTTATGAATATCTTTATCTAAAGTTAATGGTGAAGATGTTGTTTTACCCACAAATTGGTGACGCCAAGATGCACCGCGAACTTGTTCACCATAAGATTCATTATATTGCAAAATTTCAACTTGCTTGATTGAACCATCCGCGTTAATCCCGATTGCATAGGTAATCATTTCATGTTTACCCAGCGCCTGATCAATCATAAACCAACCGCCGTCGCTACTTTTATAGATTTGGTCTGTCTTAATGGCATAAGACACGTTGGATGTTTTATCCAAAGTTTTTTGTTGTTCTGGAGTGACATGAACAGCAATTTTTTGAAGGGTAGCATTCGGGAAAATTAATTTTTGCGCTTGCTCAGTGGTTAAATAAACTGCTGAATGACAGACGATGGGCGTCACACATAATAATGTACTCGCCAGTGGACTCCATTTCATCGGTATGACCTCTTATATATAAATACTAAAGTATCTGTAAATTATAGATCTTTTAAGTAGGAAAGGGATCATTCTAGAAATATGTAAAAGAGGCTTCTTTTATTAAGAAGCCTCTTAACGATATGGGTATTTTAAATACTCTAAAAAAATCGACGATTTAAATATTGTCTTCAAATTACTCTATTAGCAAATACGAGTGCCAAGGCAATGAGTGCTGGCAATGCCTGAACAAAGAAGATTTTACGACTTACCGTCATTGCACCAAAAATACCAGCCACAATCACACATGCTAGAAAAAACAGCTTAATTGAAAATCCAGCATTTCCAAGGCAAATGCCCCAGCATAGACCTGCTGCAAGAAACCCATTATATAGACCTTGATTTGCAGCTAATGTTTTGGATTGCGCGGCAAAATCTTTATCTAAGCCAAATGCAGCTCGACCATAAGAGGTGTCCCAGAGAAACATTTCTAAGATTAAAAAGTAGACATGAAGTAGAGCAACTAAACCAATTAAAATATTTCCCAATAAATACATTTTTAGATTCCTTTAAGATTTAAATTGATTCTTTAACGACAGCTCATATTCCTCTGTGATTAAAAGACTGATTTAGCGAGTCGTCAGTATATCTATTTTTGATCGATTTGAAGATTGTGCCTGAGCAGGCGCTAATTCACCTGCAAATGCTCTTTCAAGTGTTGAGTTGACTGTGTTTTCTGCATCAATACGCTGTGTATTCATGCTGGTACAACCTTGAAGTAGTAGAAGTAGCAACGAACTTAGACTGATACATAGGCTAACGCGCATTCCGAAAAGCTCCCTAATTAAGATCATTCTTCACCCATACTACAGTCAAATCCGCTGGGATTTTTTAAGCATCGTGTTTTTTTGGTGATATTTGCCATACGTTTATTATAGATGCCTTGATGAATTAAACTCAGACGCGCTTCACGAAGTAGTTTGTCATAACCGAGTTTATCCGAATCCCGTAGATCAACCCATTCATTAGGTGAAACACTATCCTCCAGACGTTTGATTGATTGGAATTGCCGATTGAGTTGGCTCGCAAACCAAGTGCGACTTTTTTGACCATATCCTTCAGGAAACTTATCCTGATGAATGATCAGCTGTGTCGTTAAAAATGCAATGGTGTATCGACCAATTCCGCCTTTTGACATGCCCTTAGAAAAATCTAATGCTTTATATGCATAAATTGGTAGGTCAACCATATCGAGCTGGCCTGAGTTAAATTTTGAAGCAATAGAAGACAAAGATACGGTCACAGGAACGGCACCAATCTTTTGAACGATTTCATTTTGGGCTGGGTCATAATCTAACACAGCAAAACGTTTGCCGAAGATCTTTGCCATCGTATTGACTGTACGATCTGCTGCAATAGGGTAGGCAGATCCCAAAGGAGATACTCCAGCAATCTCAGTATCGCCATTAATCATTTCAGGCGCTAATTTAGGATTTGCAACTAAAGAAAGAATCGTTTTTGCGACATCAGTCGTGGGAATCTGACCAACATTGTCAATTGAGCCAGTAAAATTATTAAACTGTCTTATACGAATTCCTGTTGCAAACAGACCATCACATTTACCACTCTTAAAGGCATCTGTTGCCTTTTGTTCATCCGTATAGGGTTTTAGAGTTACATCTGCCTCCCATTGCCTGCTGGTAACCGAATAATCTTTCATGAAAAAATAAGCGTCACCATTTGCACCAGATGGATCAAATACGCAAATAGTCTGAGCAAATGCTGAAGCTGTTAATGTGAGAAATAGTGCAGGGGAGCAACGTTTAAATATTGTTTTCATCATCAAGTCCATTTTGAAGATATTTGGTCACTTTAAGCCATCACATTCCATCGCGACACCATCCATGATGCTGATGAAATGTGAGTTGATTCTGATTGACTTTAACCTATTTAGAATCCGAGTGGTAGCTCGTTAAACTCAGGTCGTATGATAAATTCCCATCATCTTGATGGACGCGGACAGGTAGGTAATCAAGCTTTGGTGCTAACCAAAAATACGTTTTACGTTTTTCATTATCTTGGACTAAACGAATCTTCACCGTGTCGTATTCACCAGCGTCTGTTTGGACTTTTTCTTCACCTTCATTAACGAAGCTGATTTTTTTAATTCCCTTATCGTCAGCCAGCAAATATAAAGGTTTAAGTTGTTTGTGTTTGATATCTTCGCGAACTTGCAGTTCTAAATCCAACATATCCAACATGCCAACTTGAGCAGGGTAGCTGTTATCGCCAGCTTTATTATGAGCAGAAACAACTTGATTGACCCAATCCACTTTAAAGCCTGTATCAATGTTCTTGGTTAGAAAATTAAAAGTATACGCATGATCTAATGTTTGAAGATTGGTAGAACTATTGTCAGAATGAGTCACTTTAAAATGACTGACTTCACTTGCATTTGCTAAAGATGCAACGCTGGCTTTAAAGTTATAGCTCCAAACATTATCTTGTTTCGACAATGTCCGAGTCGCATTACCTGTCAGCATGCCCGCAATATTGAAGGTATAGTTTGCCTGAAATGGCTCAAATGCGTAGACATTACCAATCATTAGTGCAGTAGATAATGGAAGTACGCAAGCTTGAACCATTATTTTCACCAAGCTTTTTGCTTTCAAGTTTTTTGAGCGTTGTTTTGCAGAATGGATCATGAATTTTTGAGACATTACGAATAGTTACTCCACAATATATTTAGCTATCATAAAGTGAATAGATTGTTGAGATGGTAAAAAAACGTTGTATTTAATTATTGCATTCATAATTCTACTTACCACTCATCAAAATAAGTTCAAAAAATACTCATAGATTCTGAAAAATACTCTTGTTTCATAGCACTAATTTCGGGCAATATGACGAGCTTTTTTGGTGCTTAAAATATTGATGAATACTTACGCCTTCATATGAAAGGCTGTTTTTCATAAGACTAAAAATGTTGATTCAGTAACTGAGCGATGACGCGAAGTTAAACGATTTATGCTCTGAGGATTGAGATGATTAATAGTAATGACGTCCTATTTGTCCTATTAGGCGCAGTCATGATTTTGGCTATGCACGCAGGTTTTGCATTTCTAGAATTAGGGACTGTACGGGTAAAAAATCAGGTGAATGCGCTTGGAAAAATCATGACGGATTTTTCTATTTCAACGATTGCTTATTTCTTTGCAGGCTATTGGGTTGCGTATGGCGTAACGTTTTTTGATTCTGCAAGCATTCTCACTGTTGATAAAGGATATGGCTTAGTCAAATTCTTCTTTTTATTGACATTTGCAGCTGCGATTCCAGCTATTATTTCTGGCGGTATTGCTGAGCGTGCTAAGTTTCATCCTCAATCTGTTGCAACGTTTTTTCTCGTTGCGCTGGTTTACCCATTTTTTGAAGGAATCAGTTGGAACAATAATTTTGGCGTACAAGACTGGTTAACAAAGACTTTTGGTTATCCATTCCACGATTTTGCGGGCTCTGTTGTTGTGCATGCTGTGGGAGGTTGGATTGCTTTAGTCGCAGTCTTGTTACTGGGCGCACGTCATGGACGCTATAGCAAAGATGGTCGAATATCAGCTCATCCACCATCATCAATTCCATTCTTGGCATTAGGGTCATGGATCTTAATCGTCGGTTGGTTTGGGTTTAATGTGATGAGTGCTCAGCGTTTAGATGCAATCTCTGGTTTGGTTGCAATCAACTCGCTAATGGCAATGGTTGGTGGGACATTAGCTGCAAACTTTGCGGGTAAAAATGACCCTGGTTTTATGCATAACGGCCCATTGGCAGGACTGGTCGCAATTTGTGCGGGTTCAAATATTGTGCATCCTTTAGGTGCATTAGTCATTGGTGCGATTGCTGGTGGACTATTTGTGTACTTATTTACCTTCACTCAAAACCGTCTAAAAATTGATGACGTCTTGGGTGTATGGCCGCTACATGGTGTATGCGGTGCATGGGGTGGTATTGCTGCTGGTATTTTTGGGATCAAAGCTCTAGGCGGCTTGGGTGATGTATCGATCTGGTCGCAGATTATCGGTACAGGTATGGGTATTACGATTGCTGTCGTAGGTGGATTTATCGTCTATGGCATATTAAAGGCAATCATGGGTTTACGCTTAACGCCAGAAGAAGAGTATTACGGTGCAGATTTGACGATTCATAAAGTCTCATCGACATTTGATCGCGAAACGTTCTAAGTCGAATTAGCTATAAAAAAAATCCTACTGAATAAGCATAAAGTTGCTTGTTTTAGTAAGATTTTTTTTTGACCGTACTTTGTATATAAATTTTAACGCAGACTACTGACGATATCGAATGTGCGTAATCGATGCGCATGTTCATACGAGTCCGAAACAAACATCAATTCATCCGCATCAGTTTCCGCGAGTAACTTTTCAAGTTTGTTTTTTACAGTTTCAGGACTACCAATGACTGCAACTTGTAAAAATGCCTCTACAGCCGCTTTTTCTGCAGGCGACCACTGCGCTTCAAGTTCAGCGTTTGCAATCGGTGGACGTAACTCTAAACTTTGACCACGCATGAATGCGAGGATACGTTGTTTTGATGTTGTTGCCAAAAATTCGGCTTCTTCATCTGTTGGTGCTGCAATGAGCGGAACACCCAGACATAGATATGGTTTTTTCAATACATCTGATGCTTGAAATTGACTACGATAAACACGAATCGCATCATGCATCATTCGCGGTGCAAAGTGCGATGCAAAAGCATAAGGTAAACCCAGTTTTGCCGCTAATTGCGCACTGAATAGACTTGATCCCAATAACCAGACGGGTACATTTGTGCTGGCGCCAGGCGTTGCGATGACGCGTTGATCGGATTCTGGAGTAGCGAGGTAAGCGCGTAATTCAGCAACCTGATTTGGGAAGTCCTCTCCATTGCCTAAGCGATCTCGTCGTAGTGCTCTCATAGTGACTTGATCTGTCCCTGGTGCACGACCTAGACCTAGATCAATCCGATTCGGATAGAGTGTCGCTAACGTGCCAAAATTCTCAGCGACTACCAATGGTGCATGATTAGGCAACATGATGCCGCCAGAACCTACTCGAATTTTTTGTGTTCCTGCTGCGATATATCCGACCAATACCGATGTTGCTGAACTGGCAATTCCTTGCATATTGTGGTGTTCAGCTAACCAGAAACGTGTAAAACCTAAATTCTCTAAATGTTGTGCTAAATCTAGTGAGTTATGCAATGCTTGCGCAATCGTACCGCCTGCACGTACAGGGACGAGATCGAGCATAGAAAATGCAACATCAGATAAATTACTCATAGAGTTCTCACGAATCACAAGCAGCTTTTAAAAGTGCTTTATACAAAAAATAAGCTAGTATACGTCAACAGCATTAGAAAAATGCTTATATTATAAACGTATTGATATGCTATTCATTGGTATTAGCTGTTCTTCTTTGTTGCATTTGCTATTTTTTACTGTATAAACAAACTAGCAAATGGCATTTTTATATTAGCCATCTAAAAACAGACTGTAGCAATGTAACCATGAAAATAGTTACGCAGTTGAGTCTGAAAACTTAAAAACGGAGAATAATGATGGACTGGTTTTTGGATGTTGTAAAAAATAAATATGCACAATTTGATGGACGTGCACAGCGTGAAGAATATTGGATGTATACCCTTATTTACATCATCATTTACCTTGCTCTTGCTGCCGTTGGCTATGCAATTCATATGATGTTTCTAGCATCTATTTTTAGTTTGGCGATGTTAATTCCTAGTATTGCGGTGACCGCTCGTCGTCTTCATGATATTAATCGCAGTGGTTGGTGGCAATTATTGGCATTGATTCCAATCATTGGCTGGATCATTTTATTAATCTGGTATGTCACTGATAGTGATTCTGGAAGTAACCAATATGGCCCTAATCCAAAATCCTAATTAAGCGCAATAAACAAAAAAGCCATTTCTTAGCATCAGAAATGGCTTTTTTATTAGCGGATTATTCGATTAATGCAGTTTTAATGTCGGCCCTGAAGTGCGTGATAATAAGTCTTTGCAAATTAAAACGCCTGTTTTAAATACACCATGCAACGCGACTTGATGGAGACGATACAGTGATAAGTACATGATGCGAGCAAAAAAGCCTTGCACGTTAATCTTATTCACCAAGTTTCCAACAGTATTCGTATCACCTAAAGAAATCAGTGAACCTTTATCACTGAACGTAAATGTAGGAAGCGACTTACCTGCGAGCTTGGCTTTGAGGATTTTTGCCAAGACAATCGCTTGCTGGTTCGCAACTTGAGCACGTGGTGGCACAGGGCGTTCAGCACCTTCTGGGATGTAACATGCACAATCACCAAAAGCAAAGATGGAGTCATCACGAGTAGTTTGCAGAGTCGGTTTGACAACTAATTGATTAATACGATTAGTTTCCAGACCAGCAATCTCTTTCAGAATATCTGGTGCTTTAATCCCTGCTGACCAAACTTTCAATGTTGCAGGAATCAGAACTCCGCCATCACATTCAACTGAATTAGGATGGATTGCAACAACGCGTCGACTCGTCATGACATTGATTCCAAAATCAACAAGCTGCTGATTTGCGGCCGCTGAATTTTGTTTTGATAATACTGGTAAAATTCGGTCGGCAGCTTCAATCAAAGTAATACTGACATTACTTGGATCGATGCTATTTAAGCCATAACGAATAAACTCATGAGTTGCATGATGTAATTCTGCAGCTAATTCAACCCCCGTTGCACCAGCACCAATAATCGCAATGTTTAAAGCCTGAGGGCTTGTGCTGTCTAAAGAACGAGCCTGCGCTTGCAGATATAAATTCAGAAATTCGCGTTGGAAACGATCAGCTTGGGCGCGAGAATCAAGGAAGATGCAGTTCTCCTTTGCACCAACAGTACCAAAATCATTAGACGTTGAACCAATCGAAATGACTAAATCATCGTAGCTTAAACTACGCTCAGGTGCAATTTCATGCCCTAAACCATCTGTCAGAGGATCGAGCATCAAGCGTTTATTTTCACGATCAATTCCATTCATTTGTCCGAGATGAAATTCAAAGTAATTTTTTGAAGCATGAGCAAAATAATTTAATTCATCTTCAAACGAATTAATTGTGCCTGCAGCAACTTCATGGAGAAGTGGCTTCCAGATATGGGTGAGTGTTGCATCCACAAGAATAATTTTTGCTTTGCCTGATTTACCAAGACTTTGGCCCAAACGAGTTGCTAATTCCAATCCGCCAGCACCACCACCCACAATCACAATTCTGTGAAGTGGGTTGTGTGTAACCGATTGGGTCGCAGACACAGAAGATTGAGTCATAGAAAGCGCCTTATTGAAATATGCTTTTAAAAAAGCAGGTTAAAAAGAAACTGTTTTAAATCTAGAATTGAATTTGGAACCTTTATATAAAAATAGTTATGGTAGGTATCATGATAATAATATGACAGAGTTTTACATAAACTGTACAGCAGAATGTCCGACAGTTTTATTGGATTTTGAATAAGTTAGATTCTAAAGCTCAAAAGACTTATCATAGCGTCTTAAATGGTGTGGTTTTATGATGTAATTTTTAAGCCGAGTCGGAGTGCAGTGATGCAACAAAAAGATCTTTTAGGAAGAGACATTGCAGATTCAGATGTCAGTTCAGACTCTAAACCACCGATTGAATATATCTTGTTATTTGAGCAAGTTGGGCAGCATCTGATTGATGTCACTCTGAGATTTACAGCGAGATCACAACAAGAATTATGGTTACCTGTTTGGGTTCCAGGCAGTTATCTCATTCGTGAGTTTTCTCGACATGTCAGTACGCCAACAGCAACGACGTCAACTTCTCGTCAAATATCTATTGAAAAAATTACCAAAAATCGCTGGCGTTTAGATTGTCATGATGGAGAACAAGTTATTGTTCATTATCAAGTGTATGCGTTTGATTTATCAGTTCGCGGTGCATATTTAGATCATACGCGAGCTTATGCGAATCCAGCTTGTGTTTGCATTGCTGTTGCTGGACAAGAAAATTTGTCTACTCTGTTAACCATCCAATCTGGTCAAGTCTTTGCTCAATTGCCAATAGCTTGTTCATTAAGACAATATTCTACGGCGTTGATCACAGAAAAAAGTTCTACTTATCAGTTTATCGCTGATAGTTACGATGAATTAATTGATCATCCTTTTGAAATGGCTGAACAAAGTCTAGTAAGTTTTGATGTACTTGGCATTGAACATAAAATTGCAATCTCTGGCAGACATCGCACCAATATGACGAGATTGGTTGCAGACCTCGAAAAAATTTGTCGCTATGAAATTGAGTTTTTTGGTAAAGCTCCTTTTCAAAACTATTTATTCATGGTCATGGCGACAGGTTCAAGTTATGGCGGATTAGAACATCAGAATTGCACGAGTCTAATCACACCGCGTGAAGATTTACCTCATGCTAATGAACCAATACAGCCAGCTAGTGCATATCGTCGATTTTTAGGACTTTGTAGCCATGAGTATTTTCATGCGTGGTTGGTCAAATTTATTCGTCCGCAAGAGTTTGCAGTTTTAGATTTAGAGCGTGAAGTGTACACCCGCATGCTGTGGGTTTTTGAAGGATTTACGTCATATTACGATGATTTGATTTTATATCGTAGTGGGGTAATTGATCGCACTGCATATTTAGAATTGCTCGCAGAGCAAATAACGCGTTATCAACAAAATGTGGGTCGTGCGCATCAGAGCCTTAGTGATTCAAGTTTTGATGCATGGATTAAGTATTATCGTCCAGATGAGAATTCGCAAAATGCCACCACCAGTTATTACAATAAAGGCGCTTTAATCGGTTTATGTTTAGATTTAACGCTTCGTGCTCGAGGGAGCTCTTTGGATGCTCTCATGCGTGAGCTATATCAGCTTGCACAGCAAGGCCAATATTTAACAGCCAATACCATACCTGATTTGTGTGAAAAATTAATAGGCGATCGTCTGACTGACTTTTGGCAGAATTATGTTGATGGTACAACCCAGCTTCCATTGGATGAAATGCTGAGTATTGTTGGCATACAAACCACTGTTGAACAAAAAGTTTGGCCATTGGGTCTAAAGACAACAGAGACTACACACGGGCTTACCATTCAACAAGTTCTTCGAGATTCTGTAGCGGCCCAAGCTGGATTATCTGCACATGATGTGTTGATTGCGATTGATGGTATTCGTGCGACGACGGCCTTACTGAGTCAATGGGCTGATAGTGCAGGATTTCATGCGAATACGTGTGCTAAAGCTGGAACTTCTTTAACTTGCCATGCTTTTAGGCGAGATGAGCTCATGATTTTTCAGCTTCAACCTATTGCATCAGTGATGCAGACGATTCGCTTATCCATCGTAAATCCTGAACAATTAACAGATTGGCTTGCGCCAGTGAATCCGATATGATTGTAACTACAAAACAAATATAACTATTTATAAGCCTATTCGGTTTATGAGCTTTGATTGGTTACAGCCTAACTATTAGATTATTTTAAATCATATAGTTTGATATCTCAGGTCAAATAAGAGGGTAGTGATTGGTGGCAGTTGACAAAGGTAATAAAGCACCAACTTCACGGCAGTCGCGCCAAGTTGCACTGTACGTTGGTCGTGGGCGAATTGCACCTACTCAGCAAACTTTACTTGAATTGTTCGCCGAAACAATTGAAACCGCTCCCTATGAACCTAGCCTAGAATTTGAAGGGATTACACTGAATTACCAAGATCTTGAAGCAAGTGCGAAGACGCTCTCAGCTTGGATGATCAAAACCGCGAATATTAAACCAGGCGATCGTGTCGCAATTTATTTGCCCAATAGCATTTCTTATGGTGTTGCGATTTATGCAGCGTGGCTTGCTCGTGCTGTTGTCGTTAATTTGGGCATGTCTGCTCAGTTGAACGATGTTTTATTTCAGCTTCAAGATTCTGGCGCTAAATTACTCATCACAGCACCAAGTTTGCTGACGAATATACAACCTATGTTGTTACAAACAGGTGTTCGACATATTGTAACAACACGACGTAATGATTACGCGAGCTTACAAGCAGTCTTACAGGGCTGGGTCTCAGCCAAACGATTACTAAAACTGATTAAGAAAAAAGAAACCTTGTTAACACATACTCGTTTACGAGATATTTTATCGAAGCGAAGTCATCAAATTGAATGGCCTGCTGCAGTATCAACCGATATTGCACTTTTACAATATACCAGCGGAACAACTGGACGTCCAAAAGGTGTTTTATTGACTCATGCAAGCTTAATCGCGAGTCTGTCTCAAGGTCAGCAAGTTTTGGGGAATACGGTCAAAATGGGATGCAAAATTCTTTGTCCTATTCCATTACAGCATATTATTGGTGTGACCAACTTTTTAATGTGCGTTAGAAAGCAGGGATGTCTAGCGCTAACGAGTATTAATAATCTGCTTGAACATCCCAATATGATGGAGCAGGAATTTGATGTTATGTTGGGCATACCATTGCTCTATGATCAACTTTTAAAAACATCAAAAGAATTCAAAATATCGAGCAATTTAAGGCTTTTTCTTTGTGGTGGAAGCCATGTCAGTTTGAATCTTCACCGTGAATGGCATAATCGAACAGGGTACGCCATTATTGAGGGTTATGGGCTCAGTGAGGCGTCACCTTTGATTGCAGAGACGCCACCCAATCGCGTCAAACTTGGCACTGCAGGTGTTATCACGCCTGAAACCGAAATTCGAATTGTATCTAATCAAGGCGTCGATTTAGGGTTCAACCAAGCTGGTGAGCTTTGGGTACGTGGTCCTCAATTGATGCGCGGTTATTGGCAGCTTCCTCAAGCAACCAGTGAAGTCTTGACTCATGATGGATGGTTACGCACAGGTGATATTGCATCTCTGGATGAAGATGGTTATTTACGAGTTTTAGAGCGCAAAAAAGATGTATTTTGGGTGCAAAACGAACTCGTTTTTCCTCGCGAAATTGAAAATGCTGCTGCTGAACATGAAGATGTGCTTGATTGTTTAGCTGTTCAGGAAGAACTACAAAGTGATGTTGCTAAGCGAGCAATTAAGCTTTTTGTTGTCGCTAAAGAAGGACTCACACCTGAACGTCTCTCAACTTACTTACAGAATCATCTAAAAAGCAACGAAATCCCAGATCAGATTGAATTTGTCAAAGAGGTTCCCCGTGGTCCAATGGGCAAGGTACTTCGTCGTTTATTTCATGAGCAGAAGACGTCACATGGTTCAAAAACACATCGAATCTTAAACATGGATAGCAATTTTTCAGACGAAATTAAATCGTCCAAAGAAGACTCCAAAGATGTATAAATAGAACCATCATTTATGGTTAAGTTTAAGATCGAGTGCTACACATGAAGAAAGCGATTTTTTGGTTTAGGCGCGATTTACGACTAGAGGATAATTGTGCTCTTTATCAATGTCTGAGTGAAAATGACGTTGTCATTCCGATTTTTATTTTTGATAAAAATATCTTAAAAAATTTACCCAGAAAAGATAAGCGTGTCGAATTTATCTGGCACTGTATCCAAAATATTAAAACAAAATTAAACCTTCTTGGTTCTGATCTGATCGTTGTTCATGATCATCCTTCTAAAGTGATTGAACTCGCAAAAACGCATCAAGTAACTGCAGTTTATTGCAATGAGGACTATGAGCCTGATGCGATTAAGCGCGATCAATTTGTCCAGCAAGAATTGGGACGCGATCATATTGAATTCAAATCCTACAAGGACACAGTAATCTTTGCTAAAAGAGAAATCTTAAATCAGCAAGGAGAGCCTTATCATGTCTTCACGCCTTATAAAAATGCGTGGCGAGCAAAGCTGCATTCATCCAATTTTCAACATTATCCGACTGAGGATTTATTGGAAAAACTGGTCAAAGCTCCAAAAATCGAATTAATGAGTTTGGAAAGTCTAGGTTTTGAAAAGACCGGTATCGCAGATAAAGCAATAGTGATGGCTAATCATGCTCATAAACTATTTGCAGATTTTAAAGCGGATAAAGCACAACAATATAAAGAAAATCGCGAAATTCCATCTATTAGTGGTACATCATTTTTGTCCACACATTTTCGTTTTGGGACAATTTCGATTCGTAAAGTCGTCAGAGAAATCTTAGAACTGTCGGATGTCGCAATGAGTCGTTTCCGTGAAGGTTGTGATACATGGTTGAATGAAATCATTTGGCGCGACTTTTACTTTCAGATTCTATTCAATGATCCACATGTGGTTCATTCATCGTTTAAGCCTCAATATCAGAACTTTCCTTGGTTACGTGACGAAGTGCTGTTCAAAGCATGGTGCGAAGGGCGTACAGGCTATCCATTAGTCGATGCTGCCATGGTTCAGCTCAATACTTTGGGCTATATGCATAATCGCCTGCGTATGCTCACAGCATCATTCCTGACCAAAATTATGCTGATCGACTACAAAATGGGTGAGCAGTATTTTGCTGAAAAACTATTAGATTTTGATTTGGCGGCAAATAATGGCGGATGGCAATGGTCTGCATCAACAGGATGTGATGCTCAGCCTTATTTCAGAATTTTTAATCCCATGACGCAAAGTAAAAAGTTTGATGCTGAGGGGCTATTTATTAAGAAATACCTTCCTATTTTTAAAGATATCCCAGCAAAGTTTCTACATGCACCGTGGGAATATCAAAAAGAGCTACAAAGCCTTGGTATTACTTTGGGTAAAGACTATCCATTACCAATTATTGATTACACAGAAGCAAGAAAGGCAACTCTCGTGTGCTTTGATGACTTTCTTAAAAATCCATCAAAGCAGTTGGCGAATCAGAATAGAGTCTGATGGGAATTGAAAGAAAAGATTTCTAATCATATTACAGCACACTTCGACAAGCTCAGTGAACTGCATAGCTCGTTGAGCTTGTCGAAACGCGCGGGGACTTATGAGCAATTTATTTTTTACTCGCCTTTAACTGCTTTTATGCTTAAATAGCTACATAATCCACTTCACGCAACTCACCAGATGCCAAATCATCCAAACGATAAGGGCCTATCTGCACACGAATTAAACGTAAAGTCGGATGCTTGACCGCAGCTGTCATGCGCCGAACCTGACGATTACGCCCTTCACAAATTTGGATTTCCAGCCATGAGGTAGGAATGGATGCGCGATAACGAACAGGCGGCGTTCGCGCCCAAACTGGCGGCTCATCGATGCGTTTCACTTTTGCAGGTAACGTCATGCCATCATTTAACATCACGCCTTTGATGAGTTGGTTAATGGCTTCATCGGTCGGTTCACCATCAACTTGTACCCAATAGGTCTTAAATTGTTTTTGCTTGGGTTGAGTGAGGCGGGCATTCACGACACCATCATTAGTCAATAATAATAAGCCTTCAGAGTCACGATCTAAACGACCTGCAACACGCAAACTTGGATCACGAATAAAATCAGCGAGTGTTCTTCGATCACCTTCTGCACGAAACTGCGTCAATACGTCATAAGGTTTATTAAAAAGTACAATTTTGGGCATGTAAATTGGTCTACTGAATAATATTGGTTTGTATTAACTTTGAAAATAGATGACATATTCAGCTTTAGTTTAGCGTTATTCGCCAATAAATACCTTGAATTGACTCATATTTGATCGATTACGAGTAATTATCATCTTCAAAAATATCTCTATTTGTTATCTAAATCACCATTCCCCCGTACATTGTTTAACATAGCGCCATGCTAAAAATTGAATGAATCTATAATGATTTATTCTCTCAATGCAAAAAAATCCGTAGATGCCAGATATGGCTAAATTGGCTCTTACATGTAGGCTTCGAAGTTACTGTAAAGATCAAAAAATATCTATGTTGTTATATATCTATGTTTTGTATTTGAAAAAGGGAGCACCTGTATAATGGGTTATCAAAAGATCGTGGTTCCAACTGATGGTGACAAAATCACCGTAAACGCCGACCTATCTTTAAACGTCCCCAATCATCCGATTATCCCTTTCATCGAAGGTGATGGTATTGGTGTAGATATTACACCACCAATGATCAAAGTCGTGGATGCTGCGGTTCAAAAAGCCTATAGTGGTAAACGCGCGATTGTGTGGATGGAAGTATATTGCGGCGAGAAGGCGAATAAGCTTTATGGCACATATATGCCAGAAGAAACATTTGAAGCATTACGTGAGTTTGTTGTATCGATTAAAGGCCCATTGACCACACCAGTTGGCGGCGGTATTCGTTCATTGAACGTTGCAATGCGCCAAGAACTTGATCTGTATGTCTGCGTGCGTCCAGTACGTTGGTTTGAAGGTGTACCAAGTCCAGTACAGCATCCAGAGCTCACTGACATGATTATCTTCCGTGAAAATTCAGAAGACATTTATGCAGGGATTGAATGGAAAGCTGGCTCACCAGAAGCGATCAAAGTCATTAAATTTCTAAAAGAAGAAATGGGCGTTACCAAAATTCGTTTCGACGAAAATTGCGGTATCGGTGTGAAGCCAGTCTCTAAAGAGGGTACACAGCGTCTGGTTCGTAAAGCAATCCAATTCGCAATCGACAATGATAAGCCGAGCGTGACTTTGGTTCACAAAGGTAACATCATGAAATTCACCGAAGGTGCGTTTAAAGAGTGGGGCTATGAGCTCGCTGCTGAACGCTTTGGCGGTGTAGAAATCGATGGCGGTCCTTGGATGAAGATTGTGAATCCAAGAACTGGTAAAGACATCATCATCAAAGATGTGATTGCTGATGCGTTCTTGCAGCAAATCTTAATGCGTCCAGCAGAATATTCTGTGATCGCAACTTTGAACCTGAACGGCGACTATATTTCTGACGCTTTGGCAGCAGAAGTCGGTGGTATCGGTATCGCACCGGGTGCAAACTTGGGTGGCGCGATTGCAATGTACGAAGCAACTCACGGTACTGCTCCAAAGTATGCCGGTCAGGATAAAGTGAACCCAGGTTCGATCATTCTATCTGCTGAGATGATGTTGCGTGATATGGGCTGGACTGAAGCTGCTGATCTGGTCATCAAAGGTATTTCTAATGCAATTGCTGCTAAGACTGTGACTTACGACTTTGAACGTCTCATGCCGGGTGCAACCTTGCTGCGTAGTTCTGAGTTCGGTGATGCAATCATCAAGCATATGGAAGACTGATTTCTTTAAGTAATTCAGATGTAAAAAACCAGCGCAAGCTGGTTTTTTTCTAGATAGAGGCTAGTTCAATCAAATAGATTGAACAGCAGTTGTACTAATCCTTATAAATGAATTTTACATCCTTGCGGAACAATGTTTCTCAGGACGAACTAAGTTCGTCCCTACACCTATATCATATTAATTTGTATAGGGTGAACTGTGTTCACCCTATACGATACGTTTTTTAATCTAAATTCAAAGGTTGGTATTAGTTCAATACCTGCGATGAAATCCAGCATCTTTGACTTTGATAATAATTGCACAGACCTCAGGTGAGCACGGATGCAATCGCAGCGTTAAATGTGGCACTTGGGCGCATGACTGCATCTAGCATCCCTTCATCAGGCAGATAGTAACCACCGATATCAGATGGCTTGCCCTGCACAGCCTCCAACTCGCCGATGATAGTCTCTTCATTAGCTGTGAGTGTTTCGGCAAGCGGCTTGAACTTGGCAGCAAGTTCAGCATCGTCGTTTTGCTCAGCTAGGGCCTGAGCCCAATACATCGCTAGATAGAAGTGACTGCCGCGGTTGTCGAGCTGACCAGTTTTAGGTGAAGGACCCTTATTGTTGTCGAGTAGTTTACCCGTAGCGTTATCAAGTGCTTGGGCGAGCACCTTGGCCTTAGCGTTATTATTTTTGAGACCGAGTTCTTCTAAGCTCACAGCTAATGCCAGAAATTCACCCAGTGAGTCCCAGCGCAGATGATTTTCTTCCACTAACTGCTGTACGTGTTTAGGTGCCGAGCCTCCAGCACCTGTCTCATACATGCCGCCGCCAGCCATCAACGGCACGATGGACAACATCTTGGCCGAGGTGCCTAGTTCCATGATAGGGAATAGGTCGGTCAAGTAGTCACGGAGAATGTTGCCAGTGGCACTGATGACATCGTGCCCGCGGTTTACGCGTTCTAAGGTGTAGCGCATCGCACGGACCTGACCCATGATGTGGATGTCAAGGCCAGTGGTGTTGTGCTCATGCAGGTACATTTTGACCTTAGTAATGAGCTGCGCTTCGTGTGGACGATAGGAATCAAGCCAAAACACCACAGGCATGCCTGAGTTGCGCGCGCGCGAGACGGCCAGCTTGACCCAGTCGCGTATAGCGGCATCCTTGGTCTGGCACATGCGCCAGATGTCGCCTTGCTCAACCTCCAGACTCATCAGCACTTCACCAGTGTTTAAGTCGGTGATATTGGCTGTGCCATCCTCGGGAATTTCGAAAGTCTTATCGTGCGAGCCATACTCCTCAGCTTGTTGTGCCATTAGACCAACGTTGGGCACTGTACCCATGGTCTTCGGATCGAATGCGCCATGCCACTTGCAGAAGTTGATCATCTCCTGATAAATACGGGCGAAAGTCGATTCGGGCATCACTGCCTTTACATCCTTCAGGCGACCGTCAGCACCGTACATCTTGCCGCCGTTACGAATCATTGCAGGCATCGATGCATCGACAATCACGTCATTAGGTGAGTGAAAATTGGTAATACCCTTAGCAGAATCGACCATGGCTAGCTTAGGACGGTGCTCATGACAGGCGTGGATATCCTGCATGATCTCCTCCTGCTGACTTCGTGGAAGCGTGGTAATCTTATTGTAGAGATCCACCATACCGTTGTTCACGTTCACGCCCAACTCGTCGAAGAGCTTGCCGTGCTTTTCAAAAGCATCTTTGTAGAAAATCCTGACGCAGTGTCCAAACACAATCGGGTGTGAGATTTTCATCATGGTGGCCTTGACGTGCAGCGAGAACATCACGCCGGTCTTGTGCGCATCTTCGATTTCCTTTTCATAGAAGGCGAGTAGTGCCTTCTTGCTCATGAACATAGAGTCGATCACCTCTCGCTCGAGCAATGAGAGCTTGGGTTTTAGCACAATGGACTGACCACTCTTGGTGATGAGTTCCATTTTCACGTCGCGCGCGCGATCCAGCGTCATGGACTTTTCGCCGTGGTAGAAGTCACCCGCGTGCATGTGCGAGACGTGTGAGCGCGAGGCTTGACTCCATTCAGCCATACTATGCGGATGCTTGCGCGCATAGTTCTTCACTGCGGCTGGTGCGCGGCGATCAGAGTTACCTTCGCGTAGTACTGGATTTACAGCACTGCCTATGCACTTGTTGTATCTCGCGCGAATGTCCTTTTCTTCGTCGGTTACTGGGTTCTCTGGAAAATCAGGAATTTGGTAGCCTTTGTCCTGTAGCTCCTGTACGGCAGCCTTGAGCTGCGATACTGAGGCGCTGATATTGGGTAATTTGATGATATTGGCTTCAGGCTTCAGTGTGATCGCGCCTAATGCGCTAAGGGTGTCTGGCACACGTTGGGCCTCAGTCAGCACCTCTGGGAATAGGCTTAGAATGCGTGTAGCCACAGAGATGTCGCTGGTCGCCAATTCGATGCCTGCCTGTGCTGTAAATGCCTGAACAATAGGCAGAAGTGATGCTGTGGCTAAGCGAGGTGCCTCGTCGGTCAATGTGTAGATGATCGTGGGTTTTCTATTACTCATCTCGTCGTCTCGCGGTATTAGAGGTGGGAAACAAAGGCACTTTTTCTGTAAACCAAGCGAAATTTGGTGAGGTTTTCTACAAGGCTCCAGCAAGGTACGTCAAGAAAAAGCCTGTGATAATGTTCCGTGAGCTTTTTTGATTGGCGCAAAATCTACTCGAGAATATATCATCACTTGACCGTACTCTCCACAGCGATCCTGTTCTATTTGAACGTTTTTTGTTGAATGATTTTTTAAAGGTTAAGTTAAGTTTAGAATACTTTGTACAGACTGTTGTAACAGCTCAATAAGCTCTGGATCCATGTATTTATAATCATCTGGAATATCGAGTACATAGATCGGTTTATTTAAGGTTGTCCTTCGAAATTTACTTGTGATTTGTATCTTATGTTTTTCTTCCATAACAAAAATAACATGAGCCCATTCAACGTCATGGATAGAAATGGAGTGTCTTGCATTGGAACTAGTACCAGCAGAACGAACATTCAATGCAGGATGTTTTCGCCAAATTTGTTCTGCTGTTGGACTTCGCCATTGATTCTTACTGCATACAAACAAGACATTATTTTTGTTGTTTAACAATTTTCAGATTTCCACTAAGTTTATCGTCTAACTAATTATCGCTTGAATAATCATCAAGCCTATCTAACCAAAAACCATCTGCATTTTATAATCAGATAGAAATTAATTTATCAGTTGATTAATGTCATTGATTGGTCTTTTTGACCTGATACAATCTATTCATATTACAACGAAAAATGGATTTGAGGACAACATGCGTAAATTTTTGCATAAATCTTTATTGTTAGGCGGAAGCTTTATCATGATCACGGGTTTAAATGGTTGTGTGACGACTCCACAACGTACATCGCTTCCAGCCAATGATGCAGTAACTCAAGGCTTAGCTGAACTTTATAAACAGCCAAACTATCACGTGCACACAACGGTACAGTTTACAGAAATTCATTTTCCAGAATCCCTACCTTCCAAAACATCTACTGCTGGCGATAAATTATTAGCTGTAAAACAGTTTTCAAATTGGTTTGAGACTTTCTCTAAACGTAATGAATTTTCTGTGGATGGTGTTGTCGATTTACAACATCAGCGATTTGAAGTGACTCCAGCTCTGACTTATAAAGCTGTAAATGCTGGTGCATTTATTCGTATGCCCATGATGTTTGATTTGCCACAATCTCAAGGTTATGTCGACTTGTCAGCGCTGTCGCCATTTGTTGTGAATACAAATAGCGAAGGCAAATATAGTCAATTCAGTATTGAGCCGATTACAAAGCGGATTGATTTCAAAAACTTGTTTATTTGGTCACAGCATGTTGCTTTAGATAGTTCGCGTAAATTTGATCCACGCATGTTCAGAGATTTACCGCTTAATTCGGCTGATCTTGCATCGGGTGGTGTACGCAAAGTTGAATTAAGTGCAACTTTTGAAGATGCAATGAATATTAATCGAGTTGTGTTTGATACGCATCGAGCAGAACTTTTGGCTTCAATTAAACCTAAGCCATTGAATGATAATTCGAGCGTTAGTAAAGATAGTAGTGATGCAGCTATCGATGGTTTTATCACGCTTATTTCAGCGTTGGGAACAACTTATGGATTACCTGATAGTAAGCCTTTGCCATTTAAATTTAATGGTGTATTTAACAAAGTTTATTTGTTCGATAAAAATGGGCGTTTGCTGAAAAGTAATACAGATGCTGTCTTAGAAATGAATGATAAAGATCAATCAGCGAATAAATTCAAAATTGGATTTAATACAGCCACCAGTTATAGCGATTATGGATCAGCACAAATACGTTTTGTTCCATCTACATCAAATACTCTTCCAATGTCTGAAAGCACGAAAGGTACGATGATCGATATGATCAAAGAGGCTTCAGATAAACGTAAAAATACAACAGCGGATATAAGCGCAGTCAAACCATTAGATAAGGCTCAATTAAATCCAAAACCCAATTTATTAGTTGGAACTTGGAAGTTAGATCTACCTAATCATTGCACCGAAACTTATTATGTTGTGAATAATTACAGCACCTTAGTGACGAGTGGAACAGAGGTATCTTCAAGTTTTTACACGCTTTCTGCGACACCGAGTGATAAGGGATTTTATAAACTGGTTGATCGTGTGACGAATACTAATGGCTTAAAAGACTGTTCTGGTCACATTACGCCACATGGTGATGTCAGCACAACGTATCTTCAATTTAATGAACTCAAAAAGACTGCTGAAATGTGTACTGATGAATCAGGAGCAAAGTGTCTAACGCTGCGTAAAGTGACGACTAGTCAATAATTGTGATCGTCTTAGTAAGTTAATGCTCTTACTAAGACGTTAAAATATCATAAGAAATATTAAAACTAATGCATCATTCCACTTTACAGATTACATGCGAATAATAACTGCGATAAGCTTGAAGTCTAACTTAAAAAAATGCTTACTAGAGCAACAATAAAATAACCAGAACTGCAAACCTGAATTCATATGGTATTCAATGATGATCTAAAAAAAGGAATATTTTTATGTCACAGATCAATATAAGCAATCTTCAAGTCTTACTTGCATCACGTCCAGTCGGTGCGCCTAAACTGGATAATTTCTCAATCGTCGAATCAAAAATTCCTGATTTGTCTGAAGGACAAGTTTTATTGAAAACACTTTATCTCTCACTAGATCCTTATATGCGCGGTCGAATGAGTGATGCACCATCTTACGCAGCGCCTGTTGAAGTCGGTGGTGTGATGGTTGGTGGAACAGTTTCTCGGGTCGTTGAATCACGACATGCATCATATCAAGTTGGTGATCTCGTACTTGGCTCTGGCGGCTGGCAGAAATTTGCCGTAGTAGATGGCGCTGGACTGTTTAAATTACATTCTTCTATGCCTCACCCTTCACTCGCACTGGGCGTTTTGGGAATGCCAGGGTTTACTGCGTATATGGGATTGCTGGATATTGGTAATCCTCAACCAAATGAAACGGTTGTCGTCGCGGCTGCGAGCGGTGCAGTCGGTTCTGTCGTCGGACAGGTTGCGAAGATTAAAGGTTGTCGTGCAATTGGCATCGCAGGTGGAGCTGAGAAGTGTCGATATGTCATTGAGGAACTTGGCTTTGATGATTGTATTGATCACTATAGCCCTGATTTAGCTGAGAAACTAAAAGCCGCTTGCCCTAAAGGAATCGATGTTTATTTTGAAAATGTAGGCGGGGCTGTGTTTGATGCAGTATTGCCCTTACTTAATGTCCGTGCTCGCGTACCTTTATGCGGATTAATCGCCAATTACAACGATACCTCAGCGAAAGCTGGCCCAGATCGCTCATCACTGTTATCACGAACTTTGTTGACTAAACGCATAAAAATGCAAGGCTTTATTATTTTTGATGATTATGGTTCACGATATAACGAATTTCTTGCACAAATGAGTACTTGGTTAAATGCAGATATGATTAAATTCCGCGAAGATGTCGTGGATGGACTAGAAAATGCGCCGCAAGCATTTATTGGTTTACTGGAAGGCAAGAACTTCGGAAAACTATTAGTGCGAGTGGCTAATGATGATTTCAAATAACTTAAAACATGATGTTGATTTGAAAAAACAACCGTGGAGAAAATATAATGTCAAATAAGGCGCATCATTTTTTCCACAACAAACTTGCTCTAATTACTGGTGCGGGTTCTGGGATTGGACGGGCAACCGCTCTAAAATTTGCAGGGCTTGGGGCAAAACTAATTCTTTGTGATCTGAATCGTGCGACGCTCGAAGAAACTAAATTACTGCTAGGCAATAAAGCAGACACAGCAACACTCGAAATCGCAGATGTTTCTGACTGGCAAGCAATGCAACAACTCGCAGAACGTATTCACCAGCAATATGGTGCTCTGGATATATTGGTCAACAATGCAGGCGTGGCAAGTGCAGGTCTATTTTTAGAAATTCCAATTGAAGACTGGCAATGGTTAATCGGCATTAACCTGATGGGCGTGGTGCACGGCTGCAAAGCATTTGGTCAAAAAATGGCTGAACGTGGATCAGGTCATATTATCAATATCGCATCGGCTGCAGGTTTTTATGCAGCGCCAGAAATGTCTGCGTATTCCGCGACGAAGCATGCCGTGATGGGACTGTCAGAATCATTGCGGATTGAGCTAGCTGAGCATCATGTTGGTGTCAGTGCAATTTGCCCAGGTGTCATTAATACGAATATTGTCAAAGCGATGCGTGCGCACGGGGAAATGTCGCAAGCACAAGATAAAGTCGTTGAGTTATATCGTAAGCGGAATTACGGCCCTGAACATGTTGCCGATGCGATTGTCAGTGCAATTATCCATAATCGTGCGGTTGTGCCTGTGAGCCCTGAAGCGTGGGCGCTTTATGCGGGAAAACGCTTAATGCCTGATACGCTTGATTTCGCGCAGCGCACAAGTTTGTTTAGAAAACTGAAATCCAAACTATAGAGATTAAAAACTGTAGGCATTACATGGGAGTTGTAGTGGAGAATATCATTTCAATCAAAGGTCTAACCAAGACCTATGCATCTGGTTTTCAAGCACTTAAGGGTATTGATCTGGATATTCGTCGCGGTGAGATATTTGCGTTACTGGGGCCAAATGGCGCAGGGAAGACGACTCTGATTGGCATCACCTGCGGCATGGTGAATCCCAGTCAAGGGCAGATCACGGCTGCTGGACATGATGTCATTAAAAACTTTCGATCTGCACGTCAAGCAATAGGTCTAGTTCCTCAGGAACTTCATACTGATGCTTTTGAAACAGTATGGGCAACAGTGAACTTTAGTCGCGGCTTATTTGGAAAACCTAAAAATCCAGCACTACTCGAAAAAATCCTGCGCGATCTTTCCCTTTGGGATAAGAAAGATTCAAAGATTATGACACTCTCTGGCGGCATGAAACGCCGAGTCATGATTGCAAAAGCCTTATCTCACGAACCAGAAATATTGTTTCTGGATGAACCGAGTGCGGGTGTCGATGTAGAACTGCGTCGAGATATGTGGGCAATGGTACGGCGTTTACGTGATAGCGGCGTCACGATTATTTTGACGACGCATTATATCGAAGAAGCTGAGGATATGGCTGATCGTATTGGTGTGATTCGCAAAGGCGAGCTGATTTTAGTTGAGGAAAAAACAGCATTGATGCAGAAGCTCGGCAAAAAACAACTTACGCTACATCTAAAAAAACCAATAGACAGCATCCCCACCACGTTGACATCACCAGCTTTGACGCTGACTGCTGATGGTCAGCGTTTGGTTTATACATTTGATGGACAAAGTGAGGAAACGGGCATAGCGGATTTACTTCGTCGCTTGCAAGAGCAGAGCATCGACTTTAAAGAATTACAGTCGAGCCAGAGTTCTCTTGAGGATATTTTTGTTGGTTTGATGAGTGAGCATACAGCATGAATCATCTAAATTTTTATGCCATTCGTGCGATCTATCGTTTTGAGATGAATCGTACTTTCCGTACTTTGATTCAGAGTATTGCTTCGCCAGTTTTGTCTACATCTTTGTATTTCATCGTGTTTGGTGCAGCAATTGGTTCACGTATGGGCGCGATTAACGGTGTCACTTATGGTGCTTTCATTATTCCTG
The DNA here is from genome assembly GCA_030149815.1 of Aquirhabdus sp. Lineage (GTDB taxonomy): Bacteria > Pseudomonadota > Gammaproteobacteria > Pseudomonadales > Moraxellaceae > Aquirhabdus. Next base: position 22,338 of record JASLHI010000045.1, on the reverse strand, counting down.
GTTTAATCATGCTGACCATGCTCAATGAAAGCATTTCTAATGCATCGTTTGGTATTTACATGCCGAAATGGACAGGAACGATCTATGAACTGTTATCCGCTCCAGTATCATTTGTTGAAGTATTGCTAGGTTATGTCGGTGCTGCAGCGACCAAGTCTTTAATGCTTGGCTTGTTAATGTTAGTGACAGCGCGTTTTTTTGTCGATTATCAGATTCTACATCCGTTATGGATGGTTCTTTTCTTAATATTGACCTCAATTACTTTCAGTTTGTTTGGATTTATCATTGGAATCTGGGCAGATGATTTTCAGAAATTACAAGTCATTCCGTTGATGGTTGTTACGCCGCTGACTTTTTTGGGTGGTAGTTTTTATTCAGTCAATATGTTGCCTCCATTTTGGCGTGAGATCACATTATTTAATCCAGTGGTTTATCTGATTAATGGCTTACGTTGGAGTTTTTATGGCGTTGCGGATGTGAATATCTGGATCAGTTTTGGTATGACAGCAGGGTTTATGCTGCTGTGTTTGATCGGAATTGCGTGGATATTTAAAACGGGATATCGGATTAGAAGTTAAAGTTATCAATTCAACCAAATCACACTATAATACCGCCCATCATTACTAGAGCCAGTCGCAAGGCTCTAGTCGCTCTCTTTTTAAGTCAATTTCTTATTCTTAATTCGGCTTATATATCAATATTTTCAATTTGATGTGTCCAAGATGGCATATCAGATGATTTAGGTGCTGGCATGGAAATCAAAGTCAATTATCTCGACAATCTTCGACAAGAAGCTAAGTTCGATGACTTTACGGTAATCGCTGATCAACCGATTCGCTACAAGGGCGATGGATCAGCGCCAGGACCATTTGACTATTTTTTGGCATCCTCAGCCTTATGTGCAGCTTACTTTGTGAAGGTGTACTGCGCAGCACGGAATATCCCAACAGATCATATTCGTTTGTCACAAAACAATATTGTCGATCCAGAAAATCGCTATAAGCAGATTTTCAAAATTCAGGTCGAATTGCCAGCCGATATTTCTGCTAAAGATCGCCAAGGTATTTTGCGCTCGATTGATCGTTGTACCGTAAAAAAAGTCATCCAAGCGGGACCTGATTTTATTATCGAAGAAGTTGAAAACATTGATGCTGACGCACAAGCGTTATTAATGCCAAATTTGGCTTCAGGAAGTAGCACTTACATTCAAGGCAAGGATCTGCCTTTAGAAGAAACGATTGCTAATATGTCTGGCATTTTGGCTGGTTTGGGTATGAAGATTGAAATCTCTTCATGGCGCAATATCGTGCCGAATGTGTGGTCGCTACACATCCGTGATGCACAATCGCCAATGTGTTTTACCAATGGCAAAGGCTCAACCAAAGAAAGCGCACTGGCTTCGGCACTGGGTGAGTTTATTGAACGTCTAAATTGTAATTTCTTCTATAACGACCAGTTTTGGGGTGAAGAAATTGCAAACGCCGAATTTGTGCATTACCCCGATGAAAAATGGTTTAAGCCAGATTCAAATGATCAACTGCCATCAGGCATTCTCGATGAATATTGTCTCGACATTTACAATCCAGATGATGAGCTTCGTGGCTCGCATCTGATTGATACAAACTCAGGTAATACTGAGCGCGGTATTTGCTCATTACCATTTGTACGTCAGTCTGATGGTGAGATAGTGTATTTCCCATCTAACCTGATTGAAAACTTATTCCTGAGTAATGGGATGAGTGCTGGAAATACCTTGGTTGAAGCGCAAGTTCAATGTTTATCAGAAATCTTCGAACGTGCAGTAAAGCGTGAAATTTTAGAAGGGGAAATTGCGCTGCCTGATGTACCACAAGATGTTTTGGCAAAGTATCCAAGCATTGTAGCGGGTATTCAAGCGTTAGAGGAACAAGGTTTCCCTATATTGGTAAAAGACGCTTCGCTAGGCGGCAAGTATCCTGTCATGTGCGTGACATTAATGAATCCCCGAACAGGTGGTGTGTTTGCATCATTTGGGGCGCATCCAAGCTTCGAAGTAGCGGTGGAACGCAGTTTAACGGAATTGTTGCAAGGTCGCAGTCTTGAAGGTTTGAATGACTTACCTCAGCCAACTTTTGAAAGTAATGCAGTGACTGAACCCAATAATTTTGTTGAGCACTTTATTGATTCCAGTGGTGTCGTATCATGGCGTTTTTTCAGCGCAAAATCAGATTATGATTTTGTCGAATGGGATTTTTCAGGTTGGGGGAGTGACCCAAATACTGAGGAAGCTACGGCACTGTTTGGTATTCTTGAAGAGATGGGCAAAGAAGTGTACATGGCGGTCTATGAGCATTTAGGCGCAACAGCCTGCCGTATTTTAGTTCCCGATTACTCTGAAATCTATCTGGTAGAAGATTTGATTTGGGATAACACGAATAAATCACTGTTATTCCGCGAAGATATTTTGAACGTGCATCGCTTGGATGATACTGCGCTTCAAGCATTGGTTGAACGCTTAGAAAATAGCGAACAGGATGACTACACTGAGATCACGACATTAATTGGCATCGAATTTGATGACAATACGGTCTGGGGTCAGTTGACCATTCTCGAATTAAAGCTTTTGATTAATCTTGCTTTGAGAAAGTTTGAGGAAGCTAAAGAACTCGTTGAAACTTTCCTGCAATTTAATACCAACACAGTTGAACGTGGATTGTTTTATCAGTGTTTAAATGTCGTACTTGAAGTCATGTTGGATGATGACCTCAAAATGAAGGATTACGAGGTCAATTTCCGTCGGATGTTTGGTAATGAGCGGATGGATGCTGCGCTAGGATCAGTAGATGGTACTGTGCGCTTCTATGGTTTAACGCCGACCAGTATGAAACTTGAAGGAATTGAACCACATTTACGCTTGATTGAGAGTTATAAAAAGCTGCATGCAGCGAGAAGCAAAAGAGTGGCTTGATTGGACTCGTTAAGATTCAAGTTTGGCTTATTTATAAAATTCTATGAATGCAGCATATAAGATTTATCTGCTGCATCATTAAAAATGGGTCTTAGAGCTAAAGTGGATTATTTCTTAGTAGTTTAATCATATCTATGATTCAAGCGAAACTCTGTTTTTCGAGGTGAAAATAAAAAGATAATGTTCGTTGATCGAACAGAAAGCCCGATTAACTCTGCTGTGCAAAGCAGTAAAATCGAGAGCAAAACATCAAACAAGTTATAAAAATTTAGCTTCAGTAATTTTTAAACAACGATAATCCCTATTTTTTTCAATCTTAATAAGTTACTACACTTTAATGAGTGCTTAGCTCCATAAGACCCTAAATGTATATTCGGTGATGTTTGTATTTTATTGACCTAAAATGACAATTTTTTTGATCTGCATCTGCCTCACGTATTTTTTAAAAGATCGTTAAATTATTATCCATGTTTTAAGTTGTGTACAAATTGCCAAGTTAGTGCTCCAACTCTCTCAATAAAACTTAAACATTTGAAGTAATAATGGATCACTCACATGAGAATGACGATAGTGAATTGGCTGCATGTCTTCAGTTTAGTAATTCTGGGAATCCCTCACCTAACTTATGCGATGGCTCATCTTGAAACTGATCAAATTTGCCAAGCTCCTGAACAAAACTATTTATCCAACATAGAACAACGATTGTCTCGGATCTCCGTAAATCAAGATAACTCAAACGTTGCAAATATTGCTTACATCATTGCGGCCGCATTCAACGCACAATATCAATCCGCTATTGAAACTCGCAACATATCCATGATTTTGAATCAAGAAATCTCAAATCAGAAGAAGGTTTCGTTACTTGATGTCAAAAGAACTTTAGCGGCAATCGGTGCAAATGTTGATGTAGAACGAGATATTTCATTAAAGGAAATTGCAGAGTTAACTAATAAAGTGATCATTACCCGAGATCAATTTAAGAATTATTACGCGCTAATATTTTCTTCGCCAACGTATGTATATCTAGTTTATGGTATCAATAATCAACAAGCATTGGTTTGTCCGATGACAAAATCAGAATATCTTAGAAAATATGTCACAGACAAGGCTTTAATTTTACATTAGAGAGTTGGTGCTAAATGATGACCTTAAGGGATCTGGCTCTTAGCGGGCTTAACCTCTCGACTCCAAAACTCCCTTTGAGTTTCCCGCCATTGTGCTGCTGAATCCAGTTCGTTTTTGACAGAAATGTTGAGTTGTGGCGTGCAGCATGAGACTGGTTAAGCCCTTGCTCAAGTACCAATTTAACTGCTTCAGCTTTGTCAAGCTCATGAATTAGTATTTCCAGATGATATGTTTATCAACTGGACGAGACCCGAAAAAGTGGACGGATAAGTTTGTTAAATTAACGAACTTATTAGGAGCTTTAAATGAAAAGCCTTCCACATCGATAATTCACTGCTGTTGACGCTTGCTGCCAAATTAATTGACATTTTGCGCCACAATTAGGGAAATAAATTCTAGATGTCTGTCTTTTTAGATCTCGATTTTTCCTGCAAGTTTACGCCGCAACCAACTCCAGTTATGTGCCCGATCATCAATGCGATGATGCTTGAGCATCTCTAATTGCGCATGAATGGAAGCTGCTACTTCTTCGCGTTTATCCCAAAGTACAGCGTCATCATTGAGATTTAACCCTGCTGTTGGAATACGATCACCGAAACTGAAATAAAAACGTTGTGGACGAGGTAGCCACGTGAATCCAAGACCGCGCGATATTGGCGGAATCACATCGCCATCACGTGATCTTTTACTTAAGCCTGTTACATCTAATATTTTTGTACCCACTTTACTTGAGCGAATATCCTCGGCGTCGATCAAAATATCATAGCAATCATCGGGGCCTAACGATGCAAATGGAATGATGTCGTAGCCATGTTTAATTGCCATGCGAACAAAACCAACGCGTTTTTTCCAAACGAGCCGATATTTCTCATCATGTCGCTTCATGACTTCGCGTGCACCACCTGGGAAAACGAGAATAGATTGTCCTGATTCCATCAGTGCATCGCAGTTTTCAGGAGTTCCCAACACCATGCCATTATTCACCAAAAGTTCACGCCATAGCGGCACTAAAAAGTGTCCACGATCGCCGAGAGAACGAAGCAATACGCCGTGCTTCGCATAGATACCTTCTAGCATTAAAGGGGCATCCATAATCCCATAGAGCGTATGATTTCCAACAAATAAGGCTGGACGGGTTAAGTCAAGCGCATCTAACCCAATAAAACTAGGTTTGAAATACTTACGCTGCAAAGTGAGATGACGGCTCAGAGTAGCTAGTGACGGTGGAATAAAATCTGGCATTGAGGCATAACTCCGAAAAAATATCTTATTAAATACAACTAGTACCATTCTCTAACACTTATATAACTCACATTGCGTCTTTTGCGAAGTATGCCGTCACTTTTTTTAATATTTAGCATGTTATTTACGCCAGAACAACGGTTTTCGACAACTAACGCATTGATTTGCAATTTGTTAGATTGGTCTTTCTTTTAATTTAACGACTTTACATAAGAGATCTACCCACTTAGTCAGCGTATAACTAATATCATAAAATAATATTGACAATATAGTCAATATTGAATATAAAGTCACTTATTGATTATTACCGAAGTATCTGACTAGAGTTCCGACCATGCTTAAACTCAGTACACCACAGCCAAATCGCCATCTAACGCCGACTGTTTACGCACAGAACTTGGCTTACTTGATCTTTGAAAGACCTGACCTTGCAGAGGCCGAGCGGTTTCTGCTGGATTTTGGCCTACTCGTGGCGTTTAGATCAGAGCATGAAGTTTATTTTCGAAGTACAGGTAGCGAGCCGTATTGTTATCGAGTGATTCTTGGCAACCAATCACGATTTATTGGATTTGGATTAACTGTAGCTTCGCGCAACGATCTCCTTAAATTAAGCCAATTAACAAATGCATCAGAGATTGAATTATTGTTATTTGGGGGAGGAGAGTGCATCAGATTAAACGATCCTTCGGGGTTTATTGTGGAAGCTGTGTGGGGCAGGAATTTAGTTGAGCCTTTATCTCATCGTTCAGCGCTGGCTGTGAATCAAGGTGATTCACATGTTCGAGTGAATACCACCCAGCGCCCAACTATTGAACCTCCTGAAATCCTCCGTCTTGGTCATGTCGTACTGGAAGTTGCAGATTTTCAAGACACTTGTGCTTGGTATACCCAACATTTCGGCTTTATTCCGAGTGATGTACAAGTATTACCTGATGGCTCTCCTGCAGTTGCTTTTTTACGTTTAAACCGAGGAGATATTCCTGCTGATCACCACACATTAGCGTTAGCACAAGGCTTTATGCCTTGTTATAGCCACAGTGCATTTGAGGTCATCGATGCTGATGCAGTAGGTATGGGACAGAGAGTGCTACGTGAGCGTGGCTGGAAGCATGCTTGGGGCATTGGGCGTCACATTCTAGGTAGCCAGATTTTTGATTACTGGGAAGATCCTTGGGGTGACAAGCATGAGCACTATTGTGATGGGGATGTATTTACGGCTGAAGTTCCCACAGGTATTCATGAAGTTAATCGTGCTGCCATGGCTCAGTGGGGACAATCCATGCCAGCCAGCTTTACCAAACCAAAACTCACCGCGACCAATATCGCTGGACTAGTACATAACCTACGGCATAGCCCAGATCTATCGATTCGTAAACTTATCACCCTTGCCAAGCTATTTGGTTAATCAATCCTCGGAGTATCAAACATGTCACTGAATATTGTGCGTTATCAGATTAATGAAACGATATCTTGGGGAGTGATCACCAAGGATAAGATTTTCCCGTTAGATATTCCTTGCACCACAACCGCTGATTTATTAGCAATCGGGATCAAAGCATTACAAATCTATGCACAAAAAGAAGTGCCTTCGATTGAAGTCAGTCAGGTCAAATTACTTTCGCCAATTACTACAGATGCAAAAGTGCTCTGTCAGGGCGCAAATTATCGCCAGCACATCATTGATTCAGGTTTAGACCCTGATGCGCAAAGTTTTAACATGTTTTTTACAAAATCATCAGCTTCAATCACTGATCCACAAGGAGCAATCATCAAGCCAAGCCATGTCAAACTCCTCGATTACGAGATCGAACTGACTTTGGTGTTGGGTAAAAAAACCACAAGTGCGGTCAAAGTCACGAATGAGAATCTACATGAATATGTTGCTGGTATTTGTATCGGCAATGATGTGTCAGCTCGCGACGTACAAATTCCACAAATGCAATTTCATAAAGGAAAAAGCTATCGCACCTTCTGTCCACTAGGACCTGTGCTATGTCTGCTTGCACGCGATGAGATGCATTATCTGAATGAGTTAAATCTTACTCTGACTGTGAACGGCACTGTGCGCCAAAGCGATAGCACTTCTAATTTGGTCTTTAAGCCAGCAGAAACTCTGACCGAATTTTCTCAAATAGCCAATTTTGAATTGGGTGATGTCTTGATGACAGGGACACCAACTGGTTGTGCATTAGGCCTACCATCACCAGCAATTGTGCGACTGACTGGTTTACTACCTGAACAAAAAAAATGGCAGCTATTCAAAAAATCACAACAGCGTCGTAGTCAGTATTTGCAAGCAGGAGATCGTTTAGAACTTAGCATTCGCAGTAGTGATGGCAAAATTGATTTAGGTCATCAGCTTCATACGATCATTGATGCAGGTCAAAATTCATGAAAGGAATAGCGACCCAAGCCGATGTTCTGCAAGTGGAGAAACAAGGTCTGCCTCGTGATCTACCAGAAAGTACTTACGAAAATGATTCGGCGCAGTGCTGCAATCAATCCACGTGCACCTGCGCTGTCATTTTTTATAAGGACTGAAGATCATCGTAAACCTGAAGTCTGGACATATCAGACTTTGTTAGAGCGAATTACGCAAACAGCCAATTTCTTCTACCGTCTGGGTGCAACGAAAGACACAGTGATTGCATTTGTCTTACCGAATCTGCCTGAGACACATTGCGTAATTTGGGGTGGGCAAGCGGCTGGAATCGTGACAGCAATCAATCCGCTACTTGAATCTACCGCAATAGCAGAGTTACTCAATGCCGCAAATGCTTCAATTGTTGTCACGCTTGCGCCATTTCCAGGCACAGATTTGTGGCCAAAAATGGCTAAAGCCTTGCCGCAGGTTACGTCGTTAAAGCATGTAGTTTTGGTCAATATCGCCGACAAAGTTCATGGCATCAAAGGCGTTGCAGCTAAACTACTACAAAAACGCGAAGCATTCAGCCTGCACGGTATTCAAGGGGTGCGTGGCGCGTTATCACGGCATATTGGTATTCACGATTTTAACCATGGATTAAAACGACAAAACAAGCGCAAGCTAATTTCTGGACGACGCATTTCAGCCAATGACTACTCATCATTTTTTTGTACTGGAGGAACCACAGGAACACCAAAAATCGCCATGCGACGTCATCGCAATGAAGTCGCCAATGCTTGGAGTGCCGCTCAGTTTCTTGGTAATGGAGTCGGTTTAGGCAAAAATATTTTTTGTGGTTTGCCGCTATTTCATGTGAATGCTGTGTTGGTCACAGGATTACTCCCGTTTTCCAAAGGTGCACATGTCATTTTGGGTACACCTCAAGGCTATCGTGGTGATGGCGTTGTAAAACGTTTCTGGGAAATTGTTGAGTATCACAAAATCAACTTTTTCAGTGGTGTTCCAACTTTATACGCGTCGTTATTACAAATACCGATTAAGCATCGAATCAATTCACTGGAATATGGTTTGTGTGGTGCTGCGCCATTACCTGTGGAGGTTTTACGCAATTTCCAAGATCGTACAGGTTTAAAGATTTTAGAGGGCTATGGGCTTACAGAAGCAACCTGTGTCAGTAGCGTTAACCCACCCTTGGGTGAGCGTCGTGCTGGTTCTATTGGATTAAGAATCCCAGCGCAGAAAATGAAAGCAATTCGACTCGATGAGCAGGGCGATTATATCGGCGATTGTGAATCAGGGGAGGTCGGTGTTTTAGTCGTTTCGGGACCTAATGTCTTTGCTGGCTACCGTATCCCTGAGCAAAACAAAGGACTATGGATAGATCTAGGAGATGGTCAGCAGTGGCTAAATACAGGTGATCTCGGGATGCAAGACGCCGAAGGTTATTTCTTCCTGACAGGACGAAAGAAGGAACTGATTATTCGAGGCGGTCATAACATTGATCCTGCTCTCATCGAAGAACCATTACACAAGCATCCTGCCGTGGAGCTTGCTGCTGCAGTTGGGCGACCCGATGCTCATGCGGGTGAACTACCTATTGCCTATGTTCAGTTAAAAACAGGCGCTAATGCAACAGAGGGCGAATTACGCTCATTCCTTGAAACTCAGATTACTGAGCGAGCAGCATTACCTAAACATATTCATATCATTGCAGAAATGCCATTAACGGCTGTCGGCAAAATATTTAAACCAGCATTAAAGCATCTGCAAATTAAACAAGCACTCACAGAAGCTTTAAATGCTGCGAATTTGGCTGGGTGTACGTTAACGGTAAGAGATGATAAGTCGCGCGGTACAGTCATTGATGTAGTGTCGGAAGATCGTACTCGTGAACCAGAAGTTAGAAAAGTGCTTGGACAATTTCCATTTTACGTCAATCTTTGAATAATCAATCGAGACTAGTATGATGACAAATAACCTGACTTCAGTACCAGAAACTACAGATGTACTCATCGTAGGATATGGGCCTGTGGGTGCGGCATTCGCAGCGCTATTAGGTCGCTATGGTGTGCAAACACTAGTTATCGATAAAGTCTCAGACATTTTAATGATGCCACGTGCAATTGCGTTAGATAACGAGGCTCTTAGAATTCTGCAAATGATTGGTTTACCTGAAGATGCCTTTGAAAAAATCGTCATTCCAGAAGTCAAAATGCATTGCCCTTATGTGGGTCAATTTGGACGGGTGAATGTAGAAGGAAAAATTGATGGCCATCCAAAATTAGTGACATTTTATCAGCCTGATTTAGAACATGCTTTACGTAAGCAAGTTGCAACATTTGCACATGTAGAAAGCCTAAGTGGGATTGAGTTAATCGATTTCACTCAAGCAGAAAATGAAGTGATGGCCAGATTACAGAACGAGCAGGGTGACATCTTCAAGATTAAGGCTAAATATCTGATCGGCGCGGATGGTGCTAGTTCCAAAGTTCGCACGCTCATTGGTCAGGATTTTCAAGGTCAAACTTACGCAGAAGATTGGTTGATTATTGATGCCAATAAACGCCAAAACAAAGCGATTGATCATATCGAATTCATTTGTGATCCTCATCGTCCAACACCACATATGCCAGCACCAGGTGGACGCGAACGTTGGGAGTTTATGCTGCAATCTGGCGAAACGCGTGAAGAAATGGAAAACCCAAACAAAATTGCAGAATTATTGGCACCTTGGATCGATGCAAAAGATCTCAGTATAGAACGTCATGCAGTCTATCGTTTTCATGCACGGTGCTGTGACAGTTTCCAGCAAGGTCGTGTCTTTTTGGTTGGAGATGCAGCGCATATTACGCCACCGTTTGTAGGGCAAGGTTTGGTCGCAGGCTTACGTGATGTCGCTAATCTGGCGTGGAAACTAGCATGGGTCACACAGGGATACGCCTCTCCAAAAATTTTAGATAGTTACGATCAGGAAAGAAGACCGCATGCCAAGAAAATGATTGAGTTAGCAAAAATGATGGGACATCTGGTCATGCCTAGAAATGCGCCATTAGCCATTGCTGTACATGGTGCAATGAAATCAATTCGGCTAATCCCTGCTGCCAGATCATTTTTTGAAGAACTGAAAATCAAGCCTGCAAATCGCTTCCAGCAAGGCTTATTTATCAAAGGTTCAGCACAGTACAAATTGCCACGTGGTGGACAAATTTCTCAAGGCAAAGTGAAAACACCAGGTGATACATGTCTCAGTGATGACATACTCGGCGATACGTTCACGATGATTGGCGTTGGTTTTGATCCTGTAGCGGCGTTAGACAAAGCCGCTCAAGATCAGTGGACAAAAATTGGTGGGCAGTTCCTACACTTAGCAAACAATGATGATGCTTTCAAGAGAAATTCAAATACTGCGGTTTGTATCACTGATTTCATTCGAGAAATACAGCAAGATTGGGTCATTATTACACGTCCAGATCGTGTCATCATGATTGATGGCTCACCTAAAAATATCGTGGATATGATGAATCAATCTATTCAGATGATTAATGGGTAAGTTTTTATTATCATATTCTGTAGCTTTTAAACATTTAGGTAAATTCATGTCAACAACAATCGCCATTGATGGTGAAAAAGCGCTAACTGAACAGTTGACTCGTGGTCATAAAAAGAAAGCGAGAACACGCCAAACATTGGTCGATGCGGCACTCAGAATCTATGCAAAAAAAGGAGTTGGCGAACTTACTCTGAATGAATTAGCTGACGAAGCTAACGTATCACACGGAACGATTTACAACTATTTTAAGACTCGAGAGGAAGTTCTTGAAGCCGTAGGAATCGCACTCGCTGATCAATTTTCACAAGGCATTTCACTTCTCAGTACAGGCGTTGAAAGCGGTGCTCAGCGTATGTCTATTGGTGTACGAATGTTTGTGCGTCATGCGATCGTTGATCCAGCTTGGGCAAATGCAGTTATCCATGTGATTCACTATGATGAAGGAATAAGATCTGCAGTAGCCGCTAACGTTCTGAACGATTTACAGATTGGGCGAAAACAAGGATCTTTTGTCTATAGTGATGAAAATGTCGCATTAGCACTCGTTGTATCTTGTGCGATTGGCGCAATGCACAGCATTGTCGAAGGTCAAGGTGTTGTTGATCATGACATTAAACTTGCAGAGATGGTTCTGAAAGCACTTGGATTGCCATCAAGTGAAGCACATCGTATTGCACATTTACCATTGCCAATACTGAATTAAATCAATTCATTCCATAGATCACAAGACAAAGAGAATCAGTAGATTTTATCTTTTAGCATGGGACAACCGCCAACGAACTAACTCATCCGCTCCAGCCAGAGCGTTTGTTCAAGTCACCTCCGTTACTCAAGTCAACCGAAGATAAGAGAAAAGGAATACTGTAGTTCACCTTTAAAAATAGATGAGCCTGCGCCATGCGTAAGCAGGCCCATCAACAGACTATAGATGTGGAACACGCTTATTCGCATAGAAAGCGGCTAAGCTTCCACTGAAAACTGAGTATAATTTCAATATGGATTTGAAAAATATTTGATCACTTTTAGGGCTTTAAAACAGCATTAATGTATTAATGAGAGTATGCTTTAAAAAAAAGTCCAAGGATGATAATTGAAAGGATCAATAATATGCACAAAAATACCTTTTCGATGGAACTGCCCGCAACTGAAGCAACTTTTTATGCAATCTTTGATGCAGGTCCAGATGTCTTACTAATTGTTGATGAAAGTGGAATTATTGTGATGGCCAGCAAGCATATAAAGCATTTGCTCGGATATACATCGAATGAAATCGTCGGAATGCAAGTGGAATCGCTCATGCCGATGCGTTATCGCGAAAATCATCCAAAATTACGAAATCACTACGGTGAAGCACCAAGTGCAAGATTGATGGGGCAGCATCGTGAAATAAAAGCACTGCGAAAGGACGGCAGCGAGTGCGATGTAGAAATTGGTTTGAACCAATTTGTGACTGGGCAAGGCAGCTTTGTAGTCTGCTCTATACGTGATATCAGCGAACGAATAAAGATTGAAAAATCATTGCGTGAACAAGAAGAAAAACTGCTACATCTATTCGAACTCTCTCCATTAGGAATCGCGATGACCGATATGAAGGGACGTTTCTTAACAGTCAATGAAGCCTTTCAGCAAATTTTTGGCTACTCTGAGGACGACTTAAATACGCTTAACTATTGGGATTTATCTTTCAGGAAATTCGAAGTCGATGAAGAACGTCAAATAGAAAGCCTGTTACATACAGGTCGATACGGCCCATATGAAAAAGAATACATGCGTAAAGATGGAAGCGTCGTTCCAGTTCGACTAAATGCCGTATTGTCTACTGCACATGATGGGCAACCCTATATCTGGTCAATTGTCGAAGACATCACCTTAAGTAAGCAGGCAGAAGACAAGATACGGGAATTAGCTTATTTTGATCAGTTAACTGGATTGCCGAATCGTACGCTGATGTACGACCGTTTAAAGCATGCGCTGGTAGCGAGTTTGCGAACTGATATGTATGGCGGTGTGTTGTTGATTGATCTTGATAATTTTAGAGCCATCAATGATACATGGGGGCATGGTGCTGGCGATTTATTCTTGGTAGAGATCGCGGAAAGACTCAAGCTTTGTATCCGCAAGGACGATACCGTATCTCGTCTGGGCGGCGACGAATTTATCATAATTCTTGCTAATTTATCATCAGAAGAAAGCAGTGCGGCAGCTCATGTCAATTTTATCGCCAAAAAATTACTAGCCGCAGTAAAACAAAAATTCTTTTTGGGCCAAGACTGGTACCAATGTACAGCTAGTATTGGTGCTACATTGTTCAGTAACTCTGCCGCTGCCAACGAAGACATATTAAAACAAGTTGATCTCGCTTTGTACCGTGCAAAAGGGGCTGGACGTGGTGTGATTCGCTTCTATGATCCTGATATGGAAGCTTCTGTCCTAGCACGTACATCGATGGAAAGAGACTTACTGAAGGCATTAGATCACAAACAGCTCATGTTGTATTATCAAGCACAAGTAACTGACAAACTAGGAATTTTAGGAGCAGAGGTTCTGACTCGTTGGCAGCATCCAGAAAAGGGCATGATCCCACCAGTAGAGTTTATACCTGTGGCAGAGGAAACAGGGTTGATCGTGCAATTGGGGAAATGGGTTTTAGAAACAGCTTGTTCTCAATTAGCCGCTTGGGCTACTGATCCAATCATGAGTCGGGTATCACTCGCAGTCAATGTCAGTGTACGTCAATTCAGCCAGCCAGACTTTGTCGATCTTGTGCTATCAATTTTGGATAGTACGGGTGTAAATCCAGTTCGTCTAAAGCTTGAATTGACTGAAAGCGTATTAGCAAGCGACGCAAAGGAGATTGCCGAAAAAATGAATGCCTTGAAAAAGGTAGGTGTGTGCTTTTCACTTGACGATTTTGGAACTGGTTATTCTTCACTAGCATATCTAAAAAGACTTCCACTTGACCAATTAAAAATCGATCAATCATTTGTGCGTGAGGTTTTATCTGACCCAAACGATGCTGCCATTGCAAAAACTGTTGTCGCGCTCGCGCACAGTCTGGGTCTCGATGTGATCGCGGAAGGTGTCGAAACTGAAGCACAAAAAGTCTTTTTATCTGGTGCAGGTTGTAATTCTTACCAAGGCTATTTGTTTAGCAAACCTTTGCCAGTTGAGGATTTTGTGCAACTCGTTAAATCAGAGAAACTGAGCTAAGACAATAATGATCAAAGATTAAGAACAATTAAGTAAATAAAACCAATACAGTGCTATTTTTTCACGAATTTCTGAGTGATATATCGTTCATCCCAGTTATATCGAGATGAACTTAGACTGTTTTCTGTTCGAAATATGCTATGGATAGCAGGTGTTTCCATCAACGGTTCCAACACCAAAATTGCTCAGTTGTTCAATTTCGGTAGAGGCGGAAGCTCTATTTGCGAAATAGCTCTGGCTTCATGACGTGGAACTCCAAGTGCATAGAGAACGAGTTCAGCAGCATCACTTCCAGCTTCACGCCAAGTTTTATGACCTTCACGCACGAGAATGATTGATGATAAAACTGAGCCTGCAAGTAATTGACCCATGTCAAATTTTATAATTTTCCAATAATTGGAAAGACAAATTAATCAACTTTAACTTCAAGAGAGTCGAGTCTTAGCCATTTGTACGTGATGAATGAGACGATCCAGCACATTAAGAATAAACCGATAATCGTATAACCAATTACACCGAAATTATCGTTGAGTGATCCAATCCAACTCCAAAATATCCCTTTCATTTCTAATTTGTCCCCGATCAATCCTAATCCTTCGATTCCAGCAATAACCAGAGCCACAAGTATTGAGAGTGCCGTGATAGTTATATTGTAATAAATTTTACGAATAGGTTTAATAAAAGCCCAACCATAAGCTCCGAGCATCATGATGCTATCCGTTGTATCAATCAACGTCATGCCAGCAGTAAATAAGATCGGAAAAATCATAATTGACCAGACTGACATTCCTTGAGCCGATGACGCGGCTGAAATTCCCATGAGACCAATTTCTGTTGCTGTATCAAAACCTAAACCAAATAAGAGACCTAAAAAGTACATATGCCAGCTCTTATGGATTAATTTAAACATCGGCTTGAACAAACGAGAGAGAATACCGCCATTAAATATAAATGCATTTGAATCTTCAGAATGCGTTTTATCTGAACTAATCCGTCGATATGCTTGTATGATGCCACTGAGAGATATGAGGTTAATCAAGGCTATGGCGAGCAAAAATGTCGTTGAAATCACCGTTCCTGTGACGCTGCCAAAAGATTTAAATGCTTCAAAACGATGTTGGAGTGCTAGATTAGTGAGCGCAACAATCGCTGTCATGACGATGACGATGGTTGAATGTCCAAGAGAGAACATGAGACCGATGCTGACAGGGCGACGTCCATCTTGAACTAATTTACGAGTGACATTATCAATTGCAGCAATATGATCTGCATCAACAGCATGACGTAAACCAAAACCATATGCCATTAATGCTGTACCCATTAAAATTGGGTAGGCCTGAAATGCGCTAAAAGCCCAAACCCACGCCAAAATATTAAATAAAATAAGTAGGCTATATAAACCTATGACTTTATGGCGAAGATTATTAGCGCTTTCACAAAAGATTTCGTTCAGTGCACTTTTGAGAGTATGTGATGCCATAAGTACTTAAAATACAATGTGAATGTTTGACCAATAACACCTGATTATGTCAGCAAGTGTAGATGAGTGATTATGTAAATTGGATACGTCAAATGACGGTGTTTTTTGAGTTTTTACGGAGTAGATCTATTTTTGGTGAATGGTTTGCATATATATTCAAAGGATTGATTATTGAATCATGATCGGATTATTTTAAAAAATATTAGGGCGTATCCATGACTGTATTAGTGAGTCCAATTCATAATCAAAGTTGGCATGCTTGCTTAGAATTAGCATACGCACATGATGGACAAAGAACCGTTCCAGTACAGCGTCGACATCAAGGTCCTATTCGTATTCAAAAGTGTCTTTGGCCTGAAGACGATCATATATGCCATACGTTGATTGTTCACCCTCCAGCAGGAATGGTCGGTGGTGATCAACTTGATATTTCAGTTCTTGTTCATTCTGATGCTCATGTTGTGCTTACGACGCCTGGCTCGGGTAAATGGTATGGTAGTGATGGACGCACTGCTACTCAACATATTCGTTTAAATGTCGAAGGGAACGGCATTTTAGAATGGTTACCACAAGATATTATTTTATTTAATCAAGCTCGCGCGATGAGTAAATTTGAGATTGATCTTGCGCCACAGTCAGGGTTTATTGGCTTGGATATGTTGACACTTGGGCGTCAATCGCGTGGTGAGCGATTTGAGCAGGGACATTATGCGAGTTATATTGATATTCGTCGGTCAGGAAAGCCGATAGTGGCGGATAGTCTGCTTTTGGAAGGTGGTGATCGTTGGTTGCAATCACCGTTAGGATTGCATGGTCATACAATTTTAGGCACTTTATGGGCAGTTCCACCAGAGAATATATTTAGTGCAGATATGCTAGATATGCAGATTGAACAGTTGCGTGAAATGTTAGTGCAGCTGCATTTACCTGTGGCTATTTCACGATTGGATGGAGTCGTGATTGCACGTTACCTTGGGAGTAAAGCGACAGAATGTCTCGATAGTTTGGCTGCGGTGAGAGCGCGTCTACGTCGTGAATGGTTTGGTCTTGCCGAAGGTTATCCGCGAATTTGGCGGACTTAGTGATTGGTGGCGTGTTAAATAATGAATTGCGAGAAGACGAATATATAAGCGCAATACGGTAAACAACTTATTTCAATCGGCTTATGTTCTGATGGATTCTAAGGGGCTATATCCATCGCGTCAGTACTAATGCGGTATGAACAATAGTTAAAATTTGAATCACCTATGTATGCGTAATAATTGAACTTCGATGAGGATATGCTGTGGAACTGACTCCGACAGAAAAAGACAAAATGTTAATTTTTACAGCAGGGCTTGTTGCAGAGAGACGTAAAGCTCGCGGTCTTAAGCTGAATTATCCCGAGGCAGTTGCGTATATTGCTGCAGCCTTGCTGGAAGGGGCACGAGATGGGCGGTCAGTGAGTGAATTGATGCATTACGGTACAACATTGTTGACCCGTGATGATGTGATGGAGGGTATTCCAGAAATGATTCAGGATGTGCAGGTCGAAGCGACATTTCCTGATGGTTCCAAGCTTGTGACTGTCCATCAACCGATCTTATAAGTTCTTGACTCATTCTCACGAATCAAAGGTAAATATGATTACTCATAAAATAATTCCAGGTGAGTTTTTTATTGAAAAAGAACCTTTGGAGTTAAATGCTGGACGCATAAAACGTCAAATTGATGTGACCAATGATGGTGATCGCCCGATACAAATTGGCTCACATTTTCATTTTTTTGAAGTGAATGACAGTTTGAGTTTTGATCGACCATTGGCATTGGGGTTTCGACTTAATATTCCTTCTGGAACGGCTGTGCGCTTTGAGCCTGGTCAGACTCGGCGTGTTGAGTTGGTTGCATTGACGGGAAATCGCGAGGTTTATGGATTTGCAGGACGTGTAATGGGCAAACTACCTGATCCAGAGCTATCTGATCTAGAGGATGATCAATCGTGAAACAATCTCGTCAAGCCTATGTGGAAATGTTTGGACCAACGACAGGTGATCGGGTTCGGTTAGCAGATACAGCGCTGATTGCTGAGGTTGAACAGGATTTCACCGTATATGGTGAGGAAGTCAAGTTTGGTGGAGGTAAAGTCATCCGTGATGGGATGGGGCAATCTCAACTGATGGCTGATGAGGTGGCGGATACAGTTATTACCAATGCACTGATTATTGATTGGTGGGGAATTGTAAAAGCCGATATTGGTCTTAAAGACGGTCGTATCTGGCGGATAGGAAAGGCTGGGAATCCAGATATTCAACCCGCAGTAACGATTCCATTGGGTGCAGCAACGGAAGTGATTGCGGGCGAAGGTCAAATTCTGACTGCGGGTGGTGTCGATACCCATATTCATTGGATCTGTCCGCAGCAGGTCGAAACGGCGCTGATGTCTGGCATTACGACGATGATTGGTGGAGGAACTGGACCTGCGGCAGGAACGTCAGCAACTACAGTCACTCCAGGGCCGTGGCATTTAGCACGTATCTTACAGGCAATAGATAGCTTGCCTATGAATATTGGCTTATTGGGCAAAGGTAATGTAAGTTGTCCATTACCGATTGAGGAACAAATTCGAGCAGGTGCAATCGGGTTAAAGCTCCATGAAGATTGGGGAACTACACCAGCAGCAATCGATAATTGTTTATCTGTAGCAGATCGTTTTGATGTGCAGGTTGCGATTCATACCGACACACTCAATGAAAGTGGTTTCCTTGAAGCAACATTGGCAGCATTTAAAGATCGGACGATTCATACGTATCATACTGAGGGCGCGGGTGGTGGGCATGCACCTGATATTTTGCGAGCGATTGGACAGTCAAATGTCTTACCTTCTTCAACCAATCCGACGCGTCCATATACGATCAATACGATTGATGAGCATTTAGATATGCTGATGGTTTGCCATCATTTAGACCCTTCGATTGCGGAGGATGTTGCATTTGCAGAAAGTCGTATCCGCCGAGAAACTATTGCAGCTGAAGATATTTTGCAGGATTTAGGCGCGCTGTCGATGATGAGCTCTGATTCGCAAGCGATGGGGCGTGTGGGCGAGGTGATCATTAGGACATGGCAAACTGCTCATAAAATGAAAGTACAGCGTGGCCCTTTGCAGGGTGATAATGCTCGAAATGATAATTTGCGCATCCGTCGTTATATTTCAAAATATACCATTAATCCTGCAATTACTCATGGCGTGAGTCACGAAGTAGGATCTGTTGAAGTCGGTAAGTTGGCGGATCTTATTTTATGGAAACCCGCGTTTTTTGGTGTGAAGCCTTCAATGATTATCAAGGGTGGTATGATTGCAGCCGCACCGATGGGCGATATTAATGCATCAATTCCAACACCTCAGCCCGTGCACTATCGTCCAATGTTTGGCGCTTTACCTGAAGGCGTTCATGCATCTTGTTTAACGTTTCTGCCTAAAGTTGCTCAAGAAGAGGGTCTTGCTGAGCGGTTGGGATTAAAAAAACGAACCAGTACGGTTTTTGGGACACGTCATTTGCGTAAATCTGATATGAAGCATAATGATTATTTGCCCGTTATGGAGGTGGATCCTGAACGCTATCATGTGCGTGCAGATAACGTGCTCTTAACATGTGAGCCTGCGACAGAGTTACCCATGACCCAGAAGTATTTTTTATTTTAAGTCATTTTTTACTCTAGGGTCTCTGCATGAGATGGCTATTTGAGTCTCTCATGCAGTTTTTACTATTTGACAGTTTTTATGATTTGATTAGCTTGTGAATAAACCTTGTTTTTCAATAAAACTCACAATCTGATCAAGACCATCACCTGTTTTCATATTAGAAAACAAAAATGGACGAGTGCCGCGCATTCGTGCTGCGTCGTTAGCCATCACTTCTAACGATGCTCCAACCATCGGTGCAAGGTCAGTTTTATTAATAATCAGTAGATCTGATTTTGTAATCCCAGGTCCTCCTTTACGGGGAATTTTTTCACCAGCGGCAACATCAATCACATATAAGGTCAGATCCGAGAGTTCGGGGCTAAAAGTTGCTGCAAGATTATCGCCGCCACTTTCAACCAGAATTAATTCCAATCCTGCAAACTTCTGATTAAGTCCAGCAATTGCAGCAAGATTGATAGAAGCATCTTCACGAATGGCAGTATGCGGACATCCGCCTGTTTCAACCCCGACAATACGATCTGGGGACATCGCTTGGTTACGGGTTAAGAAGTTTGCATCTTCCTTGGTGTAGATATCGTTTGTCACGACAGCCATGTTGTAACGCTCTCGCAATGCAAGGCATAAATTGAGGGTTAATGCGGTTTTGCCTGAACCAACGGGGCCACCAATTCCGACGCGAAGTGGAGAGCGAGTGGACTGTGAATGATCGCTCATAAAAACTCCTTTATTGCGACTTGACTGACTAAAAATAGGCTATGAACGGAATAGCCGCGAATATTGTTGCTCATGTTGAGCTGATAAAAACGCAAGATTTGGCAAACTACTACTAATTGATTGTCCTGCGATAACACGTGCAATACAGGCAGGTAGCTGCTGCTGTAGTTTCCATAAAATTCGCTGTCCACTCATCTGACCTAAAGGAAGCGTTTTGATCGCAGCAAGCACTTGATTCTCTAATATCGTAAATGCATGAGCACAAAGAGCTTGAGAGAGTGGGAGTTGCCAGTGATATATGAGCCAGCTATACATTGGTAAAAAGCCATATTCGATAGTTGGTAGATCAATATCGCTGACTTGCAGTGGAAGATCTTTCATCCATGCATGTAATGAATATGCCAATTGTCGACTTTCTTGCAAAAACTCTCTGCTTTCACGTGTTGCAATATAACGCTGACTTAAGCGACGAAATGCTTCCTGATCGTCAGCGACTTGAACAAGATCTCTCATCCATGGGAGTTCTGCACGAACCAATACAAGTTCCAGTACATCATTAAAATAAATCAGAGCACTGGCTTCGTTGGTAATTAAACCCACTTCAATTGCAGACTCAACACCTTGTGAATAGCAGTATGCGCCGATAGGTAATGCTGTCGATGACAACATTAATAATCTAAATAGATGCTGGGAGTCGTCATCATATTTGATGGTTCCCAGATCTCTCTGATTCTTGTTAGGTGATTCAATATTAGGCATGTTTAAGATTTAACGGTCTTAGTCTGTGCTCATGATGATGTGTATATGCACCAGTTTCTGGCTCAAAAGGATGCTCTGTTGTAGAAACGCTGAGTCCTATACCGCATAGCATATCCGCTAGCACATGATCAGGCTCAAAATACAAGGCATCAGCAGTGAGCATCAAAGGAACATGTCGATTCCCTAAATGATAAGCACCACGCATGAGTTCAAATGAGTTTTGGGCAGTAACCTGCATGACTGTTTGTGGCGCTGCCAAAATTTGAAGGACTTCTCCATCATCTGTTGAGATATATGCTCCACCACGAAGAACCGTTGTACGCGGCAAATCGACACCAATATCTTCTCCGTTATCGAGCGTTGCGCGGAAACGACTTTTCTGGCGGATATCAAAAGATAAAGCTAGGGTTGAGACTGGCGTTTGAAATTGAAAATCATGGGGGAGGCGAATCGTATAAATGTGCATGAATGCTCCGATGAGGTTCAATTCTTTATAAAATTTAGTTTACATCTTACGTCAAATTATTAGGACGGTGTTTAATTTTGCTCATCTTTCAAGTCTGTTGCTATACGGTATGTAACGTATAGCTGATTTGTATCATTCTGGAATATTGTTGTTTCAAGCGATATCGAACTGCTGAATTTTATAGCGCTGATTTTGATATTGATGCCAAGAGCGGTGGTATGACTTTTGGAGAAATGGCTTTGAATTATCTCTTGATCTTTGGATGGAGTCTACACTTAAAAAGCATAGATGACATCACGATAGATGAGATCCATAAATGATATGACTTGATGTTTTTGGGGAGAGTAAAGTATGAAAGTAGCAACCACATCTATGGCCGCACTCAAAGTTTTGGCGTCATCGCTAATCTTGTTGGGGGGCGTTAGTGAACTGGTTCACGCGGATACACCTGATCCTGATCTGGTATTTGCTGGAACGCCTTATGAAGGTGATCTCACGGGTAATATTAATGTTGTGTCGAAGTATATTCTTCGTGGTATTACACAGACCTATGACAAAACCTATGATGGCAGTGGCCCTGAATCAGATGGTCCTGCGGTACAAGGTGGCTTTGATTATGTACTGAAAAATGGATTTTATGCAGGCTACTGGTTTTCAACACTTGGATATAGCTATGCTTCACTAAATCCTGATTCGAATGGCAAACATACTCAGAATTCGGTTGAAAATGATTTATATGGTGGCTATACAGGCACGATCGGCTCCACAGGAATTGGT
>JASLHI010000044.1 GCA_030149815.1 Aquirhabdus sp. | reverse complement strand
AGTGTTGGGCAATCTAAGCTGGGGCGTCTTTTTCAGTTTTATTGATTTGGAAGTGAGTGTTGTACTGCTTATATAGGCTCGTGAACTGAGACTTTTGCTCCCCAAGACATGATTCCACAGTTCACGAGCCTATATGAGTAGACAGCACAGATGTAGTTCTACACAAGGATTAAAAAATCAATTATAAGAACTACACTCTATTTACCTTGTTCCTGATGTTGTCTTACTTTTGTTGTTACGATAGATACAGCTGCAGTTCGAGTCTCAACACCTAATTTAATAAAGACATGTTCCAGATGTTTGTTTACTGTGCGTGGACTAAGCTCCAGAATTTCCCCTATATCACGATTTGTTTTGCCTAGTGTGACCCAATGCATGACTTCTGATTCACGCTGAGTGAGCCCGCAAACGGATTGAATAATTTCGGGTTTAATGTTGTGCGATGTGTTTGCTTGTTTAAGCAAAATTAGTTCAGTTCCATCACCAATCGCACCTAATTTGCTGAGTGTGAGAGGCTGCTCTTGTCCATCTAATGTCAGCGGAGAGGATTCACTATTTTGGATCCATGCAAGCAACGTGACTGGTGGCTTGCCATGATGCCAGTCTTCTAGCCAATCCACATGTGCCATCAAATCTGCCGCCGCATCTGTTTGCCAACGTAATAATCCATCGTTTGATATGGCTAAGATCGCAATTTTTGCAGCGTCAATGACTTGGCGATTTTGACTTGCCAAGCGAGCATTTTGAATGTGAGTGGCCAATCGCGCGAGTACTTCGCTGGGCTTGATCGGCTTAGTGACGTAGTCGACGCCGCCTGCCTCAAAACCATTAATGACATGTTCACTCTCTGTCAGGCCCGTCATAAAGATCACAGGAATATATTGGGTTAAAGGATTTGTTTTGAGTAAGCGACAGGTTTCAAAGCCGCTTAAACCAGGCATGATTGCATCTAGTAATATGGCATCAGGCGTGAATTTTGCGACCCGTTCTAACGCAGTTTGACCATCTGTTGCGACGAGTACGATATAGCCTGCTTGCTCTAACATAGTGTGTAGTAGTGATAGGTTATCTGGCGTGTCGTCAACAATAAGTACAGTCGTTTGGCCTTTAGGGGATGTAAATTGCTTTTTTGGACTATTCATATGTTCAGCATCATCGGATGCTTGAGTCATCATATAAGTGTTCATACTATGGCTGACCTTTAACTGAGATGATTGAAAATCGATTGAATGTATTTATTCGGATTCACCTGTTTTTAATACATTTAAAAGTTGAGTGAATTGGAAGTGAGCCGCATGCTCACGAAGTAAACTGGTCAATGCTAAGGCTTTTGGTTCTTGTTGCTCAATGATATCTAACGTATTGAGAATGCCTCGAACATAGCCCATGTTAGAGAACTCGATCAATGACTGATGATGTTCTTTGCTCAGAACATGAGATATGGGCTGCTGGATATCGAATGGTTTTGAGTTTTGTTCACCATGATTTGTAGTAATAAATTCGATTTGATCTGCCGTGACCGCAGATACGGCATAGTCGTTCTTACTAATAGGTGTATGTATCTGTTCAATGACTTGGCCTTTGGGAGTAATCCATTCCAATTGAAGCCTGTTGCGAATTTTATCAAGAAGTTTCACAAAATCGATTGGTTTAGCCAAGAAGTCCTCATTTCCAATTCCTGCGGAATTTTGTTTACCCGATTCAAATGCATTTGCGGAAACAATGAGAATAGGGGCTTGGCTGAGATGATTTGAGCGAAGTAATTCGCTGGTTTTCCAGCCGTCCATGATTGGCATATTAATATCCATAATAATCAAATCAGGTCGAAAATCTGCAGCTTGGCGTAGACACTCAATGCCTGAAACCGCTTCATCGACGATAAATCCAAGTTTGGAAAGTAGTCTGGATAAGATTTCACGATCATTAGGTTCATTATCGACAATTAAAATACGTTGTCGTTCGCCAACATAACCCTGAATATCTGTGACATCGTCAAGCGGGATTTTTTTCGGCAATCGAACGCCTGGTAAAAATAACTTTAACTGAAAAACACTGCCGACATTTAATGCGCTGGATACTGTGATTTCACCGCCGAGTAAGTCTGTCAGTAATTTTGCAATCGTGAGACCCAAACCTGTACCACTGACCGTAGGGGTCGTTGCTGATATACCACTACCGCGTTCAAATGGACTGAAAACTCGTTGCAGGTCATGTTCTGAAATACCACAGCCTGAATCTTCAATTTCAAATATAGCTGTTACCGAACGATAATAAACACGAAGGATGACTTCACCTTGATGGGTAAATTTAATTGCATTTCCTAGGAGGTTAATTAAGATCTGTTCCAGCCGTTTCTGGTCGATACGAACAAAGATAGGAAGTTGTTCTGAAATATGGCTGACAAAGCGAATTCCTTTATCAGCCGCTTGAGGCTGAAACATACTAATGATCTGCCCTATAAATGCAGGCAAGTTCATTTCCACAGGTTCAAGTCTTAATTTACCGCTTTCAATACTGGCGAGGTCGAGTAAACCATCGACTAGGGCAATGAGATGAGAGCCGCTTCTTTTAATTGTTTCTAATGATCTTTTACTCTCGGCAGATAGTTGCTGATCTTGCATGAGAAGTTGGGTATAGCCGAGAATACTGTTCAAAGGTGTACGAATTTCATGACTAATGCCTGTGATATAACGGCTTTTTGCGCGATTTGCATTATCGGCATTTTTTGTTGCTGCTTGGAGTTGTGCATCTGTTTCTTTATGTGCATTAATTTCTTGCATGAGTAGACTGGTTTGTCGATTGGACTCAATTTGTGCCGTACTGCGGCTCTCTTGGGTCAATATTAACCACCAAGATCCAACGCAAATCAATACAAAAAGAAAAGCAAACATTTTGATAAACAAGAATCTGAGCTGATCATGTATTCCTGAAGCTGAATAATATTCTAGAGGTTGAGCCTCTTGAATATAGAGTAAGCTCAGCATCGCGCCGAGAATTAGTGATAATAATGTGACAACTAAAAGATAATTTCCTAAACGTGTATTGACCTGAGATGAAATAGATTTTGGTAAAATTTTACGAATAAAACGAGAGAGTTGTTCGGTCAAGCGGGCTTGCGGTTTGCATAAATCATGACAACGGGCATCAAGTGAGCAGCATAGCGAGCAGATTGTGCCGCTATAAGCTGGGCAGTGAGCCATATCTTCGCTTTCATAAGGTTTTTCACAGATGCAACAAGTACTGGCAACAGGTTTGCTGCGTTGAAGTGAGCGAGCAATATAGAATCGACTTCGGGTGAGCCATGCGATGAGTGGTGTTGCGATCATGGCACTGATCAGTGCAATAAACGATGCCAGCGCCTGAGCCGTCTCACCAAAAACATTAGAAAAAGCTGCAATAGATAGGGTAGATGCAAATAACATGGCACCGACCCCTACAGGATTGATATCAAATAGATACGCTCTACGAAACTCAATCCCTTTGGGGCTGAGACCTAATGGTTTATTGATCACAAGATCGGCAACAATTGCGCCAACCCATGCGATTGCAAGATTGGCATATAAACCAAGCACTTGTTCAATCGCGCGAAATACGCCCATTTCCATGAGTAAAATTGCAATCAGTACGTTAAAAATGAGCCAAACGACACGACCTGGATGGCTATGGGTAAGTCTTGAGAAAAAATTCGACCATGCCAAAGACCCAGCATATGCGTTGGTCACGTTAATTTTAATCTGTGAAATGATGACAAATAAAACGGTAAATGCGAGTGCAATTTGTGGGTTGCTGAACACGGATTGATAAGCAATCCAGTACATCTGAGCAGGTTCTATGGCGTGTTCGATGGGTGTTTTATATTGCAGAGCAAGGTACATGAGTAGTACACCACCCAGCATTTTCAGGCTACCAACAATGACCCAGCCTGGACCTGCAAACATCATGGCGAATGTCCAGCGGCGTTTGTTCGTTTTATTTTTTTCAGGAAGAAATCGGAGAAAGTCTGCTTGTTCACCGACTTGTGCAATCAACGCGAAAATCACAGTTGATGCTGTACCAAATGCCAATAAGTTGAATTGGCCATGATGATCCGAAGCCAGATGATTAATGCCGATAAACGTAGTGACATCATGTAAGAGGCTTGGGTGTTTGATCAAAACAAAAATATAAGGCGTAATCATCAGGATGAGCCAAAGAGGTTGGCTCCAAGCTTGGAGCCGACTGATGAGC
Organism: Aquirhabdus sp.; assembly: GCA_030149815.1. GTDB lineage: Bacteria > Pseudomonadota > Gammaproteobacteria > Pseudomonadales > Moraxellaceae > Aquirhabdus. The sequence continues at coordinate 9,277 of JASLHI010000044.1, read as the reverse complement.
GTAATCCCATGAGTTGCAATCGGAATAACAACCAGTGCGCTGACGAGATATGCTAGATAGAGCGGCATATCAAAAAAAAGCTTGAGCGCCATCGCCATGATCGATGCTTCAATAGCAAAGAAAATAAATGTAAAAGAAGCGTAAATGAGTGAAGTTAAGGTTGATCCCAAATACCCAAAACCAGCCCCGCGAGTCAACAAATCCATATCCACGCCATAGCGAGAGCAATAGTAACTAATTGGCATACTGGTTAAAAACATGATAAGTGATACAACTAAAATTGCTAGTAATGCATTGGTAAAACCATAATTTAGGGCGATTTCAGCGCCTATGGCTTCTAATGCAAGGAATGAGATTGCGCCATAAGCGGTATTGGCGACACGAAAGATCGACCATTTCCGGACTGTCTTAGGGGTAAAACGTAAGGCGTAGTCTTCTAAGGTTTCATCCGCAACCCAAATATTATAATCACGCCTAATTTTAATAATTCGTTGTGGTGGCGGATATTTTTGCAGCTTTTCACTTTCGCTAATCATGTACAACACCATTTGTTTATTCCAACACAGATTATGCAAAGCATGATTCATGCCTCACATCACAATATTTGATGCATTCGTATTATTTATCTGGTCTGGTGAGATGTTTAAGGATAGTGCGCTTTCTAGGTTGTAGCCGCTATACGGTATGTGACGTATAGCCGTTTCTCATGTTTTTTCTTACGTTATATCCAACGGCGTTCAGTGACTAAAATCCATTTAGTGCGATGCCATCACAGCGATTATGACTAAATATTGAGGAGCGGTCTAATGTCAAATAACAAGTTGAGCATGATCAAGACGGGGGCTTTAGGTCGCAGACAGTTTGTTGTCGGTTTACTGTCAGCTGCGATATTAAGTCAATCTGGCATCGCAATTGCGGCTGTTCCAGCGACTGCAAAAGTAGATACCACTAATCTTGCGGTAACTGACAAAGAAGTCGTTGTTGGTCAGTTGCATTCGGCGACAGGAACAATGGCGATCAGTGAAACAGGTGCGATTCGCGCTGAACGTCTTGCCATTGAGCAGATTAATGCACAAGGCGGTATTTTGGGTCGTCAAATTCGCGTCATTCAAGAAGATGGAGCCTCGGATTGGCCTACCTTTGCTGAAAAAGCAAAAAAATTACTTGAAAACGACCATGTCGCAACTGTTTTTGGATGCTGGACGTCAGCGTCTCGTAAAGCTGTCTTGCCAATCTTTGAGCGCGACAATGGTTTGTTGTATTACCCAACATTTTATGAAGGTTTAGAGCAATCTAAAAATGTGATTTATACCGGACAAGAGGCAACACAGCAGGTTTTGTCGAGTCTGAACTGGGTAGCACGTGAGAAAAAAGCTAAAACCTTTTATCTAGTAGGTTCTGATTATATATGGCCTCGTACGACCATGAAGATTGCACGTAAACACATTGAAAATGTTCTACATGGATCAGTAGTTGGCGAAGAATACTATCCTCTCGGCAACACACAGTTCGGTTCATTGATTAATAAAATCAAACTCAAACACCCTGATGTTGTGATAGCAGCAGTCGTTGGTGGATCTAACGTTGCATTCTACAAGCAATTAAAAGCAGCAGGCGTGACTGCCAATAAGCAGAATCTCTTGACTTACTCAGTGACTGAGGACGAATTGCTTGGTATCGGTGGCGAGAATATGGCTGGTTTCTATTCTTCAATGAAGTATTTCCAAAGCTTGAATAATCCAAACAATGAAAAATTTGTTGCGGCGTTCAAGGCTAAATACGGCGCAAATGCAGTCATTGGTGATGTGACTCAGGCGGCTTATCTAGGTCCGTGGTTGTGGAAAGCTGCTGTTGAGAAAGCAGGTAGTTTCGATGTTGATAAAGTCGTAGCTGCTTCACCGGGTATTGAACTCAAAACTGCTCCAGAGGGTTATGTGAAGATCCATGCAAATCATCACTTATGGAGCAAGAGCCGTATTGGTGAAGTCTTACCAAATGGTCAGTTCAAAGTGGTTTATGAATCACCAAGCCTAATTGAACCAAATCCATTCCCTAAAGGCTATCAATAATAGTGAGCCGTCTCGCTGAGCATTCTCAACATGCTCAGTGAGCTTTTTAAGTTCTTAAAAATCTTGGAATTGGCTGATGAGCTGAGACCAAAAGCCGAAATTAATTTTAAGTCTGATCATTGGAGTTGCCATGACAACATCTATGTCTGAGTACGCCGCAATCTTTGCAATGCAAGGGTTCAATGGCTTATCGGTTTTTTGTATTTTACTTTTGATGGCGTTGGGTTTGGCAATTATCTTTGGGCAGATGGGCGTGATCAATATGGCACACGGTGAGTTCCTCACTTTGGGTGCGTATACCACATATGTTATCTCATGGGTCACCGAACATTATGCGCCGAGTTTTATGCCTTACTATTTCTTCATTGCGATTATCGCTTCATTCATTGTTGCGGCAGCGCTTGGTTATGTGGTTGAAAGGTTAATGATTAGTCGGCTTTATAAGCGGCCATTGGACACTTTGCTTGCAACTTGGGGCTTGAGCTTGGTTATGCAACAAGCCTTTCGATCAATATTTGGTGCGCAAGAGGTGAGTCCAACTTTACCGAACTGGTTGATGGGTTCGTATAGCGTTACAGACAAAATCGATATTCCGATTAATGGCATGTTTTTCATGGTCATTACACTGGTACTGACTGTCGGTGTTTTTTATCTGCTATTCCGTTCACGTTGGGGCTTGCAAGTGCGTGCCACCATGCAGAATCGAGTCATGAGTGGTGCTGTCGGTATTAATACGCTTCGTGTAGATCGCATGACTTTTGCGCTGGGTTGTGGTGTGGCTGGAATTGCAGGTGCGGCATTTACCACGATTGGATCGACAGGTCCAACGGCAGGTACATCCTACATTGTCGACACCTTCCTTGTTGTGGTGTTCGGTGGAACAGCCAGCTTATTTGGCACCATTGCCTCGGCATTTAGTATTGCTCAAGCCCAATCTGTTCTTGAGTTCTTCCTCAACGGTTCTACTGCAAAAGTACTGACTTTATCGACGATCATCATCATCTTAATGATTCGTCCACAGGGTTTGTTTGCCTCGAAAATACGAAAGTGAGTGACGATTTTAGTAGCTGGATCAGCATCTGATTTTGTTGAAAACCCCACCACTATTTACAGCATTAGAGAGTCATTATGAATCATTTACCCAATAATTTATCCAAGTTCCCTGTGGTATTGCCTAATCTTGGATGGGCGCGCTATCAGCAACTCGTGGGGTTTGTCATCCTTGCGGCGGTAATCCTGATTGCCATGCCACTCCTTTTTGATATTTTTCGATTAAATCTGATTGGTAAATATCTGAGCTATGCCTTTGTCGCTGTTGGTCTTGTGTTGTGTTGGGGCTATGGCGGAATTTTAAGTTTAGGGCAAGGTATTTTTTTTGGCCTAGGCGGGTACTGCATGGCGATGTTTTTGAAGCTGGAAGCTTCAGATCCGGTCAGCACCAAAACGCAAACAACGCCAGGAATTCCAGATTTTATGGATTGGAATCAGGTAACACACTTGCCATGGTTCTGGCAGCCATTTCATAGCTTGAGTTTTACGTTAGTTGCCACGATTGCAGTTCCAGTTTTGTTTGCTTTGATTGTTGGATTTGCATTGTTTAAACGTCGCGTCGGTGATGTGTATTTCTCAATTGTGACGCAAGCCATTGCCGCGATTTTGACGATATTAATTATTGGTCAACAAGGGATGACTGGTGGTGTGAATGGCATCACTGATCTAAAAACATTGCATGGCTGGGATATTCGTACTGACTCAGCCAAATATATTCTTTATTACATCAATGCATTTTTGCTGCTGTCCTGTGTGATCGCAGGCATGTTGATCATGAAGTCTAAGTTAGGTCGCTTGCTTGTTGCGATGCGTGAAAAAGAAGAGCGTGTTCGTTTTTCTGGCTATGACGTATCAAGCTTCAAGATTTTCATTTTCTGCGTTGCTGCTGCAATGTCAGCAATTGGTGGTGCAATGTTTACCTTACAGGTTGGCTTTATGTCGCCATCTTTTGTAGGGATCGTACCATCGATTGAAATGGTGATCTTTGCAGCGGTTGGTGGACGTATGTCTTTGATGGGTGCTGTTTACGGCACATTACTGGTGAATTTCGGTAAGTCTTATTTTTCAGAATCTTTCCCACAATTATGGCTTTTCCTGATGGGAGGCTTATTCATCGTGGTCGTGATGTATTTTCCAAATGGCTTGGCGGGTATCTATGACGACTATATCAAACCAAAACTGGAGCGTCTTTTTTCACCCAAAGAAAATAGTAGTAGCACGATCAGCATTGAACCTAACGCTGTTGCAAAACTAGAGGAGGGCGGACAATGAAACCTCAAGGCTATGAGTTACCTAAACCAGTACTGGTTATCGAAGATCTCACCGTGTCATTTGATGGGTTTAAAGCAGTGGAAGGCCTGACATTGTATCTGGATCGCAATGAAGTTCGCGTGGTGATCGGACCTAATGGTGCAGGTAAAACCACCGTACTGGATTTGATTTGCGGTAAGACCAAAGCAACCAGCGGCAAGATCCTGTTCAAAAATCAGGATTTGATCAAGATGAGCGAGCACATGATTGTCCGTGCAGGTGTTGGACGTAAATTTCAAACCCCTTCTATCTATGAAAATTTGACGGTTTTTGAAAATCTAGAAATGTCTTTTCCGCGTGGACGTAACGTCTTTGGTGCACTGTTTTTTAAACGGACTGACGATGTTGTTGCTCGTGTAAATGAGATTGCTCAAGAAATTTATTTAACAGACATGCTGCATCAGCAAGCTGACTTGCTTTCACATGGACAAAAACAATGGTTGGAAATCGGCATGTTGCTGATGCAAGACCCAGAATTATTGATGCTTGATGAGCCAGTGGCAGGCATGAGTGTGACTGAGCGAGAGAAAACCGCACTTCTTTTACGCAAGATCAGTCAAGGCCGTTCTGTATTAGTTATTGAGCATGACATGGAGTTTGTCAAAAGCATTGCTGACAAAGTCACGGTGCTTCATCAAGGCAAGATCCTCGCGGAAGGAAATATGGAGTCTGTCCAAAGCAATCCCAAAGTCATCGAAGTTTATCTGGGGCACTGATATGTCAAATCTAATGTTTGAAGTCAATACGCTGGCATCTGGCTATGGTCAAAGTGAAGTCATTCACGGTTTAAATCTGCATGTCCAAAAGAACGAAATTGTGGCTGTGATGGGTCGTAATGGGATGGGTAAGACCACGCTGTTTAAGACCTTAATGGGCATTATTCCGACGCGTGGCGGTGAGATTAAAGTGAATGGACAAGATGTTGCACATCTTGAAACTTATCAACGCATCTCCTCTGGTCTTGCTTATGTGCCTCAAGGTCGCATGATTTTTCCAAATATGACGGTTCTGGAAAATATTCAGACGGGTTTACCTGCTTCGGCAAAAGGAAAAGTTCCTGAAGATTTATATGAGCTTTTTCCTGTGCTCAAAGAAATGGCTAAGCGTAAAGGCGGAAATTTATCTGGTGGACAACAACAGCAATTAGCCATTGCGCGGGCATTGGCAACCAATCCCAAGGTGTTATTGCTGGATGAACCGACTGAAGGTATTCAGCCGTCAATTATTAAAGACATTGCTAAAACCTTGAAAGAAATTCGCACGATGCGAGATTTGACGATCGTTGTTTCTGAACAGGTTTTGAGCTTTACGATGGATATTGCTGACCGTTTCTTTGTCATTGATAAAGGCAATCTGGTTTATGAAAACGTGCGTGCGGAAGTCGATGAGGCCACGATTAGTCGCTATTTGTCGGTTTAAATAATCAGTTGAATTGAGGGTTGTTGACATGAGACATGGAGATATTTCAAGTAGCCCTGATACCGTCGGTGTTGCCGTGGTGAATTACAAAATGCCGCGTCTGCATAGTCGGGCAGAGGTGCTGGACAATGCGCGTCACATTGCAGAGGTCATTAAAGGCATGAAGCTGGGATTGCCTGGCATGGATCTCGTGATTTTTCCTGAATATAGCACGATGGGCATTATGTATGACCCTGCTGAAATGATGGAAACCGCCGCAACAATTCCAGGTGATGAGACAGCAATATTTTCCGCAGCTTGCCGTGAAGCAAAGACATGGGGTGTTTTTTCCATCACTGGAGAGCGCCATGAGGAACACCCTAATAAAGCACCTTATAACACGCTAATCCTGATCAATGATCAAGGTGAGATCGTTCAGAAATATCGGAAATGTATTCCATGGTGTCCGATTGAAGGGTGGTATCCAGGGGATCGGACTTATGTCAGTAAAGGCCCGAAGGGTCTGAAAATCAGCCTGATTATTTGTGACGATGGCAATTATCCAGAGACATGGCGAGATTGTGCAATGAAGGGAGCTGAACTCATCATTCGCTGTCAGGGATATATGTATCCTGCTAAAGAACAACAAGTTTTAATGTCAAAAACCATGGCGTGGGCAAACAATTGCTATGTTGCTGTTGCGAATGCTGCAGGCTTTGATGGTGTGTATTCCTACTTTGGACATTCTGCAATTATCGGTTTTGATGGACGTACTTTGGGTGAGTGTGGTGAGGAAGAAATGGGCATTCAATATGCTCAACTATCTGTCTCTCAAATTCGTGATGCTCGCGCTCATGATCAATCACAAAATCATTTATTTAAATTACTCCATCGTGGTTATACAGGCATTCATAGCTCTGGGGATGGCAATAAAGGGCTGGCGGAATGTCCTTTTGACTTCTATCGATCATGGGTCACTGATGCTAAAAAAGCACAAGCTGATGTCGAGAAAATTACTCGATCAACCATAGGCGTTGCTGATTGCCCTGTGGGTTCTCTTCCTCATATTGGTTAACACCGCGTCGTTTGATGCGAATTGATTCGTTTGCACGCTGTTGAATTTATCGTTTTTAAAATTGAAGGCCGTATTTTTTTCGAACCAAGGAGATACACCATGCAGCACATCAAAATCAAACCCGGTGTTCCACTTGCGGAACAACCAGAGCTAGGACATAACCGTTGGCATCCCGATATTCCATTTCTGACTTCAGTGAAACCCGGCGAAGAAATTCTTGTCGAAAGTTTAGATTTTCTCGATGCTCAGATTAAAGACACTGATGATGTTTCTGATGTTGCCAATGTTGACCTGACGCGAGCTCATCCACTGACGGGACCTTTTTATGTTGAAGGTGCTGAGCCAGGTGATTTGTTGGTTATTGATTTACTAGATATTAAGCCTGTAACACCTGTTGGTTTTTCAGGAGTATTTTCTAAGGAAAATGGCGGTGGATTTTTGGCAGATTATTTCCCTAATGCCGATAAAGCCATTTGGGACTTGAAAGGTTTATATGCAACTTCTCGTCATATTCCAGGCGTGCGTATTGCGGGATTAACTCACCCGGGGTTGATGGGATGTTTACCTTCTCATGATTTATTAAAAGAGTGGAATCGTCGTGAAGCACCACTTGCGGCAAAAGGTTTGGCACAACCGCCAGATCCGCGTACCGCTGTTTTACGTGGTGTTAAGGGTGCAGAGTTTGATCGTATGGCCGCCGAAGCAGCCAGAACAGTTCCACCACGTGAACATGGTGGAAATACGGACATTAAAGATCTGTCCTCTGGAACGCGTATTTTCTTCCCTGTGTATGTCAAAGGCGCAGGTTTTTCTATGGGCGATCTGCATTTCTCGCAAGGTGACGGTGAAATTGGCTTCTGCGGTGCGATTGAAATGGATGGCGTGACGCGCGTTGGCTTTGATTTGATTAAAGGCGGAATGGCGAAATATGGTTTAGATGCACCAATTTTTATGCCTAGTCCCGTCAAACCACGATATGACCAATGGCTAACATTTGAAGGGATTAGTGTTGAACATGGCGTGAATTACTATCTGGACGCAAGCGTTGCTTATCGTCAGGCCTGTTTAAAAGCGATTAACTATTTGACGAACTTTGGTTTTACAGGAAGTCAGGCTTATATGCTTTTAACGGCTGCACCTGTTGAAGGACGTATCGGTGGTATTGTTGATATTCCAAATTGTGCGTGTACGGTCTCACTCCCGACAGGTATATTTGAGAAGAGTATTTTACCCACTGGCATGCTGAACGATCGTGCCTATTGGGGGCATAGGAATTAATCTTTTGCTTATTATGATGAGAGCCTTTTCTCTAGTTAAAGAGGTTCTTATCAGATTTAGCAAATAAGTTTCATCGACCAGTTTGGAGTCAGAAAATCATGCCGTTATACGATATTCGCTGTACACATTGTGAAGGAATCTTTGAAAAGCAGATGCCTTTTGCAGCATTGAATAGTCTGATTAAATGCCACTATTGTCATCAACAGACTGAGGCAAACCCCATGATCTCGGGTCGCGTCAGAATCCAGATAAATGAAAAATGGCGACCAAAAAACGCTGCGGAACAACTTGCTGGTCCAGCGACAGGAGGGCCTGGTACGTCTGCCAAAGCAAGCCGAAGTACGATTCTCCATGTATGCAAAGGTTTTCAGTGCAGCATTTGTGGGTAGTCGATTCAATATATTCCTTCAATTCAAAAAAATCTGAACAGGAAAAAGACAGCATCAGGGATGTTGTTTTCTAATGTTTATTTATTTTTATAACTTCTTGCCTAAGCGTTGCCAACGCAATACCAATTCAATTCATCGACTTTGGCAATCTTACAGGCCATCAATTCTGATATGGCATAGCGTTTGCTTAATAATATTACTAAATTTAATTTTAGTAATACTAAGGACTCAACTTGGAGCAAATGAACATGTCTGACCTGATAAAAAGTAATCTTTGCACTCCTTTAGCACACCGTCTTGCGAAGCGTCGTCTGTTGATCATCGGGATGTGTGTATTAGGAGGATTAAGCGTAAATATGGGTGCTTCTGCCGCGGATACCGATCCTGATCTGGTATTTGCTGGAACGCCTTATGAAGGTGATCTCACTGGCAATATTAATGTAGTGTCGAAGTATATCCTTCGCGGAATTACCCAGACCTATGACAAAACCTATGATGGCAGTGGCCCTGAATCAGATGGTCCTGCGGTACAAGGTGGCTTTGATTATGTCCTAAAAAATGGTTTCTATGCAGGCTACTGGTTTTCAACACTTGGATATAGCTATGCTTCACTAAATCCTGATTCGAATGGCAAACATACTCAGAATTCGGTTGAAAATGATTTATATGGTGGCTATACAGGCACGATCGGCTCCACAGGAATTGGT